>CALEVL010000302.1 GCA_937924675.1 uncultured Ignavibacteria bacterium | reverse complement strand
TCATCAGCTAAATTAGTATTGATTAAGAAAGTATATATCAATACAATAGAATTGCACGAATTAAGATCAGAACAGAGTTCATGAACTTCCTCCCTATGTGCTCATGCAATCAATCACAAGTATAAAATTCAAAAGGAGTAAACGTTATGAAGAGGTTTATAGTAGTGTCTTGTGCAATGATAATTCTTTTGATTCTTCCTGGTACAAGCCAATCACAAAATAATCTGCGGTGGAGATCTGTGCCTACAATTCCAAACACAGTGAACCTGAGGTATGAAGACTTGAGTTTCATTAATGCAAAAACCGGTTGGGTAATTATTAGCTACAGTTCAGGAAGCCAGTCTGTGAACGATGTGTTCAGAACGAAAGACGGAGGCGTATCCTGGGCAAAGTTCACCGATACAAGTTTTGGCGGTCTGAGAAGTATTGGATTTGCAGATTCTCTTCACGGCTGGCTCGGAACATTGAAATGGCCGGGAACGGTAATGTACAGAACGGTTAACGGCGGAGAGAATTGGGAAAAAGTTATTACTTCGAGTTTAGTGGATTCACTTGGTGTTTGCGGAATCAGTGTTGTGAGCAAAGACATTGTTTACGGATGCGGAAGGTATTACGGCCCCGCAAGATTCTTCAAGACGACAAACGGCGGAGTGAACTGGACTGTAAAAAATCTTAATCCTTACATTACAACTTTGATAGACTGTCATTTCTTCAACAAAGATTCCGGATTTGTTGTGGGCGGAATAGGAAGTACATTTGGAAACAGAAGCGGTGCGATCCTGTTCACATCAGACGGCGGAGAAACATGGGTGAATCGCGCCACGACTCCTCCGAGAGGACAGTGGTGCTGGAAAATCTCTTTCCCGGACAGGATGAACGGTTATGTATCGCTTGAAAAGAACTCCGGCTCGCCTGTATATTTTTACAAGACTACAAACGGCGGCGAAACATGGGAGGAAAAAACCTTTCTTAATACAGTGGCAGATGAAGAAGGAATCGGATTCATTAATGCAAACACAGGATGGCTTGGAGGATGGTTCTTCAATACATACAAAACAACTGATGGCGGCAACACATGGAACAGTGATCCATGGGGTTATAACCTTAACAGAATAAGGGTAATCAGTGATACACTTGCATACGGTGCAGGCGCAAGAATTTATAAGTTCTCGAGGGACAGTATCGTTGGCCTTACACAGATAAGCAGCATTGTTCCGGATGATTTTGAGTTGAAACAGAACTATCCGAATCCGTTCAACCCAAATACGATCATCAATTATAAACTGAAGAGACAAAGTGATGTAGTATTAAGTGTTCATGATATAGTTGGAAGACAAGTTTCTGAACTTGTGAACTCAAGGCAGAGTGCAGGAACATACGAAGTAACATTCAGCGCCGCCAATCTTTCGAGCGGAGTATATTCTTATTCGCTTCATGTTGACGGAGCTGTTGTTGCATCAAGGAGAATGGCAGTTGTGAAATAGTGACAGATGACGATTAACTAATTCCGAGTATTATTTCTTTTCTAAAAAGTGGACTTGAACATCAGGTACTTTTTCTTTTGCACAAAGACATCGAACTAAATTCTGTGAGGCAAATGAAAATTAACTTTTGTAGATTTCAACAAATTATTCCTGACAATGAAAAGACTATTTGCCATTCTGGTCATAATTGCAGCGACAAGCATCTGCTATGCACAGAACATGAACATTACTTACAAAGAAATTACAAAAGAAAGCAAGTCTCTTCATTCAGAGATAAAGGCTTCTTTTCCGCAAGTTGACTTCGGACCCGATGCATTGATGGGAGTGAGAGGAATTGCATCTGACATCAATGCAGAAGTTGAAGGAACTGTGAACGGTATGATCTCGGATTTTGAAACAGGAGTCAATGAACTCGAGAATAAATCAGTTAACGGAAACGGCAGTCAGCTTGATATCACAAGCGAGGCGGATGTTACGGGAGGAACACTTTTCTCGGCGAGGATAACTAAGTTCAGCTACTATTCCGGCGCAGCTCACCCAATGACAACTGTTACTACTTTTAATTACAGTACAATTGCTTACGGAGAAATTGATTCGCTAGGCAAACTCTTCAGAAAAGATTCCGGATATCTGAACTTCATATCGAACTACTGCATCACAAAACTCCGCGAGCATGCAGTTAAAGAGGGTTATGATAATATTGATGACATGATTGTAGAAGGTGCTTCAGCAAAGGATGAGAATTATCGTAACTGGTATGTGAACAATGACAGTCTTGTTATCATCTTTAATCCATATCAGGCAGGACCATATGTGATGGGTATTCAGACTGTGTCTGTTGCTCTTTCAGAAATGACTGCAATGATAGATCCGAAAGGTCCGCTGGAGTTTATGTACAGATAAACTCACTTCACAAACCTGTACATTAGTATGCTGTCCATATAAGAGCCGTCCGAAAGTTTTATGTCACGAGGGCAATTGCCTTCGATTATGAATCCGAACTTTTCATACATGGCTCTTGCTCTCGTGTTTGTTGAAAAAACTGCAAGCGTGAGTTTCTCGATAAGAGGATGGACTTCCGCCCATTTGATCAGCTCTTCCAGAAGCATTGACCCGACACCTTCTTCCCGGAAATCTTTCCGGATATACATCGAGAACATTCCCGAGTGTTTGATGCGTCTGAGCGAACCATTCATGAATTCCAGGAAACCGATAACGCTTCCCGCACACTCGGCAACTATATAAACTGAACCGTCATTATTCAGATGATGTGAGATGTCTTCCTTCTCTGAAGCCACAGTCAGGTTTGCTTCATCAGATTCCCTGAGCATGTAAACATCTTCGCTGATTACTTCAGTCTTGATGCTGATCAATTCAGACGCATCTTCAGAAACTGAATTTCTCAGCAGAATCTCGTTGCCTCGCTTGGAAGTTTTTCGTGTGGGATTGATATATGACATCTAATTCTTTTCTTCTATGAATCGAATAACCTTTTCAATATCATTTTCATGAAATGATTTTATGATCATATCTGCGCCGCTTAGATCCTGCTTCGAGTCAATATCACCCGCATATCCGATACATCTCATGCGCGCTGCCTTTGCGCCGCTAAGACCGTTGTATGAATCTTCAATCACAACGCAATATGCTGCCGGCACATCAACAAGCAAAGATGCCTTGAGAAAAATGTCCGGTGCCGGCTTTCCGTTATCTATGTCTTCACCGCATACAACCGCTTCGAAATATTGGGCTATGTCAAGTTTCTGAAGTATGGTCTCTACATTTTTTCTTGCAGATGATGATGCAACACTCATCACTATATCTTTTTCCCTGAGTGAACCGAGAAGATTCTCTACTCCGCTTATCGGAGCACTTATCCTGTCTGAGCTGAGCAATTGATGAATCCTTGTCTTTTCCATGTCCATGAGTTCGGTTGCGCTCTGAGAAAGCGAGAACTTGTCCCTGATCATAGTCCACATCAGCGGCGACGACATTCCAACAAATTGATGGTACTCGGAAGGTTCAATACTTATACCAAGTTCCGAGAAGAGTTCTATGTTCATTTCAACATAGAGCGGTTCGGAATCTATGAGCACACCGTCCATGTCAAAGATCACCGCTCGCTTTCTTTGCAGTGTCATGCTATAGCAGGTTGCTGGCAAGTTCGGCGAGTTCGGATCTTTCGCCTTTGACAAGATTCACATGTGCATAAAGTTTCTGACCTTTGAATTGATCTATCAGATATGAGAGCCCGTTGGATTGTGAATCAAGGTATGGATGATCGATCTGATAAATATCACCCGTGAACACAAGCTTGGCCCCTTCGCCTACGCGTGTGATGATTGTCTTAATTTCGTGCGGCGTAAGATTCTGAGCCTCATCAACAATGAAGAAAATCCTTTGAAGACTTCGCCCTCTTATATAACTCAGCGGTTCAATGACAAGCTTGTGATCTTTGATCATCTGAGTGATCTGCTGATGCTGCTTGTCACCTTCTGCATACTGATCCTGAATCACTTTGATATTGTCCCAAAGCGGCTGCATGTAAGGCGCGAGTTTATCTTCTACATCGCCCGGAAGATAACCAATATCTTTATTGCTGAGCGGCACAACAGGTCTTGCAATATATATCTGCCTGTAACTCTTTTTTGAATGCAATGCCGATGCAATCGCAAGCAGAGTCTTTCCTGTACCTGCCTTGCCTGTTATTGAGACAAGCGGAATATTGATATTCGTCAATGCATCAACGGCAAATGTCTGTTCGGCATTTCTTGATCTGATACCGTATGTTTCAATTTTGTCAACTCTTCTCATCACCTCTTTCTGTGGATCAAGATGTGAGAGAACCGAACGGTTGCTGTTTCTCAGAATGTAGAACTTATTGGGGAGCACCTCGCCCTTAAGCTTCTTGCCGAAATCTTTCAAGGGAACTTCAAACGGAGGTGAGTAAAGTTTTTGCAGTAGTATATCGTCAAAGTCATCAATGGTTTCCTTGCCGCTGTAAAGCTCTTCAATACTGCTTATGCGGTCGGTAGTATAATCCTCGGCAGGCAGTCCAAGTGCCTTTGCCTTCATCCTGAGATTCACATCTTTCGAGACAAGGATAACAGATTTTTTCTTGTCAGCCCGTGAAACTTCAAGCGCCGTTGATAGAATTCGGTGATCCGGATTATCATCCCTGAAGATCTCTCTTATCTCATCGTTGAGACCCCGCGTCAGAGCGATCCTTACTTTTCCTCTTCCTTTGCCCAAAGATATTCCGCCATTGAATAATGCAGAGCCGGTCATTGTATCAAGTGTCCTGGCAAATTCCCGCGCATTAAGGTTAATAACCTGAGAACCTCTCTTAAAATGGTCAAGCTCTTCTATTACGGTTATCGGTATTACAATGTCATTTTCTTTGAACTGATGTATGCAGGAAGCATCGTGGAGAATTACGTTGGTGTCAAGTATGAATGTCTTGCCGGTTTTTTTTGACATTAATTTGGGTTGATTCAAGTATATTTTGGCATGCCAATATAGGATTTATAAATATTTTTTGAAATGAAGCATAAACAGACTGCACCGGAAGGCAAATCCGGAAACTAGCAACTGCAATTATCTCGACAGTGATTCACTGTTGTTTTCAACTGAGAATCTCAGAAAACTTTTCCGCTATCCATATGCGTGCCTTCTTCATATCCCTGTTTCTGAGTTTGTACTTGAGATCTGATTTGCTGAGTATTCCTTCCGAATACTTGATCAGCAGCATTATGTCCTTAATGTATTCCTTGAAATCCTTTTGCAATGCTTGAGGAATTTCCTTGTGATAGTTAAGATATTGCTTGAGCCGTTCAACTACCAAGTATGCCTTCTCGATATTGCCAAGCTCAATGTGAGATCTCATTGAAATGCCAAGTGTATCTGTATAGTGCAGATAATTTTTTCTGCGGACTTTTTCGAGATGCTTCAGAGCATCCGCAAATCTACCCTCATATTGAGCTATCCTTGCCATGGAAATCCTTACTTCATCTTCTCTGTATGAATCAGGGAGCATTGGAGAATACTTCTCAACAAACTCCTTGGTCCACTGCACTTTACCTTCAGCCAAAGCTATAATTACATAGTCCCTGAAGTTATTCACGGGATAATTATCCATCATTAGCTCGTCATAATATCCTGCATTCAATTTCTCCTCAATTATACGGAACAAAGTGCTGTTGAATTCCCTTTTTCCGGCCGAAAGCTGATTAATAGAATACGTGATCATTGTAAAGTAAATTCCCTGGTTCTCAGACCGCGTGAGCTTTCCTGCAATCATATTATGAATCTTCCTGACTTTCTCAAAACTCTTTGAGTCATATCTGTCATGAAATGAATCATATATGCATTTATAGAGCATCACATAATGGTATAAGAAAATATCCTCATCTTTTAAGTATTTAAGAAATGTGTTTATATCAGTTTTCTCAAGAAGAATCTGTGAATAGGATTTGGTCTGTGAAATTCCTGAGATCATTTGCTGCAAATGCTCACTTGAATCCCTGAACATGCTGATAAGATAATGAGCCGTCTGATAGAGTGACTGAGAGGATGACAGTTTTCGGAACTTGTTATAATTTCTTCTCTCAAATGCTGCAAGTAATTCGAGATGGCGGGTTATAAGAAGATCATTCAGAGTATCAGAGTCCATTCCGGAAAGTTCATTGTGTTTCCGGCATTTGTCAGCAACGTAATCGAACAGCTTCAGACTCTTTTTGTTATGCAATATTGCAAGAAGGAGTTTGAACTTATCGTTGGAGTCTTTCTGAAGATACTCCATCAGAAGAAATTTCTCAAAGATCTGATAAAGTTCGGACAATCTGTTCAGAAGACTCCTGGTGCTGATTCCAAGATCTTCCGACAATTGGGACAACAATTCCGAATTTGAAATGCCGTTAAATCCTCTTGCATGATATTTCTGCAGGCATGACAAGGTCTTTGAATAATTCCTGTCTCCGGAAAAATACTTTGAGCCGGCAAATTCCATAAAGCTCTTCATTTCATTTTTTGAAAGAAGGCTCAGAGACATTACCAGCTTTATATTTGGGGCTGGTGAAGATTTCATATTTGTTTCCATTTAATTTACCACAATAATACAAAAAATCAGCACAATAAGGTGGTGAAGATTTCCGGTTTAGCTATTTGCAATAACAATCAGACAAACTTAATTTTGTACTGATCAGGATTAATAGTTTTGAGAATATGTGTAAGCCCGTTTCTTGTTTCGAAGTTCGGATACGATTGATTTTTTAAGTTTGCATTGAATATTTTTGCAGTACAATTTCATAGTTGATATTCAGATTGGGTGGTCAAGGTGTTCCGAAGGCGCTTTCCTTCCTTAGCGCTTGAGACGGGACACCTTACTTTTTTTTAGACACGATTTGAAATCAGAATCTGATTTTTAGTTAAGATCAGTTTTTGTTCCTCCTCCTCCGAAACTGCCGTGATTATCCCTTTATGCGGCAGTTTCTTTTTATATATGGCAAATTCAAACTAAAGTTTAATTCATATTTGCTATATTAATCCATCAAGAAAATTCTCATCTAATTAAATCTAAGGAGCACCAAATGTCAAGACTTACAGCTTGCCTGTTATTATTTATACTGGCAATTTCAGGCAAATCAATTTCTTCTCCGCTTATCGGATTCGAACAACTCATGACAAGGGCGGAAGAAAATCCTTCAGTGGTAATCAACGCAAGGATCGAAGCAGTCAGGCAAAATCTGCCGGTGAGCATAATGACAACTGATAATGTCATTGCAGAAGTGAAGTCTATCGAAAGCGGAACACCGGTTTACGCAGTGATCACAGATTTGAAGAACATTTATAACGGAAGTTACACGGCCTTTTATTACGAATTACGTTCTAGAATAGACTTGTCGAAAGCAAGAGTTGATTATGGAAACGGCAGAGTAGTTGACAATACAGGAGGACAATTCGATCCGAAATTCGGAGACAGAACAGGAATGTCAAAAGTACTGCTTATTACAGACTGGACTGCTGACAGAGTCTATATGTATAATTCTACAAACGGGGATCTGATAGATACAGCTTTCATACCAAGATCAAGTCCTCTGCTTCAGAGCCCCAGGCACGCATTGCAGCATCCCAATACCAAAGACATACTGGTATCTGATCAGATCTCTGATGTTGTACAAAGGTTCAACAGGAATGGAACCCATAGAGGAGTCTTTGCTCCGATCGGCGGACCTATCACAACAATTCTCGATAACATAAGAGGAATGAGTTTCAGAGCAGGAAACAATCTTCTTGTTACAGTAGGAAGCGGAGCGAATCAGAATACCGTTCAGCAGTTTGATTCGGCAGGAAATCATCTCGGAACATTTTTGCCTACAACAAATCTCAACAGCCCGTTCTTTGTTACGTTGAGAGGTTCTGACATGCTTGTTTCAAACTTCTCCGGAACAAACAGAGTTTCAAACTTCGATCTCTCCGGTAATTTCATATCTTATTTTTATGTAGGTTCAAGCTTTGCCGGACCTCAGCAAATCCATGAACTGCCAAACGGAGATGTGCTTGTTGCAGCTTTCAGTCCTCCTTCAGGAATTGCTTACCTCACGTCTACTGGTACATTTGTCAGATTGATCAATGCTGCGATAACAGGAAACAGGTCAGCATACCTTCTTGGCAATGGAAACTATCTTACTACAAACGGTGCAGGTGTTCATGAAATAGATTCCGCTTCCGGAGCTTTGGTGAGAACAGTTACGGCAGGAGCTAATTTTCAGTTTATTTCAGAACTTCCGATCTCAGAACCGGAATTCAGAGTAAATATGAAGTTCCAGGCAATCAACGCGCAGGATACCATAACTGTTGAGCTGAGAAATTCTACTTCACCATATACACTTGTTGAGTCAAAGAAAACACTTGCCGGCCAAGGACTTCCGGCGGTTGTTAACTTCAGTTCAATAACGAACGGAACACCATACTACATTGTATTGAAGCATCGCAACTCAATAGAAACATGGAGCTCTACTCCGAGGACATTTAACAGTGATTATATGAGATATGACTTCACACCTTCACCAACTCAGGCATACGGCAATAACATGTATGATCTGATCGGAAGTATGGCTCTGTTTACAGGTGATGTGAATCAGGATGGAACTGTTGACGGCTCTGATGCAGGATTGATTGATAATGATGCATTTGGTTTTGTCTCCGGTTATGTGTCAACAGACTTGAATTATGATGACATTGTTGATGCAACAGATGCTTCACTTGCAGACAACAATGCATTTAACTTTGTTGGTGTGGTAAGGCCGTGATTCTGGAATTAGAAATTAAAAATTAAGAATTAGGAATACTGTTGCTGATTCTGAGTCGATTCCTGATTCTACGCTCTCAGTAAAAATAAATCCCGCCTGTTTATAACGGGCGGGAATTTTTTTGATTCAATAAAGAAGTATAGATTCCTTGAACTTGTAATTGGAACTTAATTATGCCGGATGAATTGCATCACATTTTCTGTTGTTCAGGAACAATCGGCGTAGGATCAGGAATTTCTTTCTCCGAAAAGCGATTCCAAAAGCCGAGTAGAAATCCTGACATTAAGAATGTCACAAACGATTTTCCCGCGTTGATCCACGTAAGTCCGTAATGTCTCAATTCCATCTGGTCAATTGCCAGAAGTTCACAGAACAAGAACCCAAACCAGAATACAATTGCATAGAATATTCCCTTGATGAAACTTTGAATCTGAAGTTGTTTGAAGACCCATGCAATAGTAAAAATTGTGAAAACCGATGAAATGAATGCAACTATGAACGGCATGATGCCGGCATTCTGGAAGAAAGACATATCCTTACCCAGTAATTTCATCCATTCGTTTCCGAAAATATATGGAGAATACCAGATGAATCCTAAAATCATATTAAGCAAAACAAGTATCAGAACTGCGATGTAATTGATTTCTACTGTCTTTATTGTTTTCATTCTTCTCTTATTTTTTCTCAAAATAAATAATTGAATTTACTAAACCAATGTAAGCCATAATAAGACTTTCAATTCAGCAATTCCCGTTTGCTTCAATCATCTTAGAACTCGTCGTAATGGAAGAATCAATAACAAGATTAGTTCATTAAGTCTTAAAACGAAAAAATCTATATTTGTATAATTATTTCTCAACATAATCATCTTTGTATGAAAACTGCTCATTACCTTTGTGCGTTTCTTTTTTTCCTGTTTGCTTCAACCTCATACTCTCAAAAAGACACAACTCTCAAACCCGGATGGAATCAAAGCGGAGTCATATCTTTAGGGCTAAACCAAGTAGCATTAAGCAATTGGGTTCAGGGTGGAGAAAATATTATTTCTCTTTCCGGCGCAGGGGATTTTCGTGCAACTCAGCTTGGTAAGAAATCAATCTGGAGCAACCGAATGTTCTTCAATCTGGGTTCAACAAAAACAGGGGGTGGAAATTTTCAGACAAATGACAATAATCTTGTGCTAGAAAATATACTCGCATGGAAAGTTGGCTGGGCTGTAAACCCGTTCATTTCAAATTCCATCAGGACTCCGATTCTGAACGGCTATGATTATTCAAAAGATCCTGCAGAACAATCTGCTGCTTTCTTTGACCCGGGATATGTTACGCAGAGCATTGGCTTTACTTATGGTACAAAGGTGTTGAACACAAGGATTGGTGTGGCATTTCAGGAAACATTCACGAATAAGTTCAGACAATACACAGATGATATTGAAACAGCGGACGAGAGAGAGGCATTCAAGTTTGAGACAGGACTTGAATCTGTGACAGAAGCCAATTATGGTTTTGCAGAGAACATGGCTTACATATCACGGCTAAGACTATTCTCGGCATTCGACAGGTTTGACACATGGGATGTTGCATGGGATAATGCAATAATTGCAAAGGTAAATGATTTTCTTTCTGTCAATCTGAATTTCACATTGTTCTTTGATAAGGTGCAGTCGCCAAAGACACAGTTTAAAGAAGGAATACAGATTGGAATTAATTACGCCGTCCTCTAAAATGAATTCAATGAGCAACATAAAGGAACTCGGTAAAAAATCAGCGGCAAACAAAGCCGTAGAGTTTGTTGAAGATGGAATGACAGTCGGGCTTGGTTCCGGCTCAACTGTTTATTACGCTGTTATCCGGCTTGGTGAACTTGTTAAGGAAGGACTTAACATAACATGTGTCTCAACATCAAGCACAACAACTGCGCTTGCCAAAGAATGCGGCATTAAGCTTATCAGACTTGACGAGACCAATTCAATTGATCTTACGATAGACGGTGCGGATGAACTTGATTCTCAACTGAACGGAATAAAAGGAGGCGGCGGAGCTTTATTGTTTGAAAAGATAGTCGCGCTCTATTCAGAGAAAAACATCTGGATCGCGGATTCATCAAAGCTAGTTGACACATTGGGAAAATTTCCATTGCCTTTGGAAGTTATTCCGTTCGGACATGAGCGGGTTTTCAGAATACTTAATGAGATGGACCTTAATCCTGTTATCAGAATCAAAGACAATCAGATTTTTAAGACAGACAGCGGAAATATTATAATTGACCTGAACACAGGATCAATCAAGGATCCGCAGGCACTTGACAAAGAATTGAAGCTCATTACCGGTGTTGTTGAAACCGGAATCTTTTGCGGTATTGCAGACTTGGCTGTGCTGGCAGAAGCAGAGAATATCAGAATATTGGATAAAACTTAAAACAAGGAGGATGATATGAGAAAGGAAAGCTTTGAATTTCTTGAAAGATATCTTAACAATGCTTCACCCGTGGGATTTGAGATCAACGGACAGAAACTTTGGCTCGACTATATTGAGCCGTATGTTGACACATGTTTCTCCGACACATACGGAACTGTAGTTGGAGTAATTAATCCCGATGCAGAATATAAAGTTGTTATCGAAGCACATGCAGATGAGATATCCTGGTATGTAAGTCATATTACATCAGAGGGAATGCTTAACGTTGTCAGGAACGGATACACGGATCATCAGATAGCGCCTGCTAAGAGAGTTAACATTCATACGAAGAACGGCATCGTTAAAGGTGTGTTCGCCTGGCCATCCATACAGATCAGAAACAGGAAGAACGATCAGATTCTTGCGCTATCAGACCTTTCTATAGATTGCGGCTGTGATTCCGCAAAAGAAGTCGAGAAGCTGGGGATTCATGTCGGCACTGTAATTACTTATGAGGACTCATTCATGGTCATGAACGGAAAGTATTATACCGGCAGAGGAATGGACAACAGGGCAGGCGGATTCATAATTGCCGAGGTTGCCAGAATGCTGCATGAAAAAAGGAAGAGACCGAAATTCGGAGTTTACATTGTAAACTCAGTTCAGGAAGAGACCGGACTCAGCGGGGCGAAGATGATTGCGAAGAACATCAGTCCCAATGTTGCAATTGTAACTGATGTCATTCATGATACACAGCATCCAAATTATACCAAAGCAACTGACGGAGATATCAAGTGCGGCAAGGGTCCTGTTGTTTCATTTGCTCCGGCTGTTCACAGAAGCCTTCTTCAGATGCTGATTGATACGGCAAAGAAGAATAAGATACCCTATCAGCTCAAGGCAGCATCGCAGGAAACTTATACAGATACCGAAGCTTTTGCTTACTCAAATCTTGGAGTTGCTTCGGCACTCATATCTCTGCCGCTAAAGTATATGCATACAACTGTTGAGATTGCACACAAGGATGACATTCAGAATGCGATCAAACTGTTCTATGAATTTATTGTACAGTTGAAGAGCGGTACTGATTTCAAGTATCTGAAGTGATATGATTTGAAAAGATAAGCATGGTTGTTTTATCTTTTTCAACTGTTTGAGTAACAAAGGCAGTCAATGCATGTTTGAAATCAAAACTTTTTACAAAACATATAATCAAATCAAAACAATGAAAATAAAAGACTCACGGATCCTGATCACCGGCGGCAGTTCCGGTATTGGTAAAGCTGCAGCAAAACTGCTGTCTGCAGAAGGCGCAAAAGTTGCAATTACGGGCAGAGACAAAGTAAAGCTCGAGAAAATTGCAGCAGAGACAAACTCTATTGCAATACATGCCGATGTGGCAAAGGAAGATGATATAGAATTGACATATAAGATTGTCGCTGAAAAACTCGGCGGTCTTGATTGCCTGGTTAACAATGCCGGCATCGGAGAATTTCCGGCAATTGAAGAACTGACTGTTGAAGCATTCATGAAGGTCTATTCCGTTAATGTATTCGGGGCAGCTATGATGGCAAAGAAAGCCGCGGAAATATTTAAGAAGCAGCTGAGCGGCAACATTATCAACATAGCTTCGACAGCGTCTCTAAAAGGATTTGCAAGAGGCACAATTTATTCATCATCAAAATTTGCGCTTCGCAGCATGACCGAGTGCTGGCAGGCAGAACTGCGGCCGTTCAACATAAGAGTGATGCAGGTCAATCCGAGTGAGGTTACTACGGCTTTTGCAAATACAGAACGAAAGGAACGTGACGAGATCCCGAACAAACTTACAAGTGATGAGATCGCGCACACAATCAAATTGCTTCTTGAAATGGATGACAGGGGAATGGTGCCGGAAGTTACTGTCTGGGCAACGAACCCTTTTAAGAGCAATTAAAAATTAAAAATTAGAAATTAAAAATAGATTTGCAGTGTCTTTTGATGTCAGAGCCAAGTAATGCGTAGGTTGGATGATCCAATTTCGGTTGGGTCTTATACGTATTTCTAATTTTTAATTTCTAATTTCTAATTATGAAATCTAAGTTGTCTTCAACCGGCACGACGATCTTCAGTGTTATGTCTGCACTTGCAAATGAGCAGGGTGCAATAAATCTTTCGCAGGGATTTCCTGATTTTCCGGTTGACCCTGAATTGAATGAGCTTGTTTCAAAGGCAGTTAAAGACGGACATAATCAGTACGCGCTGATGAGCGGCGTTAAGACTCTGCGCGAAGGAATCTCGGCTATGATCAGCGACGTGTATTCCGCAAAGATCGATCCGGAGAAGGAGATAACTGTTACATCAGGAGCTACTGAGGCATTGTTTGCAGCTATCAGCGTGATTGTTAATTCCGGAGATGAAGTGATAATGTTTGATCCGTCTTATGATTCATACGAACCGGCGGTTCTGCTGAATCAGGGTATTCCTGTTCGCATACCTCTCACATTTCCTGATTACCGAATTGACTGGAACAAAGTACACGATGCAGTTAATCCCTCAACCAGACTCATCATTATCAATTCTCCTAATAATCCATCGGGTTCGGTTATAAGTGAGAATGATATCACAATGCTAAAGGAAATTGTGAAAGGGCGTGATATTTACATTTTGAGTGATGAAGTTTATGAGCACATAATTTTTGACGGAAAGAAGCATATCTCAATGTTGCTCGATGAAGAGCTTTTTGAAAAGACATTTGTAGTTTCTTCATTCGGTAAAACATTTCACATTACAGGCTGGAAAGTCGGCTACTGTACTGCTCCTGAACATCTTACATCAGAGTTCAGGAAGATTCATCAGTTTCTTACATTTTCAACATCAACTCCTTTTCAGTTTGCTCTTGCTGAATATATAAAAGATACCGGCAGGATAAGAGAGCTGAGTAAGTTCTATCAGGCAAAGCGCGATAAGTTTCTTTCATTGATTGCCGTAACTGAATTCACGCCGCTGAAGTGTGAAGGAACATATTTTCAGACTTTGGATTATTCGGCGATCTCGGATGAGAATGACCTTGATTTCGCTGTCAGACTGACGCGTGAAAAGAAGGTTGCTTCAATACCGGTGTCAGCATTTTATAAAGATAAGACAGATAACAAGGTGTTGAGATTCTGTTTTGCAAAAGAAGATGAAACGCTGGAAAGAGCTGTGGAGAAGTTGAGAGTTATGAGTTGCCTGCCCGGCGCAGACGGGAGAGGTGAGAGGTGAGAGGTCTCTGTTCCTCGCAGAAAGAAGAATTACACAGAGTTACACTGAGAGTCACAGAGCTACACAGAGATGATAGAGGGATATTAAGATTTGATATGATGTCAAAATTTTAAAAGCATAGGTTTTCTTTGGGAGAGGGGTTGGCAATGTTTTCATTCCGCACATAACAACTGCGTTCCCGATCTTTGTGAAAACTTTGGTTAGTTCTCGTTGCAAGATGCGGGAACGCGAATTTTATATCTGCCCAGTGAGTGAATTACCGACTCAGCTATTATGGAATTTTTGGCATCTCATTTTACAGTCATCGGCACTTCCATCAGTAGAACCTCTGAATCTGTCTGCGTAGAAATTTCAAACGAATCAGTATCTGTAATTCCCATACCGTCTCTTGCACTCAGATCGTTCCCTGCGATAGTTACATCTCCGCTGATCACAAATGCATATACTCCGTTTCCTTTTTTCTTCAGGCTGTAATTCTGTTTCATACCGGCATCAAACTTTCCCAGATGAAACCAAGAATCCTGATGGATCCATGTTCCTGCGTCATCCGGATTTGGTGAAACGATCTGCTGAAATTTGTTATGCCTGTCATTGAGATCAAGTGTTATCTGATCATATCGCGGCTCGACATTCTTCTTGTTTGGATAGAGCCATATCTGCAGAAGCTTGACCGGTTTATCAGGATTGTGATTGAACTCGCTGTGCAGAATTCCGGTACCCGCGCTCATTACCTGCACATCTCCGTGTCTTATCACTTCAGAGTTGCCCATGTTGTCGTTATGTTCAAGGTCGCCTTCGAGCGGGATAGTGATGATTTCCATATTGTCATGCGGATGCATGCCGAAGCCCTTACCTCCGGCAACCGTGTCATCGTTAAGCACTCTGAGCACACCGAAATGAACTCTTTCCCGATCTTGGTAACCCGCAAAACTGAATGTATGATTAGCGTTCAGCCAACCGTGATCTGCATGTCCTCTTGTGTCTGCTTTGTGAATTATTGTGTTTGCCATTGTTAGTTGATTAAGGTTTTTAGTTGTACAAAGATACGAAGATTTTGTGGGCAGACAAATAATCTAGATTAAGAAAAAGTTGAAAGTTAAAAGTTGAAAGTTAAAAGTTGAAAGTTGAAAGTTGAAAGTTAAAAGTTGCCTGCCCGTCTCAAACTGGAAAGTTGAATTCTTGCTGCTTGATGAAGTAGGGAAAGTCATAAATGTTCCCGATGGGACGGTTTCAGAAGTTTTCAATTCTTATTTTTTAATTCCTAATTCCTAATTCTGCTCTCCCCCTCCTGCTTTCAACTTGCTCAGAAACTCCGGTGTAACACCAATGTAAGAAGCAATATGCTTTTGAGGAATAGCATTGAATACAGCAGGATATATGGAGCAGAATTTTTCATATCTCTGCTTTGCATTCAAGCTGAGACTGTCAATCACACGCTGCCTGTTTGCAACAAGAGAGTTTTCCGTGATGATCCTGAAAAATCTCTCAAACTTAGGAATGTCGTGATAGAGTTTTTCCTGATCATCTTTAGACAAGAGCAGGACGTCTGATTCCTCCATCGCTTCAATAAAGAGATTGCCTGGCTTTTGAGTAATGAGACTATACATGTCAGCAATCCACCAATCAGGCGGAGCGAATTGAAGAATATGCTCAAAGCCGTTTTCATCAATAGTATAAGCGCGCAAGCAGCCGGCAGTGACAAATGCGGAATGTGTGCAGACATCTCCTGATTGCAGAAGAAACTTTTTTTTCTTTAGGCTCTTTGAAATGAGAAGTGAAAGAAAAGATTCCTCTTCGGCTTTGTCGAGATTTATGTGCTTCGAAATATTTCGAAGAATACTGTTGTTTTTCAAGTATTAATAAGTGCAAATGATGATTCCGGAAATTATAAAGATACGATCAACCTTTCGCAATTCTAATCTTTGAGACAAGAATTCTATTTGGTCACAGTCATTTTGATTGTCTGTACATTGTCCCCGGCTTCCATTCTGCACAAGTAAATTCCGCTGCTAAGCTGAGATGCATTGAATTGCGCCTCATTACTGCCGGCTTCCGCTGTACCTTCAAACAGAACCGAAACCAATCTTCCCAACACGTCATATACTCTTAAAGAAACATGCGAACTGAACGGGCAGTTGAACCTGACTACGGTTACAGGGTTGAACGGGTTTGGATAATTCTGATAGAGGACAAATTCTCCCGGAGTTATAGTTTCAGCATTTGCATAATTTGTAAGTTCACCCCGGAACACCTTATAAACAGCATCCGAAGTGCAAACAATCAGAGTGTCACCGCTGTCGGGATCTTTGCAAATTCCAATCACCTTCTTTGAAGGTGCAAAGGTGTTATTGTAGAGATGCCATGTCTGTCCGCTGTTCGTACTTCTGTGAAGCCCAATGTCTGAGCCGGCAAACAACACGTTTGCATTGTTTTGTATCGGTTCGAGAGTATTGTACTGCACAGGAGTGGTGCTTGCAGTCCAGCTTGTTCCGTTGTCTGTAGATGTATAGATTGTATCTGAAATAATCCCGAAGAGCTTATTTCCGGAAACATCAAATATAAGTTCTTTCAGTGCAGGCAATGCTGTGCCCGAAAAAGAATTCCCTGCATCAGTGCTTCGCATAAGATAATCACGGTGGTTGGCAAATACATAATCGGGATCTAACGGACTGACAACGATGAATCCATTTCCGGTTCCGAATCCCCATTGGGTATTTCCGGCGTAGCGAAGATCAGGGATCACTTGTGTCATTTGCCAGTTCATTCCGCGGTTAGTGCTCTTGAATATTGCTGTTTGGTATCCTGATAATGTGTTTGAGAAACCGTAGTACAGAACAGAGTTATTCGTCGGGTCAAAATCTCCCCCGTTGGGAAGAATGAAAGTACCGCCCACGCCAAAGATGTTGTAATAATTTGACCAGTTAAGTCCGTTATTCCAGGTAATCAATGTGGTTGCATCGGGACACATTGCGCAGAGAGTTATCCTGTAACTCATTATGAAGTTTGAATCCGTTGGGGATATCATGAAGAATTCGCTTCCCCTGCATTCTGTCCAAACAACGGGCGGATCAACGCATTGAGCGCATTGTGTACTAAGAAAGCCGCCGGCGGGTTCATACCATGAATTTCCGTTTCTGAAATATTTCTTGACCGTCCCGTTCTCGAGACTTGTTGATCCGTAATTCCAGTTATGCTTGATGAGAATCTGTCTCTGAGAATTTTGCGGGCCGCCTTTGTAGAATTCCTTTATCTGCCATTCGCCGGAGGAATAGATCCTGTTCCAGCTTTCCTGTGAGAGCGTACTTGCGGTTGCTATGGTTAGGAATAGCAATAATATTATGTGTTTCATTTTCAACTCCTCCTCTTTTGTAACTTACATATGTCAATTTCTATTTTCAAACTTCTTTTTCTTGCCATGATCACCGTGAGCTTCAATGTTTCTTCCTGAGTCAGTGAATGTCACCCTGACTTTGCCCCGGCCTGAAGGCAGGGACAATTTCATACTCATTTTATTAAATGAATAACATTCCTATTCTCACCAACAATCAGAGTGCCTGTTACTTGAGAAGAACCATTTTCATTGTCTTGGAAAAATCGCCTGCTGTAAGTTTATAGTAATATACTCCGCTTGCCAGTCCTTCGCTGCCGAATGTGATGGAATAACTTCCTGCAAACTTCTCCTCATTAATGAGTGTCCTCACAATCTTTCCGGAAGCATCGTAAATGCTAAGTTCTACAAAACTCTCTTTCGGAATATCATATCCGATACTTGTTGAGGGATTGAACGGATTCGGATAGTTCTGCTTAAGATTGAAATCTTTCACTTCAGAATAAGTGCCGTTGATGCCGGTTGCAAGTTTGACATAAATGCTTCTGTTTGCAGACCAGTTCCATTCATCTCCACCTGTATTTCCCAGACTGTTGGTTGCAATTCCTGTTGACCATATAGTATCCAATCCAACTGTGGCCGGTGCATTATAGTTAAAGAGAACAGTAATAGTACCATTGCTCATTGGCAGGTCATCATTATGAACAATCTCACTGCTTTGCACTCGGGTACCTGATGATACTGCACTTAGAGATCCTCTTCTCACCGCTATATCAATTCCTGCTCCTGTCTTTCCTGTTCTTGTGATGATCATAGAATATTGAGCAGATTGTCCTGCCACAACTGTATCCGGACCATTGATTGTTACGCTCACGCCTGTTGTTGCCGAAGAACCGTGACAACTTCCGCAACCCGATGTTGAGCTCTTTCTTGTTCTTCCGGTTCGTCCGTCAATATCTGCAAGAAGGGAAATGCTGATGGATAGAAGAACTACTGTTGCAAAAAGCGCGATGACGAATTTTCCTGTTTTCATTGTTTGATTTTTCTTTCCGACAGTTCAAAAGTCTGCCAGCAAAATTTTATATTGTTGAACTTATACCATAGATATTACAAGTCTCGTGCCACTGAGATGTTTTCAATAAACGTGGATTTCTGCACGGACTAATCATTTGATTTTCCATTGTGTAGATTTATTCCACAATTGATATACCACATAAGTCTAATACAGAGGAAAAATTTCATCAGTATTATTCAAGTCACATTTGTATTTTCGCTGAATAAAATTTCGTATGAACAGATCTTCTCTAACCGGCAAGGCTACAATTGTTATACTTTCGATTGGAATCATTGCAAGCTTGGTGATTTGGCTGTATTCAGTAATACCTGAAGTTGGGAAAGATGATGCCATGAGACTCACAGATTTGAAATTGTTAGCGCTACTATTGTTGCTGATACTATCTCCATATGTTTCTATACTCTTTTTTCTTTGGCATTATATTCACACACGGAATTCCATGTTAGTCCTCTTTGGCGGCTCAACTCTTATCACAGCTTCTGGAATTGCCGCCTTAACAGATTCAGTATACATAAATCCGGATGCACAAAGCGCCATGTCTTTATTCGTTGTCCCTGTATTTCAATGGATAGCGCTTATACTGTTAGTAGGTATCTGCAAGTTTATTAAGAATCGTGACAAGGAGTCGGATGTGTTTGAGAAATAGATAAGTCACATTTGTCCAAAACGTTTTGCTTAGAAATCAGTTAGCTAAAACCATTTTTATCAAATAAAATCATTTCCGCTTTCTTTTGAACCCTTCGACAAGCTCAGGGTAAACTCAAAGAAAGCTTGGCAAAGAAACCCTTCGATAGGCTCAGGGCGGCGAGTCGCCCGCCCGCCTGCGTAAAGTGTTGTATTTCAGTATTCTTCGGGCAGGTTTACCCGGCAAGGACGGGCCCGCCTGCGTAAAGTGTTGAAGTTCAGTATTCTTCGGGCAGGCTTACGCCAAAGCTCACAATTTTTTAACGGCAATTAGGATGAGGCCTGTCCGCCGTCATTCGCTTTAAGTGAGTAGTAATTCGACAGGCGGGCGGGTTGTTTTTCCGAACCGGATTTCTTGAAACCTTCCAGCTTGATTTCAAATGAATTTTCCAAATACATAAACGTTTTGGACAGCAATGTAGATAAGTACTTCACGGTCAAAAATATTCAACTGATTAATCACTCCTGATTTTCTATTTTCCATGCCTATGAATGGAAATCCAAGAATACTAATAGTTGATGACGAGCCCAACTCAACGGCACTAATGAAGAAGGTGCTTGTGAAGAAGGGTTATCAGGCAGATACCGAGAATATCAGTACCAAGGCAAAAGATCTGGTTGAATCCGGTGAGTATGACATAGTAATATCGGATCTTCAGATGCCGGATGTTTCCGGTCTGGATCTTTTGAAAGTGAAGCCTGACAATTGTCATTTCATCATGGTTACCGGGTACGGCTCGGTTGACTCTGCAGTTGAATCCATGAAACAAGGTGCATTCGACTACATTATGAAGCCGTTTAATATTGAAGAGTTTGCGATCAAGGTAAAGAAGGCGGCAGATAATCTCAACATCTCAAAGCAACTTACCGAGCTAAGGGCACAGGTTGAGATCAGCAATTCATTTTCCAATATAGTTGGAAAGAGCAGGAAGATGATGAATGTATTTGAGCTGATAAAGAATGTTGCAAAGAGTGATATCAACGTACTTATTGAAGGACAGAGTGGTACCGGGAAAGAACTTGCCGCAAGGGCAATTCATCATCAGAGTAACCGAAAGAACGGACCATTCATTGCTATCAACTGCAGTGCGATACCGGATAATCTTCTTGAGAGCGAGCTCTTCGGTCATACCAAAGGCGCATTTACCGGCGCGATAGATACACAGCGCGGAGTATTTGAACAGGCAAACGGCGGTACACTTCTTCTTGATGAAATTGCTGACATGCCGTTCCACCTGCAGTCAAAGCTGTTGCGTGTAATTGAGAACTGGGAGATCAAACCACTTGGAAGCGATAGAGTAAAAAAGTTTGATGTAAGATTGATCTCATCGACGAATCAGAATCTCAAGGATATGATCTCTCAGAAAAAATTCCGTGATGATCTTTATTACAGAATATCATCTGTTACGATCACTCTTCCGCCGCTAAATGAAAGAAAGGATGACATTGTACCTTTGGCTGAGCATATACTTAAGAAGCTCTCCGGAAAGCTTGATCGTCAGCTTACGCTGGATTCGGGTGCAATAGAAACATTGATGAGGCATGACTGGAACGGAAATGTTCGTGAGCTGGAGAACGTAATTGAGAGAGCCTCGATCACTTCACAGAATGACACATTAACCAAATCAGAGTTCCGTTTTCTCTCAGAAGGTGAAAACCCGGACTTGTCGCTTGACGGTTTTGAGACAGCTCAGGGACTCAAAGACATTGAGAAGCTATACATCACAAAAATATTGAGTGAAAACGGCTGGAACAAGCTGAAGGTAGCTCAGATGCTGGGGATTGACCGCAAGACGTTGTATAAGAAAATACGGGAGTATGGTCTTGAATAGAATTAGAAATTAGAAATTAAAAATTAGTAATAGTTATTTACTAATTCCCTTATCTGCTGATTTCCACAGTGGGTTGGAGACTGCTGTTGACTTACTTGTTATAGATGTTGACGTGGTCATAACCAGTTGCGCGTCACCATTTGATTTATTTCCACAGCCGTTACTGCAAGTTCATTATATAGGTATGCAGTGGTGATGTGAATGACCAACTCAAGCAGCGGAGATGTTGCAAATATGATTAGTTCCGCCCGCATCACAGTCTACTGTGCTCTTCAGGGAATCAGATGCATCATGAGTTTCCAATGCATGTTTGCTTCCTTCGGTTGTCGTCAAATCCAAGTTCATAGAACTCCTCTTCTGCATGACGCTCAGCAGCGGGGCGAAGCGGATCGTCCGTTGCAACCGGATGTTAGGCTGCTTTCCGTGCGCGAGCGAGCCACGATACGACCAGGAACAGTACTAACCACACGACCGTCCGAAGAGTCATGGCGCGGAGACTGTCCACAGCTACAGCTCCTCCACTTAGGAAGACCACGAGGATGACCACAAGGACAAGCAGATTGAGCAGGAAGATTGCTCCGGCAGCGTATCTGCCCGCTTTGAGGCTGCGCCAGACGAAGACACCGGCTACCAGATACGCTGCGCCCATTGCCGTGTTGTAAAGGAGGAGGGGCCGAAACACCTCGTATCCCGGGTCTGAACCCAGGAGCACACGCCCGCCCTCGAAGAGCGTAGCGAAGCCGAACAAGACAGCAACGGCAGCTGCCAGAATCCGGACGATACGGATTGTTTGAGGTGCCATCATATCTCCGTATTCTCCTGTTGCCCTGACCACGATTTCATCTTTGCCACGGCGACTCCGAGCCATGCGATCGCAACAACCATCGAAATCCCTCCGATGAGAACGAAGAACGGGGGTGCGCCAAGCAACACCTCTGCAAGAATCCCAACGGGCATCAGCATTCCTGCAAGCGCGAGCCAAGATACCCACTTGCCGGTCGACTTGTGAACTGGCAGCCGCAGGAGAAGATATCCTACTACGATGTTCAGGAATGCGAACAGATTACCGTGGACGTGAGCGAGCCTCGATTCGAAGTGCTTGCCGATCGCATATTCCGCTATCCATTGCTCTTTGCCAGGGGCGAAGTCCCGCAGATAGATGAGGACAAAGCCGAACATCATGAACCCGGCCATGAACAGCAGACCCGTTGCAATATTTCCTTTCCCGTGTTTCATTTCCTGCTCCAACTTTGAATGGATGATACCCGACTACACTTAGCAGCCCCAGATAAGATTATGTGTGCCAATGATAAAAGCAATTGTTGGTTTCCACGGCTGTTTAATCTATGTTGGCTATCATTAATTAATTGTTTGTAAAAAATAGAGTTAAGCATATTATTTCGCTGATTGGTTTGATTGTTTATGTTACTGCCTGCGGCAACCAATACTAGAAATCGGCTGGGCTTCAGAATCCCTTGCCTCCAGGTTGATTACATGTGTACAGATCATAGTTGTCTCAACATTTTTACCCATCAGTTCCTGAATAGTCCTTATATCATATCCTGACTCAAGCAGATGCGTTGCAAAAGAATGCCTGATTGAGTGACAGCTTGCCGGTTTCAATTTTCATGCATCTCTGATTGTTTGATTCACTGCCTTTTGAATTACTATATCATGCAAATGTTGCCTTTGTTGTATTTCTGATGCAGGGCCGGTTGAAATCTTTGTTTCAGAAAATACATTTAGCCGGCGCAATTTATACTTCGCATTGACGTACTTTCTTTCTATTGCTCAAGATTAATACACCCCGCCGCAACTATTTTTCAAAGCTATTTCACGCGCTGTTTTTTTGCCCTTGTTGGAGTTTCTGAACAAAGCGATGTCAACAATAAGTATAATACATTCCTTGTGGCATCAGTACTTCCGTCCTGATGCATTCATGCGGTTTGTGTAGAGACGGAGATCCTGCCACCACAAGAAAAAGAATTAGAAATCAGAAACTAAAAATTAGAAATAGTTATTTACTAATTCTCTTATCTGCTGATTTACGCCGAAGGGTGGAGAATGCTATTGACTTACTTTCTAATTAATGCTGGTTTGGTCACAACCAGCTACGCATCAACATATGATTTTTTTCCACAGCCGTTTCTGCAAGTTCATTATTAGGTATGCAGTGGTGATGTGAATGACCGGTTCTGCAGTGATGGCGGTTCAAATATGATAGGAAGTGCAGAATTGATTTCATTCGCCGATAGTGTGAATTGTTTGTGACACATAGTAATCCAATACTTTTGGGAAAGTTTGCTTCTGAACTTGCGACGCTTTGTGAAATGCTTTCATGTAAACTCTTTAGAACCCTTCAGAGACAGGCAGGCACCAACAACTGCATGAACTGATTTGATCATTGAATAACTGACCGGAATGACAAATAAAATGTCATCCCGGTTGTTATGAGAAAGATATTCAAGAGCATTTCTGAAATCAGTTCTAAGGAAGTATTGCTCCCACAAAATTGTCTGAATTATTCCCTGCAATAGCATAATCTGTTGCATCAACAAATCCGTCGCCGTTAATGTCGGTCTGCACATAGCCATTTACAAAGTTGAATGCATCATTATCAATTGCTGAAAGATCCGTAGCATCAACAACATCATCCCTATTGACATCACCGCCGTATATTGCATATCTGATGGGTGTATTATCCACAAGTATCATATTGCTTCCATATGCCTGTGCTGCAGAGAAAGCAAAACTGTAGTTTGCCAATCCACCGGTGAACTGAACTCCGGAACTGCTGAACGTGACAATTGAATTACGATGGTTAAGAACTATATAATAACTGACTCCGTCAAAGACATCATAAAAACTGAAGTTACCAAATCCGAGTGAGTTGATTACCGCCTTGGATGAATCAACTACATTATAAGGTGGAAACATTTCCCTCAACTGAATTCTCATTGTATCGGCAACCATCAGGTCGGATGATGCATCATAGAATCCCTGAATGAACGCTTCAACAAACAGAGTCTTCCCACTTCCTGTAGTGAATTCAAATACCGAAGTATAAGATCCCGGACCCGCAGAATCATTTACACGAACTCGCCAAAAATATGTTGTTTTATCCATCAGTTCTCCTTGAGACGGAATGTAAAAAGAATCAGGTACAGAAAATTGGTTTATGATGAGATTCTGAAAATCAAGATCCGTTGCTACCTCTAACCAATATGAGGCCGCTCCCGGTGGCTTCGTCCACTTAAGCGGTGATCCGGGATTTACGCCATTGGATTGGTTGGGCGGAACAAGCTGCTGTGCTGCAAGTTTATTAGGGCATTCGACTACAAAATGGTAGATTCCCATATTATAGGCAGTATAGCTTCCGCTTGTGAATTTATTCGAAGCACTGTCATATATTACAGGCTCGCTTTCTGTTCCTCCTGCCTGCCCCTGTTTTCGGTCGTCCTGAGCTGTGATCTGATATTTTCCACCGCCCAGTTTTTTAACATTTGTGACATTTACCAAGTGACTTCCTGTGCTTGTGTCACCGCTTACTGAATCAATTGTAAACCACCAAACAAACATTTCAACATCCTGCTCATTATCCAGTTCTTTCTGAATACTGAATACATTGGTTGTCTCAATTTTTCTGGTTGTTATAGGAATGTTATTCTTCTTCAAATATTCTGCTTTCTTCTCGAAGTAATTCTGTGCGGTCATTGTGGCATCGATGAATCCCGTAGCTTTTTTCATGCTGTCTAACGAGGCATAAGCACTGTCAAAAGTTAAATTGTGTTCCCGGCGAAGGTACTTAAGACTGTTTGAGAAAGAAACAGGTGCACATTCATTAACTCCGCAATCCTGGTTTGGCATATTCTTTATGCCATGAGATGCTGTATCCTTTATGCTACCGGTATTCTGGAAAGGAACAGCCTCCGGTATTTTCAGTCCTTCGGAGTTTGAATTGAAGAATGGAAATCCGTCATAAACTTTGTAATCAATTTCAGCTACCGGATCGCTTTCAGTTATCGGAGGAGGTGAAAGTAATGGTTGATCGGTAATTGTATATCCATAGCTAATGCCGGAAACATCAACGCCCTTGTTACCTATATCAAATGCAAATGTTAAGGTCTGTTCTGTTCCGGGATTTGCCTGATTGAAGAGTATTGCATTCTGTATCTGCCAGTTAGTAGTTAGCCCTGTTGCTCCAACAGAAAGATTGAAATACTTCAGACCGGCAAATCCGTCTGTTGTTAAATGAACCTCTCCCCAGTCAGAGTTTGGTTCAATATATCCATTGATATCATAGTTTCTCTGAAAAAAGGATAATTGTGGTTCTGGTCCGGCGGTTGCTAATCCAAGAATTGTGAAATTACCCTGACTGCCTGAAGTTCCCGAATAATTTCCGGTCCAACAGGCACTGAAGTCTGACGAGTAACCCGGAGTTGAAGTGGAGATCGCATCAGCACTTCTGGAGGTTCCTGTAAATCCTGTATGCCTGATTTCCACCAATAGATTACCACCGGAATAATTATAAGGCAGATTGAAAGCAATTACCGGACCTAATGCATTTGGTGTGTTGCCGAACGAATAAGAAT
This sequence comes from uncultured Ignavibacteria bacterium, assembly GCA_937924675.1. Taxonomy (GTDB): domain Bacteria; phylum Bacteroidota; class Ignavibacteria; order Tepidaquicellales; family Tepidaquicellaceae; genus JADJAH01. Next base: position 722 of record CALEVL010000302.1, on the reverse strand, counting down.
TTGCAGGGATGAACAGTGGTCCGGATCTGACCTGAACCTGTGTTCCTACAATATTATTTGCAAAGGTGAGACTCCGGTTTACAGGATCAACACAGTTGCTTAAATAAATATCGTAGTTTGAAAAGTTCACATTAGCCAAAGGCCAGTTTGCAGTTGCTGAAATCGGTAACCGTACATTGATTCCGAAGATTGTACTTCCTGCAAGAGCCGCAAGCTGGTTTGCGTGTATCAGGAGTTGATACGTACGCTGTGAACTCGAAAGAGTTCCGAGAAATGTGCTGTTTCCGGGGGTTCCCGAATAAGCCGTTGGTACAATTTGACCCGCGCCAGATACTGAAACTCCGGGTGTCTCAGGGTCTGCAAATATGCTTCTGCATGTTGAGAGCATAATGCAGATGCATATCAAAGTAGTTGTGAATTTCATGATTCATTCAGATTTTGCTTAATGAAAATGAGAAATGAAATCATCTTCCCGGTATGAGAATCAAGGGATGTTATTCCGGGAAATAGAATTGAACCCGGTATCCTAAAAAGTTTGATTTTAGTTTTCCTGAGGAGATGCTCCCATATTCTTCTTCCATAGATTTTATAATCATTTATATCCCTAATGTCAATATATTTTTGAAATCATAGTTATGCAGTAGCGCACATCTGTCCAAAATGTTTTAAATCTTTGGATTAAAGGGTTTAACAAAATTCGATGCCAAAAGTTATTCCGCTTT
>CALEVL010000301.1 GCA_937924675.1 uncultured Ignavibacteria bacterium | reverse complement strand
ATTGAAAAGACAATATCTAATATTTCAGAGAGCGGTTTGGTAAATTCTCTTACCGGCCCGTTTGAGAGAAACGATGTGCAGACAATTTCAAAGCATCTTGATTCGATCAGTGGAGAACTTCCAAATCTTATTCCGTTCTATACACTGCTCGGTATGGAAACAGTAAGGGTTGCATTCAAGAAGGAAAGCTTGAGCATGAAGAATGTGATTTCAATACTTGATCTGATGAATGAATATGTTGTAAAGGAACAAAAAATTACGGAAGCATTAGAATAAATATGTCATCATCTTTTTTTCGTGTTATTGTGTTGGTTGTATCTTGTTTTATGTATTCAGCAACAGTGCAGTCTCAATCTCAAGACATAAGCATTCCTAAGTTTCAACTCAGGAGTTCAGAAGGGTTCTTCTCAAAAGAAAAATCAGCCATGGACACTCTGAAGACTGAACCAAAGAAGACTCCGGCGCAAAAGGTTAACGTAGCCGGAATTTTCCTGTCACCAGCCTTGGGCGTAGCATTCCCAACCGGCAAATTTGGAGATCTTTCAAACTCAGGATTCTTTTACGGTTTCAAGCTTGAGCTTGGATTCAGCAAACTTTATCCGTTTGTATTTGGTGTGATCTATGAGAATCAGTCGAACCCCGGCAATGCAGAGTTTACAACGTCAAATTTTCTTACTCAGTTTGACACTGAAATCACTTACCTTGGGGGAGGAGTTGATATTTTATTAAACAAATACCTAAAATCAAATTTTACTGCTCCGATATTGTCACTTGAGTTTAAATTTGCTGATGTTGTCAGGACTGTAACCCCTGCTGATCAGGTGCCGGAAGTTGCAAGAGAAGAAAGTCTGTTTACTTACGGTGTTGGTCTGGCTTTTACACTTTATATTTTTGATGTAGGGGGTAAATATACTTTTGCGGGAGATTATTCCAGCGTTACGTTCAATGCCCGGATTCACATTCCTATAGTAAGGTTCTAAAATTTTCTGCCTTTCCAGTTTATCTTTGTTCCGAAAATGAAACTAAGCGGAAGCAATAATCCATAGATCGAAAAATAGATAACGAACAAAGGAAAGTAAGCAAATAGACTAACTGACCTGAGTCTTGTTGCAGTTGAAGACATTAGCAGCAGTAATGATAGAACTACAATTGAGGTAAGCATCAGCCAAAGCTTGAATCCAATTAAAAAATAACCGGCGGCGATAAGGATGTTTGCTGTGTAAAGTTCAAACCCGGTTACATATCCGAGAAAATTGATTCCTGTTCCTCCTCTGAACCATCTGCGTTTCTGACTCGATAACTCATTTACCGTTTTACATGGATCCGTCATAACAAGTGATTCATAACTGATGGGATACACGATTCTTTTATTCTTAAGTTTATTGATGTTACGCATGAGTGCAAGATCCTCAGTTACTGAAAATCCAATTGCAGAATAACCTCCAACAGAATTGTATGCTTCTTTAGTGAATGCAAGATTGTTTCCAATACAACTCATGATCATACCAAGTCCGCAACTGGAGCTTGCAAGCGTAAGAAGATAGATCCAATCAAGGCACTGAAGTTTTGCAAAAAGGGAATTACTGCTCTTGATCAGCGTGAAACCGCAAACCATTGATACATCAGGCATAAAATGTTTTACAGTATTCAATGCCCAGGATTGCTGAACAGTGCAGTCTGCATCAGTCATCAGAATAACTTCTCCATTGGAGATTTCAATTGCAGTATCAATTGCATTTGCTTTACCGCGCAGGTTACTGTTTGAAGATTCGCGTGAAGTAATTACTAGAAACTGCTGCTTCTGTAATGTATGCTCTTGCATTAATGCTAAAGTGCTGTCTGTGGATTTGTCATTTACAAGAATGATTTGAAGTTTATCCTTGGGGTATTTAATTTCAGAAAGGGAGTTGATGCAGTTTACAATATTGCTTTCCTCATTCCTGCCTGCTACAATAATCGTAATAGAAGGCAGATCGGTGGAAACTATTTCATCTAGTGCAACAGACTTGGACAGTCCTTTGTAGAGATAAATGTGGAGCAACAGAAATCCTGCCGTAATGGCAACAAAGAATATTTCCATTGCTCACACCTTTTAATATGAAAGAAGAATCTTAAATTCGGTTGATGCCTATTTTACAATTGCGATCTTAATAATCTTCTCTTCCGATGCGCCGTCAATCTCTGCCGATATTACACCATAGTAAATTCCGCTTTGAACATCGGACACATTCCATCGAACTTCATTATCGGCATTTGAAATAGCGGTCCCGTTCAGAGTAGTTACCAGTTCGCCGGAAAGATCCAGAATGCGTATACTTACACTTGTCGCATTTCCGTTAAGGTAATAACGGATGAAAGTTGTACCGTCATATACAGGATTCGGCCAGTTGTAAACTCTGCCGGATGGAAGTTTTTCGCTGAATGTTACAGGGTTGCTTCCGGTGACAAAGTTATTGTTAGAGAGATATTGATCTTTTTGATAATTCTTCCAGAGAACATTTGCTGAAGAATACTTAATGTTGGTTTTGAATCCGTATAAAAATCCGTCTCCTCCGGCAACTGCTATTCCGAGTGTGTCATTAAAATTCGCAAGCGCGGGTGTGGAATAAGTTCCGGCACCGATCTTGATAGGGAAGTTTGAAACAATCTTTCCGTCGGCACTATATGCATAAAGATCGCCGTCAGTTGTTACAAATATAAGATCATAAATCTCATCCGCGTTCACATCGCATACTGAAATACCTGATTTTACCTCACCGCTTATTCTTGCAGGGAAGTTGTCAATCAGAACACCAGTAGCATTGATCGCGTAAACTTTTCCACCGGAACTGAATATGATCTCCTGCTTTCCGTCGCTGTCAAGGTCTGCCAGAGTGGGAGGTGAGTCTATCTCACCGATTTGGTATGCAATGTTTACTTTGCTGCCGTTTATAAATATCTCGTTACCGGTATTTATAGTAAGGAGATCGGTAGATGTTTTGTTGACAAGTGCTCCGTAAATTGCATACTTCGTAGTGCCAAATGCAGTGCCATAATCATTCGTCCTTGACCTTGCGAATTGGTTAATCTTTCCTGACAGGGAATCTAAGCGTTGAGGAACCAAAGCGTTTGACAATTTGTAAATACTTCCGTTATCTCTTCCGGCATAAATGAATCCATCCGGAGAAAATACCAGCACAGGTGCTGAAGCAACGGATGTACCGGGTAAGATTACCTGCTGCTGAGCAAATGCAGAGTTGACAAAATTCACTGAATTATCATTGACACCAATAATATACTTCTGTCCGTCATCCAAGAGAGCAGGTATAAAATCACCATAGCCGTTTACAACAATTCCGGAGTCACGCAATGGTTGTCCGGAATCAGAAAATCCATATATATCTGTTCCGTCATTTGCAAATAGTTCCTCTGAAGCATCTCCCGTGAAATCAAAGGCTATTGCCTGTGAGATATTATTCGTATCAGAACTCATCTTCTTTGGAAAGCCTGCCAATGGACTAAGCGTTGCAGAACCAATGCTTACATTGGCTGTCATGAGTGTATCCATGACAGAGAAGTTCTTTATGTATATGTTATTGTTTGAAAGTGAATAGCTAAGTGAACTTGGGATGGAATTCGGAGTAAACTGATTTTGATAGATATTATCCGGAACGCTGTGGTAACCGTTAAACCAATAGTCAACAATCGTACCGTCTCCTGTAACATTTCCGAATGGCGTTGAGAATGTAACACCGATTTCCTGCGCACCTTTAGCTTCTTCCAGGTCAACTCCTCTTCTGTCAATGTTATTGTTGACAGTATTTGATAAAAGGTTTGCGTTGATGACAGTTTCATCAATATGCCAAATCAAGATGCCGCCTTTATATGAATCATCAGCATCTATCAAACCCGGCAGGCTCCAGTCAAATGTCTGAACATCTCTTACGTTGCCATTGATCTTATATAGGCTGGCATAACCGCCGGAATAGTAAAAGCCATCAAGATCATCATACTGATAAAGAGTGGAATCTGTAAAGGTCCTGTTTCGCGAGTATATCCTTTGTCCGTCTCCTTCAGGATCCCTGTTTCTGTTTTCAATCAGGAAATATTCCTGACTGCTGATAAGAACCTTGTAAATTGCTGAATCGCGTTCAACAAATTTAGAAACTGCGGGCAATTTTATATTTTCAGTTCCGTATGAGATTGTAACCGGCTTAACCCAACCAAGATAGATCTTCTCCCATGCAGAAGGTTCAGGAGGGAATATTCCGTTATAGCTGAACAACGACTGACCATCCATCAAGCCGAATCTTCCGATAGCAGTCTTGCCATTGGAAGTATTGAACAGATCAGGCAGTCCCAGATAACTTCCGAAACTTGCCGTTAATATACCATTCATGCCAAGTTCAAGAAGAAATCTTCCTGAGATAAGATCAAGCTCCCTGATCTCAGTTGAAGGTATAATAAGTGAGTTCTGAATTAAAACACCATCTGAAGTTTGATAACCGTTATAGTTGTTTCCAAAGAATTCTCTGAGGTTCTTCAATCCAATAAAAACAGATGGGATATCATAGGGTGTCGGGTCAAAACCGAATACAGAAGTCAAATCAACATCTCTTCCAACTCCTGCGTGAAATATTACATAAGCAACTTTTTGATTCTGATACTGTGAAAAATCAATGAACGCATCTGCCCTAGACCATGCATCCTGATAGAGATTTCCAAGCTTTGCATTGTTCTCGTTTCTCTGCGGAGAATATGCCTCCATCTTGTTTGGCATATTTATAACAGTACCATACAAATCAAAATTTATCTTTAGTTTTCCCTTTGATGACTTGTTGTAATAGTTTTGCAGGAACATCAAGTGATCAACAAAGTAAGCACTGTCATACGGCGGAGCGTCAACAACAGTATCTCTTCCTGTGTTTGGATTCAAATATTTATTTGACAGATCAAAAAGACCGTTGCCTGTACTGCGGTTATCGTCGTCTTCCTGAAACTGCACAAGAATTGCAACAACTTTAACTGAATCCACACCATTGTAATAATCACGCTCTTTAGATTGTGAGTTCTCCAGACCGAATTTCAGCGGATGCGAAAGTGCAGGAGCAATTTTTTTGTCCTGAGCATAAATTGAAAACGCATTGGACAACAGGATCAGTAGAAAAACAAACTTACTTATGATATTCATTTTGATGTCTTATAAATATTAAAAACCATAGTTCAATCTCTCAAACTATGGTTTCAATTTTCTGAATTACGAAAGCAGATCAGAACTGAACAAGCAATCCGAATCTGAGAGTATTTGCAAGCGGATGGTTCTCTTCAATTGTATTGATGTAACTGAAATCAAATCCAAGATAATCATATCGCAATCCTGCGCCAAGTGTTATGAACTTTCTGTTACCGATAGACGGATCCTCATAGAAGTATCCGGCTCTGAGAGCAATAAGCTTTGGATTTCCGTACCAGTATTCAGCACCAACGGAAGCCTGAAATGACTTTACTATTCCTGATATTCCGCCTTTCCATGAAGTGAAAAGTGCTTCATACCATGGATCAACTTCACCCGGTGTGATAACATTACCTGCAGTATCAAGTACAGCAGATGTTCTGTTGACCATTAGTTTCGCAAAGTCAGCTGCAAGTGTAAGAGTATTGAATTCTGTTTCAACAACATCATAAGAGAAAGCCAGACGAAGCTGTGTAGGAAGCGGGTCTGCCTGAGCTGCATCTACATAGGAGATAGCCGGTCCCATGTTGCTAAGATTTGCTCCGAAAGAAAATTTGTCTTTCAGGAATGACGGAGCTGTTTTGTTAACAGGTCTGAAAATAGTCGAAAGCCCGAAGGATGCACTGATTCCGGTACCTGTTCCTTGTTCATTACCAACCGTAAGATCATTCGGAGAGAGTCGGCTGTATATGAATGTACCTTGAACTCCACCACTCCAGTCCTTTCCGAACATAGTTGCATAAGCGGCAGAGAATGAAAGTTCGTAAGCTTTGTAGTTTCTGTCAGGTTGTGGATTTCCGAATTCATCAGTTACTATAACTTCACCGATGTTCAGATAAGTTAAACTTGCGCCAACGGTTCCGTTAATATCCTTGATATATGATTGCGATGCAATATAGTCGTAAAACAAATCACCAATACTCAATCCGGCAAGCCAGGGAGAGTGAGTGAAATTTATTTCCGTACCTTTTTTCTGGAATGCAAGTCCTGAAGGATTCCAGAACATTGCAGAGGCATCATCGGAAATTGAAGTACCTGTTTCACCCATACCGCAGAATCGTGAGTTAGGTCCGATAAGTAGAAATGGAACACCGGTGGAAACCGAGTTTTGAGAATAAGCGCTGCTTCCACTAATTTGAAAAATTCCGGCAACGATTAAACACCAAAGAAGCGCCGCTGAAGATTTTTTGAAGATCAAGTTTTATCCCTCCGTTTATTTATTTGAGAACAACCAACTTGCCGGTTGAACTCCTGGCAAAGTTGCCGCTTTCTGATTTAATGTTAATTTTAAATAGGTAAGTGCCATTGGCGATGTAATCGCCATCAGTATCTCTTCCGTCCCATTCGATGCTGACGAACTTATCAGTAATATTAGTCTTATTCAATTCTTTTATTAGTCTTCCTGCAGATGTGTAAATGCGGATATCTGCCTGAATTGACTCATCAAGATTGTGCTGAAAGACAAAGTTAGTGAAATTCTTCATTGGATTCGGATAGTTGTAAACCTCTTCCAATGCAAGCTCTGACGAGCCCTTCACAGAAAATTCAATGATCTGCGAATTGAAGTTATTGTATGTGTCCCAAGCTCTCACTTCAAGCTTGTGTCTTCCTTCCGGTAGATTCTGAAAACTGTATTCAAGCGAACCGTTTTGGTATCCCGCCGTGCTTGAGAAAAGCGGAGTGAGATCCAGTTTTGCATTCTCATTATCATTGATGATTGCTTCGATCTTATGTCCGATATTTCCGGTAAGATTCAGCCCGTGTTCATCATAGAAGTCGGCAATCAACTTTGGATTCTGATTCACTAGGCCGCCGGTTCTGAAATTTCTGCTGTCAAGGTAAAGACTGATAACAGGTCCGGTTGAATCTGCCGCAGCCGTTGTGTCAATTCCGTTCATGATGAAGTTGTTGGAATATCCAAGTCCGTCAACGGAATTGTTATGGAAATAAGAAATGATCTTACCGTTTCCCGGATTGTAGGAAATATCTCTGGGAACGATAAACTCTACTGTCCATCTTCCATTTGAAACGAGTGTCTTTCCGGAGTATATAATTCCTCCCAACTGCTTAAAACTGAACTGATACCCAAAATCAAGAAGAGTAATATTCTTATTAACATCAAATACTCTGAGATCCATATCGCCATTAAAGTCAGCCCAAAAGCTCGAATCGCTCTTCAAAACGCTTCCGGAAATTTTCACTTTTTGGAGTGCTTTCATTTCAAACAGGGAAGTTCCCGGGACATTGTTTATACTGTCAATCCTGGTTCTGTAACTAGGAAGTCCGAGTCTCAATGTTGGATCTCCCAATAGTGCAAACTTCAGATCATTGTCGAAGTACAATTGCTGCTTGACATTGTAAATTGCTCTTCCTAATCTGATCGTCTGATTAAGTGTATCAGATTTGAACAGATTATCGTAAAGCTTATTATTGTATATGGCATTTGGAATACTGTACACCGGTCTTACTGCTGCAGAAATTGCAATGGCACCTTTGTCTTTAATAGACACAAGTTGTTCCGCTGCGCTGATGTTGAATGGATCGTCCCATCTGGCAAGATCACAACTTGCGATTGTTACCATCGGATACTTGTTCTTATTGTTCAACTGCGGAATACTGGTTTGCCTTACAAAGATATGCTCATGAGCCCAGAGGTCAGTGCTTCCGTGTCCGGTATAGTTGATTACAAGTTTTCCTTCATTCCACTTTTTTATAATGTCAGAATTAGCTCCCGGCTTTCTCCTTCCCTGTGGTGTAATTTCAGAAGGATATGTTACTATGTATAACTTATCTTTTAGTATGAAATCAGGGGTATGATTCTCTGCAACATCTTCACATTGATCAGTATGAAGGCTTCCTTCTTCTCCCCCGGTATTTTCGGTTGTCCAGCCGTCGTCTGCAACATACATTACTTCTAAGCGCCACTTGTCAAAGTTAGCAGGATCTTCATAAGCTATGACCTTATCTACAACAGTATTTGCTTCATCAAGTGAATTGATACACATTCTTCCTGAAGCCATGTCAGGGATATTAGTACCTCCCGGGGCAGGATGGTTTTCCGTGAATTCAACTATGTAGTCATCGCTGCAGTAACTGTCAACATCATCGGCAAATTCGGAATTTTTCTGAATCGGAGGTACCCAGTTCTTTATGCCCTGGTTATACAGAGAATAGATATTCTTGTAATCATAACTGCCGTCTCCAAAAAACAACACGTACACCGGTCTTTCATCCCAATTGTTGTAAGCATACTTTAGAAAATTTCTCATCGCAACCGGATCGTAGAGTCCGGAAGAAAACTCGTTAAAGATTTTGTCTATCTCTATTACTGTTGTTTTGAGATAAGATGGACCGGATTGCTCACGATGCGACTTTAATCTGTTTGCCGCAGTGACAAATTCTTTAGGAGTAATAATTATGAATGAAGTGCCTGAAGCTAGATCACCTTTCAGATTCTGATTCTGCAATCTGGAAGAGACTGAAGCAGGTGTTTTATATTTGTTTCCGCCGATAGCAAAGAATTGTCTTGGGTTAGAAAGTACGGAGTTCGTTTGGAATTTTATTGTTCCATTACTATTCTCAAACCACTTTATAATTACCGGAGACTGATGAGTTGTTACATCATAAACTTTTACATCAGATTCAGTGAATCCGGAAATGTCAAACTGCAGCAATCCGGTGGTATCAGGTGCTGTGAATCTTAGTATATCATTCTCAGCTCTAAGCTGCTTGTTATAAAGAACTTCTATAAAATCATAATATCCTATCACATTTTGTGAATTACCGTTTGAAGTCGGGAGTGAAGCCCGGAAATCAATATTCTTCTTACCCGGGTTCAGAGGATATGTTGCACCATATCTGTTGTCATTGAGATAAGAAAGAATAACGTGAGTGAAGGTACTTGATAGCTGCGGCACATATTGATTTACCTGAAATCCCGAACTCAGATCTTCAAGTCGCCATATCTCCGGGAAAAATGAACCATTACCGAATCTGAATCTGACATTAACATTGCTTCCTTCAACATAACCCTTTAACTCTCTGTTAAATGTAAAACTCTGATTTACACCAATACTTTGGCTGACCCAAAGGTATCCTGTTGAGCCAAGGTTGTTTACTTCCGGTTCTTCAAAGAATTTCTCCTTGAAATAAGGCAACGGCTGAATTCCCTGCACTGACGGGGAATTGACCGTCTCCATTCTTAGTCCGTTGTTTCCGCCATATGTTATCCAATAGTAATTTGACGTGGAAAAATGATTGATTCTTTTCAGCCAGGTTCTTGCAAGCGAATCATACTCCCAGTCATTGGTTCCTTTGCCATAGAACAATACATAATCACCATCATTAAATACGCCGTCATCTTCACCCGATACATGAATTCTGTTTTCAATCGGATCAAAAGGTGTTTCTATTGAATTGTCATACGGAATTTCACTGCCGTCATTTCCATAAATCTTGATAGTCTTTGGATTAATGTTACTTACATTGATCCCTGCATTTTGAAGGAAATTCTTATCCATCCTGTACATGCCGGTCTCTTTCACTTCCAGTTTATAGAAGTCACCGGTACTGAAAATACTGTTTACGATCGGCAGATCACGGACTGAGTTAAATTCTGTTGTTGACCAGTTCTTAGCCGTATGCCAATTGATACCTGTCTGTGACAGAAATATCTTCTCCTCGTTGCTAAGAACTCTGCCGGTATTGTTTGGTGCACCGCCAAATGTAACACGCACTCTCATGTAACTGTATTTCCTGAGTGTGCCGGTAACAGGGTTATAGGATAAAGGATATAAATTTGCATAACCAACATATTTGTTTCTGACCGATCCTGAAAAAATCAACTGTGCAATATCCGGCGGATAGTAAGATGCTTTTGAGTAGATCTTCTGATCTGCTTCAAAATACGGGACATCGGCATTCTTATTCTTGTCTTTTAGGTAAGCAGGTACAGGTTTTATTTCAGACGATTGAATCTCTTCGTATTTTGAATCCAGAATTTGTATACTGTTATTCAGCTTCACCGGCAATAACACAGGAAATGATCTGAGCCCGATATCCGGTGCTCCTATTTTGTGTGTCTCACGAATCTGATTCTCGAATTGCAAATCGCCGGTATACTGAGGTATGAATTCAAATTCAACATAGGATTCATTTGTTTCGATCATCCTGAAATCCGGAATCCTAGGTGACTTGGTTGCCGTCTTATTCTGTCCACTTGAGTCTTCTGATAATGTCAAGCATAATATTGAGAAGAGCAGTGATACAACTATGTGACGGCCTGTTTTCAGTTTTCTCATAATAACATAATAATTAGAGTGATATGATTGGTATCAAAGAATAATCATCAAACAACGATATGCTAATAAAATTCTCATCTAAACAAAAATGACCATTTCCGAAAGATACATTTCTATCTTTTAAAAATGGCCGCGCGGAATGAAAATACATACAGACAATTAGTTGAAAAAATCGTAAAAAAATGTCTTTATATATTAATCCGCGTTTGATTTGTGAACATTGCAAATATATTGTTAGTAACTTCTTTTGTCAATGTTCAAAATAACTTATTTATGCAACAGTCTTTTTCTTGGTAAGTCCCATTCCTTCGAGAATATCAAGATGGTTCATTGCATTCTTGGCTGCTTCCTGTTCAGCTTGCTTCTTTGATTTTCCTTTACCAATCCCAAGACTTCTCTTGTTAACAAAGACTTCTACCGTAAACAGCTTATTGTGCTCCGGTCCCTCCTCTTTGATTACTCCATATTCAGGAATGAAGTCAGTATGTGCCTGAACATATTCCAAAAATCTGCTCTTGTGGTTTTCATCAAACTGATTCAGCCATTTTACATCAAGTTTCTTGAATATCTCTTCGTTAAGAAATTCTTTGGCAGACTCATATCCCGAATCCATAAAGATAGCGCCTATCAGAGATTCATAAGCATCCGACAAAATTGTATCATATCCTTCGCTTATGGAACGTTTAGCGGTGTAAGATGCCAGCAAATAATTCTGCAATCCGAGATTCTTTGCTCTTTCAGCGAGGAATTTCTTGTTAACTAGAATTGACCTGAACTTTGTAAGATCACCTTCTTCATTTAAAGGAAAGTTTTTGAAAAGATATTCGGCAACAACAAGATCAAGAACGGCGTCACCCAAAAACTCCAGCCTTTCATTTGAAATGATTCCAAGGCTCTGTGCGTTATTCTTGATCTTTAGAAAAGATCTGTGAGTAAGAGCCGTTACAAAATAACTTCTGTCGATTATATTGTAATGAATAGACTGCTGAAAATCATTGAAGTCAAAATGAAACGGGGACTTCTCTATAGAGATTTCCGTTTTAGGCGTGCCTTTTCGGAATTGAAAATACTTTCGAAGTTTCTTCTTGAATATATCGAGCATTTGTTGTTGAGAGATGCCTTAATTAAATTTACTCTTCAAATTTCTTAAAAACCAAGGCAGTGTTGTGACCGCCAAAACCTGAATTCTCTGAAAGTACAGTTCTCACATCTTTCTTGAGAGCATTGTTTACTACGTAATTCAGATCGCATTCGGGGTCCTTTTCTTCATAGTTAATTGTTGGAGGGATGATTCCGTCTCGAATTGTGAGTATTGAAGCAATTGCTTCTATTGCACCTGCAGCGCCAAGCAGATGTCCAATCATGGATTTGATTGAGTGAACAGGAACATTATAAGCACTATCGCCAAATACATTCTTGATTGCAAGTGATTCATTCTTGTCATTGTAATGAGTTGATGTTCCGTGTGCATTAATGACATCGATTTCATTCACACTAAGGCCTGCATTCTCTATTGCAAGCTTTATTGCTCTTCCAACTCCTTCGCCTTCCGGAGCAGGTTCTGTAATATGAAAGGCATCTGCAGTTAACCCGAATCCTGCAATCTCACCGTAAATCCTTGCACCGCGATCTTTGGCAAAGTTCAACTCCTCGAGTATTAAAGCTGCGCCGCCTTCACCCATTACAAATCCGTCACGGTTTTTCTCAAATGGCCGCGATGCTTTTTCCGGAGCATCGTTTCTTGTTGATAATGCTTTCATTGAATTGAAGCCTGCAACTCCCATCGGACAAATAACAGCTTCAGATCCGCCTGTTACCATAACATCGGCGTCACCTCTTTCAATAAGCATTACTGAATCTGCTATTGAATGTGCTGATGTTGTGCAAGCTGAGATTGTGGCATAGTTCGGACCTTTTAATCCGTATTTCATTGAGATCCTGCCTGCTGCTATATCCGCAATAAGCATTGGAATGAAGAAAGGACTGATCCTGTCCGGATTTCCGTCTCTCTTATACAGATTATTCTGCTGATTATGATATGTCCACATCCCACCGATTCCTGAGCCGTAAACCACACCTATTTTCTCGCGGTTTACTTTCTCAAAATCAATTCCGGAATCTGCTACTGCTTCCTGAGCTGCTGCCAATGCATATTGAGTGAACGGGTCAACTCGTTGTGAAAGTTTTCTGTCCATGAAATTCAACGGATCAAACCCCTTTAACTCAGCGGCAAATTTTGTGTCGAACATACTTGTGTCAAAATAAGTAATGTCTGCAACACCGCTCTTGCCGGCAATAAGGTTTGTCCAGAAGTCAGGAACATTCAATCCTACAGGACTGACAACTCCAAGTCCGGTTACTACGACTCGTCTTCTCATTTAGGAAATGGATAGGGGAAAATTGAAGTTCTTTTTATGAACCAACTTTTTCGGCTATATAGTTAATTGCATCTCCAACTTTCATGATCTTTTCTGAATCCTGATCAGGAATTTTAATCTCAAATTCTTCTTCAAATTTCATAACAAGCTCAACTGTATCCAGTGAATCTGCACCGAGATCATTGATGAATGATGCTTCATTAGTTACTTTTGATTCCTCAATGCCTAATTTTTCTACTACTGCTTGTCTCACTTTTGCTTCAATTTCTGCACGTGTCATGTATGTATTCTCCTTAAGGTTAAATTTAGTTTGCAAATATAGTTATTTGATGTAATCTTTTAAAGCACAATAACTAAATTGTTATTATTCAGCATCTGACGGATGTTCCATGAGTTCTTCAATGGAAGTGAAATATGATGCATGTAGTTTTCCTGACTCAAGCGTGATTACATCATTAATATTGAAAATTCCATGTGCGGTCTTGCCTATCACAGTTGAAGTATATCCTTCAGATTTACAAATGCTCAATATCTCCTCAACATTCTCTTTATCTGCCGAAACAATAACACAGCTCTGAGATTCGGAAAATAACATGAAGTCAAGCCGGTTGTTGTCATTATCAAGACGGACTTCGCAACCTGTTTTGATTCCATTACCTGTGATGCAACACTCGGCAAGCGCAACTGCTATTCCGCCATCGGAAATATCGTGCGCGGATTTTATTAGTTTGCTGCTTGCAAGTTTCAACAAAATTCCGATGAGACATTTTTCCTTTTCCGGATCTAGATTCGGAGCATCTCCTTCCACTAAACCGTGAATTCTGCTAAGATACTCACTTCCTCCAATCTCACTTGTGAGTTCACCAAGTAAAATGATTGTATCACCGGCTCCTTTAAAGTGTGATGTTGTGGAATGGTCACAATTCTCAATTAATCCGATCATTCCTATTGTTGGAGTAGGATACACTGCAAAATCCTTTGACTGGTTATAAAAACTGACATTGCCTCCCGTTACAGGAGTTTCCAACAACTTACATGCATCGCCAATGCCTCTGACGGCTTCCCTGAATTGATAGTAAACTTCAGGGTTGTAGGGATTGCCAAAGTTAAGACAGTTTGTAATGGCAAGCGGCGTTGCTCCGGTGCATGCAACATTTCTTGCACTCTCGCAAACAGCTATCATTCCGCCTCTGTAAGGATTCAAATATACATATCTGGAGTTGCAATCAACTTTCATGGCAAGTCCCTTGTCAGTTCCCTTTAATCTGATTACTGAAGCATCACCTCCGGGCAGGTGGATTGTATTGGTTCCGACCTGTGAATCATATTGAGTATATACCCATTTCTTGCTGGAAATATTTGGCGAAGCCAAGAGACGAAGTAAAATCTGATTAAGATTTTCCGGCTGTTCTAATTGGGAAAAATCGAACGATCTTTTTGACTGAATATATTCAGGTTCTTTGCTTTCACGCACATAAACCGGCGCACCGCCTCCAAGCACAAGCTCGAATGCCGGAATGTTTGCAACTTCTTCACCTCTGTAAAATACTTTTATGTTTGGCTCATCTATTACTTCGCCAATCATGACACAGTTAAGATCCCATTTGTTAAATATCTCAACTGCCTTTTCTTCTGAGCCCTTTTTAATGACAACGAGCATCCGTTCCTGAGATTCAGAAAGCATTATTTCGTAGGCGCTCATATCTTTGTCTCTCAATGGAACCTTATCAAGATCGATCTTCATGCCGCACTCTCCCTTTGCGCTCATTTCACTTGTTGAGCAGGTAATTCCTGCGGCTCCCATGTCCTGAATTCCTTCAACTATTCCTGCGCCAATTGCTTCAAGTGTCGCTTCAAGCAGAAGCTTCTCCGTGAATGGATCTCCTACCTGAACATTTGGCCTCTTTGATTCTGATTCTTCTGATATCTCTTCCGATGCAAATGTTGCTCCGTGAATTCCATCCTTACCGGTTGATGATCCTACAATAAATACGGGATTACCTGTTCCGGAAGCTTTTGCTGTGGCTGTTTCATTGTGCTTCACAATTCCCACAGCCATTGCATTGACAAGGGGATTATCATGATAGCATTCGTCAAAATAGATTTCACCGCTTACTGTTGGCACGCCAAAACAATTTCCATAACCGCCTATTCCTTTGACTACATTACGGAAGAGAAATTTTGATCTCTGATCTGTTTCTTTTCTGCCGCTGTCAATAAGGCCGAAACGTAAGGAGTTCAATGCTGCAACGGGGCGGGCACCCATTGTAAAAATGTCACGCAATATTCCGCCAACTCCTGTTGCTGCTCCCTGATATGGTTCAACTGCAGACGGATGATTATGTGATTCAATCTTAAATGCAACTGCCATTCCGTCTCCGATATCCACAAGTCCGGCATTCTCTTCTCCTGCACCAACAAGCAATCTGCCTCCTGATCTGGGAAGCTTCTTTAGTTCAAGTATGGAATTCTTGTATGAGCAGTGCTCGCTCCACATAACGGAGAAAATTCCAAGCTCTGTATAAGTTGGAGTTCTGCCTAGAATCTTGAGTATTCTTTCATACTCTGATTCTAAGAGACCGTGTTCGAGTGCCAATTGGAGATTAACTTCAGGACTTTTCATATTTTGAAATGAAATTATTTTGCTGATACAATTAATTTGTCGAATTGCTTTTCATAGTAAAGACTGGTTCCGGCTACCACAAGCAGTGGTTTCATGATGACATTTAGAACGGGAAGAAATGTCATGAAGAAAGCGATTGTTCCGAATCCCAATGTTAGTGAAGGCCTCTTATTAAGTAACACTAACTTCTGCCTGAATACCATGCCGCTTCTGTTCATCGGATAGTCCATAAAATCAAGCGCGTTAAAGTATGCCGAAAAGGGAGTTCCTACCACAAGTGAAACAGTGCTTCCGATCATCGGAATAAAATTTATGGCAAATAGAGGAATGATAACCGAGAAATAGAAGAGCAACTTCTTAGACTCTTCCTTTAAGCTCATTATAATTTCTTTCATGAGCGGCAAGTCCAAGGTGTTTCTTACACCATAGACCTTTTCCTCAATATACTTCGATGTAAATTCATCGAATGGAGCTGAAACCAGTCCTCCAAAAATTATGAACAGAAAATAGCAGATGATAAGCACAACAATCAAAGCAGCAAACCTCATCAGAAATTCAAGAATGTCAGATAAGAGATTCTCCTGATTAGATAGAATCCCGATACCCGAAGTCAACTCAGTTATCCAATTGTAAACAAGAAAAAAAATTGTCCCGTAGATGATCAGATTGATCACCATAGGGACAATTGAATAGAGTATGATCTTCGGATGTTTGAAAAACAAACCAATGCATCTGAACGGATGTAGAAAGCTGAAAATGAATTCATTCATTCAGATCATTCGTGAATGTCTATTTAACTGAAGCCTTGAGTTTTTCTGCAAGGTCGATCTTTTCCCAGGTGAAGCCTTTCTCATTGCGTCCGAAGTGGCCGTAAGCAGCAGTGTTTCTGTAAATTGGTTTCTTCAGATCAAGTCTCTTTATGATTCCCTGAGGAGTCAGGTCAATATCTTTTCTGATGATCTTGGAAAGCTCTGCATCAGGAATCTTACCGGTTCCGTTGGTATTGACATATACTGAAATTGGCTCTTTAACTCCAATTGCATATGACACTTGGATCATACACTCATCAGCAAGTCCTGCAGCAACAATATTCTTTGCAATATGCCGTGCAGCATAAGCTGCGCTTCTGTCAACCTTAGAAGGATCTTTACCGGAGAATGCGCCACCGCCGTGAGGAGCTTTGCCGCCGTATGTATCAACGATTATCTTTCGTCCGGTAAGTCCCGTATCTCCGTGCGGTCCGCCAATCTCAAAAATACCTGTAGGATTCACATGGATCTTTGTCTTCTTATCCATCAGATTAGCCGGGATCACTTTGTCAATCAGATATTCTTTGACATCTTGTTTGATCTTCGATTGTTTGACTCCGGGATCATGCTGAGTAGAAACTACGATTGCATCAATTCTCTTTGCCTTTCCATTATCATCATATTCTACGGTTACCTGTGACTTTGAATCAGGTCTAAGATACGGCATCAGTTCAAGCTTCTTTTTTCTGAAGTGTGCAAGCTCTTTCACGAGCTTATGAGCAAGTACAAGCGGCAGAGGCATAAGTTCTTTTGTTTCATTTGTTGCATAGCCGAACATCATTCCCTGATCACCTGCGCCGCCTCTGTCAACTCCCACGGCAATATCATGTGATTGCTTGTTAATTGCCGACAATACATTGATTGAATGAAAATCAAATCTGTAATCTCCTTTGGTATAGCCTATATCTTCAACAACACTTCTCACCAATTTCTGAACATCAACAAAATGATTTGTTGTTATCTCTCCGCCAACCAATACAAGACCTGTTGCACAGAAGGTTTCACATGCAACTCTTGCGTTGGGATCATTAGCCAGTATATCATCAAGCACTGCGTCTGATATCTGATCGCATATTTTATCCGGATGCCCTTCACTAACCGACTCCGATGTGAAAAAGTAAGACATTTGGTTTCTTCTCCTTGAATTTATTTTTGTGTTTGTATTTCCCTGTTATTTAAACTGTACACTGTTACAGGCTTTCAAGAACTATCTCTGCAACATCTTTTACTTTGACTTCTTCTGATTTCTCCTTCTCTTTTACTCCGTCAGTCAGCATTGTCATGCAAAACGGACAAGCCGATGCAATGGTCTTTGCGCCTGTTCCCAATGCTTCCTCAGTTCTTTCAATATTAACTCTCTTTCCTTCTGTTTCTTCGAGGAACATTCTTCCTCCTCCTGCTCCGCAACACAAGCCCCTGTCACCTGACCTTTTCATCTCAACAACCTCAAGACCCGGAACGCTTTTCAGAGAATTTCTTGGTGATGTATAAACATCATTATATCTTCCAAGATAGCATGAGTCATGAAACGTTACTTTCTCTTCGATCTTCTTAACCGGATTCAGTTTTTTCTCATTCAAGAGACTTTCAATGAACTCCGTATGATGAGTAACCTCAAGCTCAATACCAAACGAATTATACTCATTCTTCAGTGTGTTCATGCAATGAGGACAGGCGGTGACTATCTTTTTTACTTTATATTTTTTGAGTGTTTCAACATTCTGTTGAATTAGTGATTGCGCAAGAAATTCATTTCCAAGTCTGCGCGCAGGATCACCTGTGCATTTTTCTTCACTGCCCAGAACTCCATATTTTACCCCTGCCTTGTTGAGTAATTGTGCAAATGACTTTGTAACATTTCTGTATCTCTTGTCAAATGCGCCGGCACATCCTGACCAGAAAACAACATCAAGTTCTTCGGCAGATCCGATACTTGAAACTTTCTTCAGGCTATCCGGCGAACCTTCCTTGCTTAACTCTTCCTGAAGTTCATCTATCCAGTCATTTCTTTGCTCTGCCGAAAATGCCCATGGCGATTCATTGTTCTCCATATTTCTGAAAACCGTATTCATCTCCTGCGGGAAATCGGATTCCATCATAACAAGATTTCTTCTCATGTCAACTATCGGCGTGATATGATCGATCATAACAGGACACTCCTGAACGCAAGCCATACAGGTAGTGCAAGCCCACAATTCCTGTGGAGTTATATAATCGCTGACTAGATTCTTTTGAAGTTCCGGATTGCCTTCTTCCTTCTTTACCATTGCAGGACCCGCATTCATAGTTCTCTTCCGGGTCTTTGTAACAATAAGCTTGGGATTAAGAAGTTTTCCGGTGATGTTTGCCGGACAGACCGAAGTGCATCTTCCGCATTCTGTGCAGGTGTATCCGTCAAGCAAATTTTTCCATGTCAGATCTGTAAAGTCTTTTGTTCCGTATTGTGTGATAGACTCATCTTCAAAGTTTATCGGCTTGAGTACAATGCCCTGATAAGGAATCTTAAAATTTGACAGAAAAGTGTTTATGACAGAAGACAGAACATGAAAGTGCTTTGAGTAAGGCAGATAATTAAGAAATGCGAATACAATGAGTATATGCGCCCAAAAAAATACTTCATACCATGTATGAGAACCTCCACTGAAAAACTCTGCAATGTAGGCTGACACAGGCCTGTAACCTTCAGAACTTCCAAGCAAAATCTTTTCAACACTCATACCGAACATCGTAATCATAACAAGGGCAATCATAACAAGTATGAAACTTGCATCCTTTCTGGATGAAGTGTCAACCTTTAAACGCTGCGGAGTTCCAATGTATCTTCTGACAAGGGAAAAAAGTACTGTAGCAAGCACCAGGGCTCCGAAGAAATCCTGAAGAAAAGTCAGTACACTGTAAACAGGTCCAAGAAAACCGAAAGAAAATTCCGGAAAGAATCCTTCTATGATTGACTCGAGAACAACAAATAGCAGTACCACAAATCCCCAATAAATACAAAGATGAAGAATCCCCGCAAGCTTGCTGCGCAGAAGTTTTGTCTGAAGAAAAGCTATATTGAAAGTGTTTGAAAGTCTCTGCGGTATGTTGCCTGATCTGTCTTCTGGCTTTGCAAGCTTCAGATATGAGAGAAAGTTCCTGACAGAATACAGGAATAAACCAATTGCGGCGAGGAAAATTATACTAAAGAGTATTGGCCTGAGCATTAAGTAAAGTTTATTGGGTGCGACAATTTACTTATTATCATATAAAGTTGAAAGATATAACTATTCAAATCATAGAATAAAAAAAGCCGGATCATGAGTCACCGGCTTTAATTTTAGCTCACCGCAATATTGGAAAGCATTATTTGGCGAGAAGCATTTTCTTTACGGATGATCCGTTTCCGGAACGCAATTCATAAAAATACACACCACTGTTGAGTCCGTAAGCAGATGCATCAAAGCTTACAGAAAATTCTCCAGCTCCACGGAACTCATTGTTTATGAGTGTTGCAACCGTTTTTCCGGTAATATCATAAACCCGAAGACTAACATTTCCGGCAAATTTACGGGAGAAGCTTATTGTAGTGGATGGATTGAATGGATTCGGAAAGTTCTGAGCCAGGACAAAGTCTTCAGCTACGATGGTGGCAGGACTGTTGACTCCGCTTGGGGTTACAGACACAGTGAAATTTGCAGCAAAATTCCATTTATCGTTATCCGAACTCATGTCATTATTTGTCGAGTTTCCGTTTGCAAATATTGTATCAACAACATTGGCTGTGGACGGTGCAATGTATCTGAATATGAATTTCAGAGTGTCACCGGTGAATGGCTTTGGCTCTTTGTGAGTCAGCTCAAAACCGGCACCGGGAAATTGTTCTTCTCTTTTCAGAAATGTGTCGAGGGGAGTGGTAATCAGATCACCTCTGCTGCTTGCAATGTCGCAGCCGCCGGTAATTGCGGGACCGTTTGCAATTGACAATATGAAAATAGCTGTATCATTTTGTGCTACTACGTTAGGTCCTGTAATTCTCACAGATATTGAATCATTCGGATCAAGATTATGGCACACGCACCCAATTGTTTCGCCATTCTTTTTTGTGAATCCTACTATGCCTTCTTTGAATGCCATTAAGTTGTCATAAAGCATAATAAGGAAAAGCAAAACAACTAATGTTGAAACGGTGTATCGGATTTTCATGGTAGAAGTAAGTTATTTATGTTTAACTTACTCACGGAGTTGTGGAAATTCAATTCAATTTCTTCCGGTATTAAAGTTGTGAAATTTATGAGATAAACAGCGGACCTTTGAAAAAGTCTGCTCCAAAAAGTGCCGGCGATATATGAGCATAATGCAGTTGAAAATTCAAATGCATGGTAATATGTTGCAACTGTAATCAATCCATTTGTTTAACTATCACAAATAAATCCGTGAAGAAGATACTCGCTGTAATGGGTCCTACCGCCTCCGGCAAGAGCAATACTGCTGTTGCTGTTGCAAAGATTATGGGTGGAGAGATAATTTCAGCGGACTCAAGGCAGGTTTACAAGCAAGTGCCGATTGCAACAGCGCAACCTTCTCCTGAAATGTTGTCCTTAGTTAAGCATCACTTTATTAACTTACTTGAGCCCGAAGAGGAATTCAGCGCAGGGGAGTTTGCAAAAAGGGCAAGGGAAGAAATTGATAGATGCTTCTCCGAAAGAGTATTGCCTATTGTAACCGGAGGGAGCGGCTTATACATACGTGCCTTAACAGAAGGATTTCATGAAGAAGAAATCAGATCTCCCGAGATAAGAGCCGAATTAACTGAACTTCTTAATGAAAAGGGAAAAGAGCACTTGTATGAGATCCTGAAGACAATAGACCCTGAGTCTGCAGCAAAGACGTCTTCCAATTTTACCCGCAGAGTATTCAGGGCTGTTGAGGTCTATCGTATCTCCGGGAGAAAATTATCCGAGTTGCAGATGAATAATGCTGAACCGGATTTCCATACTGTGAAATTTGCACTTCACATGCCGCGCGAGATACTGTATGAAAGAATCAACAAACGCGTATATGAAATGATAGAAAGCGGGCTTATGGCAGAAGTACATTCATTGTTAAACAATGGTTATCATTATGCAACACACAACTCGGTAAATACTGTTGGGATCAAAGAAGTAATGATGCATTTGGAAGGCAAGAGCTCCTATGACGAAATGATTCGTCTGATCCAGCAAAACACACGAAGATATGCAAAGCGTCAAATGACCTGGCTAAGGAAAGAGAAGAACCTTATTTGGTTAGATGTAAATTCAAAAACAGAAGCAGATTGCAAAGGAGTAAATGAAGTTTTAGCGAAGGCAATTATAGATGCATGGAACGCTCTGAAGTAATTGATGACTCAAATACCATGAAATTTCTTTGAGCAAAATAATTCCAAGTATGATTTTTGCAGAAGGTGTGAAAAAAATTGTGTAAGAGAAAAAAAGGTTTCGTTTATTCATAAAGAATTCCATATATTGGCTCACCTCAAAAATTGATTCATAAGTTTTTTTCATCTGCAGGGTCTTAAAACCCTACCCCCAATTGCAGTGTAACAACTGTATCAGAGTGACTCGGAAATCTTTTCTGAAGTCATCAAACACATGCTAACAATTAAATCTAAGCAAAATTATTTATGAAAGTATCTTTACTTTTGGTAATAGCCTTAGTACTGCTTTTTAATGCAGACACATTGCAGTCACAGTTTGCGAATAACAATATGTATCTGCTGTCAAACATAAATTCACATTCAACTCTCGGACTTTATTCAGCTGTTTGGGGATATAAAGCACCGGATGGAAGAGAATATGCAATACTTGGTTCTTATGACGGAACATCTTTTGTTGACATAACAGATCCGTTAAATATCTATGAGGTTGATTTTGTGGGAACCACAAATGTTTCAAGCTCAAGCAATGTGTGGAGAGAAATGAAGACCTATTCTCACTATGCTTATATTGTCTCTGAAGTTCCAAACAGCGGTGTGCAGATAGTGGATTTGCAATATCTGCCTGACTCTGTAAGATACGTGAAGAAATTCGTGCCGGCCGGACACACGTCATCACACTCTATTTCTCAATTCGGTCCATACCTTTATCTTAACGGTTGCAATTCAACCTTTGGTCAGGGAGTAACTGTTCTTGACCTAACTGTTGATCCTGAAACACCCATTAAGAGAGGTGGATTCAATGCAAATTACATACATGATTGCAGAGTAGTGAATGATACTATCTACGCAGCTAATATTAATAATTCCAGAGTAACGATTATTGATGCTACAAACAAAAATTTACTGACTCAGATTACAAACTTTACAAATCTTCCGAATTCAGGACCTCATAATACAGCTCTTACTCCTGACGGGAATTATTTGCTGGTTACAGACGAAATTGGTAATTCACCAAGGTTAATGAAGTTTTGGAATGTTAGTGACTTTGGTAATATCACATATGTAGCGAGTTGGCAGCCAACAGGAATTACCGGTTCTATAGTTCACAATGTTGAAGTGTATGGCAACTATGCACTAGTTGCACATTATTCTGCGGGCATAAGACTAGTTGATATAACTAATCCGGCAGTACCGGTAGAGGTTGCCTGGTATGATTCGTATTCTTCCAATAATGGCAGCTCATATAATGGATGCTGGGGTGTTTACATGTTTCCCAGCGGGAAGATAATTGCATCGGACAGGCAAACCGGATTATATGTACTTAAGACACATTTTAACTTGACCATGGCAATTGAAGGACTTTATAATCCTTCAACAAACAGGATGAATAAGAAAGACAGTGTAACCGTGTATCTGAGAAATGCCAAAGCTCCTTATACAATAGTGGATTCAGCAAAATCAACAATTGATTCAGTAACATTGACAGGCAGTTTCAGAATGAACTACGCACCGGTCGGTGAATATTATATGACAGTGAAACATAGGAGCTCACTTGAAACATGGAGCAAAATAGGCGGAGAAGATTATGACCCAATGACAATGGAATCATACAACTTTGTTACTTCTGCTTCTCAAGCCTTTGGAAATAACATGATTCAGGTAGATGCAAGTCCGGTAAGATTTGCATTATACAGCGGCGACGTCAATCAGGACGGCTCCATTGACGGCGGAGATGCATCTATTGTGGACAATGATGTTTCTAATTTTGTATTCGGAAATGTTGTAACCGATCTTAACGGTGATTATGTTGTTGATGGAACTGATATGTCAGTTGTCGACAACAATGCATTTAACTTTGTCACAAGAATTGTTCCTTAAGTATAAAAATCATTTGACAATAATTCATGCAGCAGAATTGGAAATCTGAAAGAGGAGAGATTTCCAACATGTTGCGAAAGGGAAGTTGGTTCATTCCTCGAATTACTTCCCGCTTTATATTACAATTCCCCAATCAGATAGCGATTTACTTCTAGCCGATTCTCTGACGGCAAAAACCCCAAAGGATTTCCCCAAAAAAAGGTCGAATCAGAATTTTAAAATTAACCGGGAGTATCTATGAATTTCTTTTACAGGAAATTTATTTGGTCCATTCTTGCAGTCATTACTGCATTTATTTCAGTCGATGTATTGCATTCACAAATTAAGGTAAATGAAAGTTTCTCCGGAGAGATTTTTCCTCCGGCAGAATGGAGTGTGTTTGATGTTCAGGGATCGGGAAGCAGTTGGCATAAATCCGAAAGATATTGCAGGTCGGGTGAAGGTTGTGCTATCAGTGAGTTTGATACAACATACGGCAACTCATTTCTTATAACTAAGAGAATAGTTCCGGTGCAGAATGACTCTCTCGTTTTCTATCTGAGGCAGACTTTCTACAGAGTTTACAATGACACATTGAAAATATTTGCATCCACATCTGATTCTCTTCCATCGTCAATGAGCAATTTACTTCTGACTATCAGAGATGGACTGAATTATCCTCCGCATCAAATGTACAGCAGATATGCAATCAGTTTGAGTCAGTTTGCCGGTGATACATTGTGGATAGGATTTCAGCATATCGATGTTAACGGGGATATTCTAAGAATAGATGATGTCAGAATCGGCAATTCTTTGCAAAACGACATTGCTGTCACAGAAATCCTTTCACCGAAAGATATATTTGGACTTTGTTCCTTTGATTCAATTTCACCGAGAGCTGTGATAACCAATAACGGACTTAATATTCAATCATCAGATTTCACAGTAACATTCAGGATTAACGGTCCTGTGTCTTTTGTCCGTGAAATAAATACTAATATTGCATCAGGAGAAAGTAAGACTCTTACATTTGGCTCGATAAGTCCGGATGTTGCCGGTGAATATGAAGTGAAAGTATATACAAGTTTGTTTAATGATGAACTTAGGCAGAATGATACTTTGAAAAGCTCGTTCTCTGTAAAGCAATACAGTTCAGGCTCAGGAGATGGCGGATACTTTTATGCATCATCAGAAATCTGCGGCGAGCAGATAATTCCGAGGCCGGAATTCTGTTGGAAAGATACAGCATCAAGAATTATGTTGCTTAAGAACGGCATTGATGTTTCACGGGGACTTTTGAGAGGCAACATCGATAACGGTTACTTTGCACTGGGAAATATTCTACCTGAAAGAAAGGAAATAAAATTTTTTGAAAATACTTTTGACTCTCTTTTCATTTCTCTTAACGGTTTCGTTACTTTTCAAACTTCCCCACAATTATTTTCACCGGAGCCGAACGACAGTTCAGTTTTGTCGAACAACGGTCAAATAATTGCGCCACTTTGGATGGACTTTGACAATTCACAACCGGGACTAATGAATGAAATTTCATACAAGGTAGCAGGCAACACATTGCTGATCACATTTGACAGAATGCATTTGAAGGGAGGCGATTCACTTGCGTTTGCA
Source organism: uncultured Ignavibacteria bacterium (assembly GCA_937924675.1). Taxonomy (GTDB): domain Bacteria; phylum Bacteroidota; class Ignavibacteria; order Tepidaquicellales; family Tepidaquicellaceae; genus JADJAH01. The sequence goes on along the minus strand of CALEVL010000301.1, from coordinate 1,490 downwards.
ACATTCCAGATAGCTATAAGCTTACAGCCGGCAGAGAATCAAAACTCGGAGATACTGATGCAATATAGTTCCCGGAGATCAGGAGCAACTCTCAGGAATCAATTAATATATAACAGTGAAGTCAGTTGCTACACCGGCATTGCATATCATGATCAAAAGCTTTCATACAGACTAAAGTATGACGGCAGATATATTGAAGCAGGTAAACTCCTTGAAAATGACATGGCAATTCAATTCGGTTCTGACCCGCTAAGTCTGAACTCGAAGTGTTCTATGCTGTCTGTCAATGCATTGCTTGAAGGATATCAAGACAGGAGGGACACAATCATCATCAGTTTACATGAACGCAATTCGCCTGAAAAGATGGTTGAAAGCGTAAAAACAGTTCTTGAAACCGGAGGGAGTGCAACAGCACAATTTACTTTGGCAGACAAAAATTCAGAGTATTTCATTTCCGTAAATCACAGAAACTCCATTGAAACATGGAGCAAGGATACCACACTCAAATTCATCTCATCAAACATGCATTATGATTTTACTGCAGATTCTTCAAGCGCTTATGGGAATAACATGAAGATGATAAACGGTAAAGCACACATATTCAGCGGAGATGTAAATCAGGATGGCCTTATTGAAATTGCAGATGGATCACTTGTAATCAACGATGCTTTTGATTACCGTCTTGGATATTTAAGAACTGATTTGAATGGGGATGGAATTGTTGATTCCTCTGATCTGATTATGGTAGATGAAAACATTGCAAATTATGTAAGAGCAATTATCCCTTTATTTAGAGACAAAGTCCCAAACAGTTCGTCATCCGCAAGCAGGAAATAAAAATTAAGGTCTATAAATGCATGCCCTGAGATGTTGTTTCCCGGCTCTGGGCTTGCATTTGCTTAATGTATTTTTTAATAGTGGCACAAATGTCAACCTGTACAAATACGTTTTGTAATTAAGTTCTTAAGTTTTATGTAATTTCAATAGCACAATGTTATTCTGAATAAGATGAGGGAAAGACTTCGCATGTAAGGTCCACCAAAAATGTTCAAGCCTTTATGCAACGCATTTTAGCTTGCTTTCAGCCTGCTGAAGAGTTCAAAAGAAAGCGGAAAAGATTATATTCTATACAAATAATTTGAGCCAACTTCTTTTTAAGTACACATCTGTCCAAAACGTTTTAAATCTTTGGAGTAAAGGGTTTAACAAAATTCGATGCCAAAAGTTATTCCGCTTTCTTTTGAACCCCCGATAGAATCATTCGGGGGCAGGCTAAGAAAGCTTGGCAAAGAAACCCTTCGATAGGCTCAGGGCGGCGAGCCGCCCGCCCGCCTGCGTAAAGTGCTGAAGTTCAGTATTCTCCGGGCAGGCTGCCGTATAATTGCCTGCCTGGCTATTAATGCTTCAATATTTACTCGAAAACAACGGCAGACAGGCCTAAAAATCGCTCGCAATGGCTGCAAGAATTTAACTCCTCGACCGACAAAAGA
>CALEVL010000300.1 GCA_937924675.1 uncultured Ignavibacteria bacterium | reverse complement strand
CGAATTTTGTTAAACCCTTTACTCCAAAGATTTAAAACGTTTTGGACAGATGTGGGAATTATTACTTTCGATCATAAATTTAGGGTATCATGTTCAAAAGATTTCTTTTACATTAGTCAATCCAAAAAATGATTCCTTTAATAACTAAACAAGAAAAAAATGAAACGTCAATTTTTCTCATTGCTCGTTGCTGTTTGCTTTACAGTTTTTGGACATTCCGCATTTTCACAGAATGTAAATGTAGCCCCTGCTCCTGCAACTTATGCCACCTTAGGTGCAGCCTTCACTGCAATCAATGCAGGTACACACGGTGCCGGAGCTGTAACGGTTTCAATCGTTGGAAATACAATTGAACCGGCAGGAGCATTTCTTAATGGAGGTGTATTCACTTCCTGTTCAATTACACCTAACGGTGCGAGGACTGTAGATGGTAATTTTGCTGAAGCTGTCATTGTGCTTGACGGTGCAGATAACGTCACAATTGACGGATTGAACGCAGCGGGAAACTCATTAACCATTACTAATACAAACACAGGTTTGGCTCAGGGATGTATCAGAGTATCAAACGGTGGAACATTTAACGTGTTCAAAAATTTGACCTGCAATGGTGTTGGAGTTGGAACTGGTGTGGGTGGAAGAACCATCAACATTGCACAATCAACAAATGCTTTAGGAAATAATGACAACACTATAGAGAATTGCATCATCAATGGTGGCAGAAGAGGAATTCAAACATTTGGCACGGCAGGTTCCTGCACAAATGACAGAACCATTATTCGGGGATGTACTATTAAGAATTCTTCATCACTCGGTGTTTTCATTGGTTCGGAAACCAGGGATAATACAGTTGACAGGTGTCGAATATTTAATGACGCTCCGGTAGGAGCAGGTGCTGACTTAAGAGGCATAAACATTCAGAGTGTCGGACTAAATAATGTCACAAACAATCTGGTGCATAGCCTTAACAGTACAACCATTGCTGACTTCATTGGTATATTGGTCATTCCTGTATTGATTACTGCTCCCGGTTCGAATACCACAACCGTTAATGTCTACAACAACATGGTATCATTAGCAGACAACAACTTAGGTTCAGGTTCGATCCTGGGAATCTATCCTTCATCTATTCCGGGAACAACAGTTCCTTATACTGCAAATGTCGCTTATAATTCAGTTCTGATCTCCGGCAATGATCCGGGTGCTGCAGCTCAGTTGTCAGTAGGATTCTATTCAGACAATGGAGAGGCACCTTCAGTTACAAACATTTACAACAATATCTCACTGAACACAAGGTTTGGCGGAGATGCCAATACTAATCACGTTGGCGGACTCATTTTTGATGCACCGGGCAGCCTCACCCTAAATGCTGATTACAATATCTGGACTGCAACTGATTCAGTTCGTGGATTCAGCGGTGGTTGGAATGGTACTATCTATAACGCAATAAATCAGTACAAAGACTCAGCAAGTGCATTAACTGTAAACGAGCTTCACACGGTCTTCTCAACTACATTCAGCTATGTTTCAACTACTGACCTTCACTTTGTTGCTTCATCACTTGGAGGAAGCATAAATGGAACACCTTTAGCAGGAGTAACTACAGATATTGACGGAAATGTGAGAAGTTCAGTTCTTTCATACAGAGGTGCTGATGAATTAGCAGCGGGACTTTTCAAGTCACTCACTCTTAATGTAGGCCTCGAAGGCGCAATGCCGGGCGGACCTAGCGATATAGTTACTGTTGGACTTGCAGCATCAACTTCGCCTTATAATCTGGTTGCATTGGCAACCGAAACTGTTAACGGCGGAACATTGCAAGGAAGATATTATTTCGGTGGTGCAGTTGCAAACGGAACATCTTACTATCTGATCGCAGTAAACAGAAATCACCTTGAAACATGGAGCGCAACTCCGATTACATTCGTCGCAGGAAATGCCAGCTATAATTTTACAACAGCACTTTCACAAGCGTACGGAAGCAATCAGGTAACTTATTCAGGTGTAGCTACACTCTACGGCGGCGATGTGAATCAGGACGGAACAATAGATGCTTCTGATGGAGCAGATGTTGACAACGATGCATTTAATTTCGTATCCGGAAATCAACGAGTAACTGATGTTACCAATGACCAAACGACAGATGCATCCGATGCGGCAATTACAGACAATAATGCTTTCAATTTTGTCGGTGTTGTGACTCCTCCATCACCAAACGGAGTTACAAGCAATGGTTTGATCTCGGGTTCAACATCAAAGACTGCTAAAGTAACACGTAACGTTAGACTTGCAGGTACACAGTTCTAATCTGAAAACAGAGATATAGATCACAAAGACCCGGCAATTGTTTGCCGGGTCTTTTTTTATGCATACTTAATAAAATGCAGCTGTGCTCGAATGCTTCTAATTTGATCAGCTCTTCAAAATCTGCTACCGGTAACTCTTGTTGTGAACGCTCATTACTGCTCTGCCGGAAGGATCATTCATCTTCTTGAAAGACTCATCCCACTCAAGTGCAACAGGTGAACTACAGGCAACAGACGGGACCGATGGAACACATGCTGCTGCTGTATCAGAAGGGAAGTGCTCACTGAAGATTGTACGGTAATAATATTCTTCCTTATTCATGGGCGGATTGACCGGAAATCTAATCTTCGCGTTTGCAAGTTGTTCATCGGATACTTTCTTGTTGACCGTCTCCTTTAATGTATCTATCCAACTGTACCCGACACCATCACTGAATTGTTCCTTCTGACGCCACAGAATATTCTGCGGGAGATAATTCTCAAATGCCTTTCTCAATATCCACTTTTCTATTCTGCCGTTGCTTGCCATTTTATCAGTCGGATTTATATTCATTGCAAGATCCATAAACTCCTTATCAAGAAATGGCACGCGTCCTTCAACTCCCCACGAGCAAAGTGACTTATTTGCACGGAGACAATCATATAAATGCAGTTTACCAAGCTTCCTTACTGTTTCATCATGAAATGCTTTTGCATCCGGAGCTTTGTGGAAATAAAGATAGCCTCCAAAGAGTTCATCGGATCCTTCGCCTGAAAGCACCATCTTGATACCCATCGATCTAATTACCCGTGCAAGAAGATACATTGGAGTGCTTGCTCTTACTGTTGTAACATCATAAGTCTCAATATGATAAATCACATCTCGCAATGCATCAAGTCCTTCCTGTAAAGTGAAATTAACTTCATGGTGTACAGAGCCGATATGAGCAGCTACCTCACGCGCGGCAAGAAGATCGGGTGCATCCTTGAGTCCAACTGCAAATGAATGAAGCTGAGGATACCATGCCTGAGCTTTGTCATCTTCTTCAACTCTGTAAGCGGCAAACTGTTTTGCTACGGCTGCTATGATTGATGAATCAAGTCCGCCTGATAGAAGCACACCGTATGGAACATCACACATCAATTGCCTGTGCACAGCTTTTTCAAGAGATTCGCGAAGAGCAGTAATGTCTGATGAATTGTTTTTTACATTATCAAACTCTGTCCAATCTCTTTGATACCATTTCACAAGATCAGCGCCATCTCTGCTGTATAGATAATGTCCCGGCGGGAACTCCTCTATTTTTTTGCAGATACCTTCAAGAGCTTTGAGCTCGGATGCAACATAAAAATGCCCATGTTCATCCCAACCCATATAAAGAGGAATGATTCCCATGTGATCTCTTCCGATGAGATAGCAATCAGCTTCACCATCATACAAGGCGAATGCAAATATTCCATTCAGATCTTCGAAAAAGTCCGCACCTTTTTCTTTGTACAAAGCAAGCATGACTTCGCAATCCGAATGTGTGAGGTAATTGTATCCGTTAAGCTTCTCCCGTATATCACGATGGTTGTAAATTTCACCGTTAACTGCCAAAACCAGCTTGCCGTCATCGCTGTATAATGGCTGGCCACCGCTTTGCACATCTACAATCGCAAGGCGTTCATGAGCCAGGATCGTATCATTGCCGCAGTAAATTCCTGACCAGTCAGGACCACGATGTCTTATCTTTTTTGACATCGACAGGATCTTTGACCGCATAAATTCTTCGTCAGTTCTTAAATTAAATACCCCAATTATTCCGCACATACTATTGATTAAAATTTGTTTTTAGTTGTATAAACAAAACGAAGCCGGAGCTTCGTCTTGTCTTTCAATTTGACTTTTGCACAAATACAAATTGCAAAAGCATTTTTGCCAATTATTATTACTTGATAAGAGTCATTTTCCTGCTCTCAACAAAGTTGCCGGCTCTGATCACATAGAAATAAATTCCACTTGCCACATTCTCCGGTCTGAAATTTACCGAGTAATTGCCTGCAGTAAAGTAGCCGTTTACAAGGGAAGCAATCTCCTTTCCGGACAGATCAAGAATCTTGAGACTTACGTTGCTGTTTTCCGGAATTCCAAATGAAATCTTAGTTGACGGGTTGAAAGGATTTGGAAAATTCTGTGAAAGCGAATAAACATCAGGAACACCGGTGCTATTGTTAAGAACTGACACTGTATTTGTAATAGCAAAGTTTACGTTCGAAAGATCAAAGAAGAAATTTCCCACTGCTTCAATTTGTACTCTTGCAGTGCTGTTGTTTATGCTTGGAAGAGTAATTGACTCTGTTCCGTCATTTGCTGTATTTGAAGCAAGTACTAAATCAAATGTCTGACCACCGTTTGTAGAGAGCTTTATGTTCACATTGGAGCAACTAACCGGAGCAACATTAGTATTTGCAACATCCCATGTTATAGTGTGAGGAACATTCGAATTCAATGTCTGCGCTGTATTCGGATATGTTACAAGGAACGGACCTGCGGAAGCATCAACTGCATATTGCACGAGTTCATTGTTCACGCCGCCCGCGCCGGGATTATTATCTCTCACAGTCAGTCTGAATGTAAGAGTTCTGGAATATGTCGGAAGTATCTCTCCGATGGTTTGAGTATTGTTGAGAATGTTTGCGAGCTTTGGAAAATATCTTGTGCCTGATGTGTCAGGTTTGAAAGATCTGAAAATTGGCGCATCACCCGATGGATTATTTGGCGAGCCGGGTGGACCGATATCAATTTGCTCCCAGCAATAAGTAAGAGTGTTTGGATTTTCTGTATCAGTTGCCGTACCTCTTAACTGGAATGGAGTTCTGATAGGAAGCGTAAGTCCGCTTGCAGGCATTGTTATTGTCGGCGGCGTATTGCCTGTGTTTGTTATTGTTGCACATGAATTACCTGTTCCAAATTGAGTGAACTGCGCCATCTCAGAAAAATTTCCTGTGTGAAAGATATCGTCGCTATTGTTTTGGAGATCATCTCCGCCGCAAAGTCCGGCATAGGACATAATAGTGCTTCCGCTACCCGGTTCCCATGCAGTGCCGGGATTTCTGTTTCCGCCGCCGCAACCTCCGGAGGTGCTGTTAAATGAGTGGTTGCCGCCATACTGATGTCCTATCTCATGTGCTACATAATCTATATAGAACGGATCTCCAATCGGACTGAACAATCCCGTAACCCCCTGCGCTTTGATTCCGTCAACGCATACACATCTAAGAAATGCTACACCGCCGCCGCCGGTACTGAATACATGACCTATGTCATAATTAGCTGAGCCGATCACATTATCAACATTGGTTTGATTTTGCCCAAGCATTGTACCGCCGTTGTTGTTCGAGTATGGATCAGTCGAGCCGTTGGTATAAACTATAAGATCGTTGTTTGCAATCAGAACCATTCTTACACACAGATCTTTTTCATAAACTCCATTTACACGATTCATTGCAGTAACTATTGCCGCCATACCTGCAGGAACTGTCCCTCCGTGAAATACTGTGTATTCTCCTGTTGCCGCCATTGCAAGCCGGTAAGATCGCAGTTGCGGACCTGCCACAATTGCTCCCCGGTATTCTGAATTTTCTTTCTTCACTGCACTTGAGTAAGTGTCAGTAAGGCATTCAAATGATTGTGACTGTGTGTAGTCTTTCTTGTAATAGCTGACATAAACCTCGACTTCGTTTGTGCTGTATGGATCAATGAAATAATTTCCGGAAGGGGATTGGATCATTGCATGAAAGCCATGCATAGTAAGATCAAGTTTTCCAATGGCGTATGGATCGCTTATTCCTTTTACTGTGAAGGTTCTGATGTCTGGAAATTTTCTCGAAAGACCCTCTTCCATCATCGAATACGAAACTACTTCGAATAAAGAAAATCCTCCCTCAGGTGTTGGCAAACTGATTGTAAGAGGATTGGACTTTGCCGCTTCAGTAAATTCTGCCGGAGCATTTGACAATACTGATTTCAACTCTGCATAATTAGCTTTTACTGTTCTGTATGTCTGCGGGATAATTCTTCTTTCTCCCTTCAATGTGATGGACGATTCTGAAACATCGGACCAGATGTCAGAAGATGTTCCGGCATAGGCCATGCCTGACATCTGTAAATCTATTTTACCAACATTGATGTTTGTGATGACTAACAAAGCAAAGACGGTTATGGTAATGAGACTCCTCAAAAATGAATTCATGTTATGATTTGTGTTTTGGAATTGGGCGTATTATAGTGTTTTCGATTCAATATATACAGAAACTTATTTGCTCCCTTAACTCATTTGAAACTACAGTGCGAGGTTCAACTCAATTGAAAATCACGGAAAGAGTCTTATCATTATCCACTTATCACTATTCTCTCTTTCATATTTGATTCGGTCATGAAGCCGGTTTGCTCTTCCTTGCCAGAATTCAATACTATCAGGCACAAGACAAAATCCACCCCAATTTTCCGGTCTTGGTATTTGTTGATCTTTAAAACGAATTTCAATCTCTTCCGCTGCTTTCTCGAGTTCAACGCGGCTGTTAAGTATACGGCTCTGTGATGAAGCAACTGCGCCTATCTGACTGCCGCGGGGGCGGCTGTGAAAATACTCATCAGACTCATCTGAAGATAAGGGTTTTACTTTTCCTTCTATCCTGACTTGTCTGTAAAGCTCCAGCCACAAAAAAGTTATGGAGGCAAAAGAATTCACTCTTAACTCATTGCCTTTCCTGCTGTCATAATTTGTATAAAAGACAAATCCATTATCATCAAAACCTTTCAGAAGCATTATTCTACCGGAGGGCTTTCCTTCCGGAGTTGCAGTTGACAAATGCATTACATTTGGTTCATTGACCTTATTCTTTACTGCATCTTCAAACCATTTTTCAAACTGATTTATCGGATTTGATTCCATATCTTTTTCATCGAGCCCATGTGAAATGTATTCATTCCTGAAATTTGCCACAAGTTGCCTGAGCGACTTATGCTTAAGCTCTTTCCTGCTTATGTTTCCGCTGGTCATTATCTATTGTGTCTGTGATTTTTAAATCTTTGAATAATTCAAATTAACCTCAACGCTTCAGCATTTCAACTCTAAAATCATAACAACATCACTTAGCATCATTTATGTACTAAGTTTGTGAATAAATCCAAATTGCATGATCAAATTTTTTACAGTTCAATTAATTTGATTTAATGAGTAAATTTGCATTGGACAAATGATAAAGTTAAGTAATCATGAATAATCTTAGTTACCTGTTTTTTCTGAATTCAATTAAGAATCTTGGAACATGGAGGATCAGGAATATTCTTGATCATTTTGATTCACCGGAAGAATTCTTTGATGCAAGAGAAAAGGATTTAAGGAACATTGAAGGAATTGATTTTCAGCTGGCAACGGCAATCAAAATTGCTGTCAGCAAGAGAGGGGAAATCGAATACGAGTTTGAAAAGCATATTGAAGAGGTTGAAAGAAAGGGAATCAAGATCTGTTCAATTTATGATGATGAGTATCCGGAAAATCTGAGAACAGTTTCATCCTCGCCTCTGATTCTCTATTATAAAGGAAGACTATCGGAAAATGACAAGTATTCTTTGGGAATAGTCGGTACAAGAGTGCCTACGGAATATGGTAAGCATACTTGCGAGAAACTTACAGAAGAAGTCTGTTCTCTCGGTATTCCAGTAATCAGCGGTTTTGCAAGAGGGATTGATACAGTGGCGCATAAGACATCACTGAGGTGTGGAAACATAACTTATGGAGTTTTTGGTTGCGGAATTGATGTTGTTTATCCGGCAGATAACAGGAAGCTTTATGAAGAGATAATTGGGAACGGAGCAGTTATCTCTGAATTTCCACCGGGAACAAAGCCCGACAAGACAAACTTTCCGAGGCGAAACAGGATCATAAGCGGGATTAGCCTCGGAACAATTGTAATTGAGAGCAGCAAAACAGGTGGAGCTGTGCTGACTGCAGAGATAGCGCTTGAACAAAACAAGGAAGTATTTGCCGTTCCCGGGTTTATTCACTCACGGCAATCAGAAGGCACAAATGAGTTGATCAAGAAAGGTCATGCCAAACTCATCACGGGAATTGATGATGTAGTAAGCGAACTCGAAAGGAAATTGTCGCCTTTGCTGAACGGGCAGCAATCGTTGCCTTTAAAGCCGGGAAAAGTAAATATTACAAAGGAAGAGAGATTTGTTTTTGAAGTGATCAAGCGTGAACCGATCCATATTGACAGCATCTGCAATCTTGCAGGTAAGCCGGTGCAAGAATGTCTTGTTCATTTGCTTTCACTGGAGTTCAAGCTATTAGTGAGGCAGTTGCCCGGAAAATTTTTCTCAAGAAACTAACGCAGAACATTGGAGAAATTCATAATTGACGACCGAATATTCAGAGTGAAGTTCTCATGTGATGTAGGCAAATGTTTCGGTGCATGCTGTACTTTAAAAGGTGCCGGTGGTGCTCCTCTGCTTGATGAGGAAGTAACAAAGATAAAACGTGTGCTGAAAAAAGTAATTGGGGTATTGAGTGAAAGACACAGAGAGTTCATTGAAATTGAAGGATTTGTTGAAGGAGAGAAGGAGAATTATTCAATCAAGAGTGTAAATGATTCAGAATGCGTGTTTGCATATTACGATGAAGGAATTGCAAGATGCGCATTTCAGAAAGCATATAATGAAAGCGAAATAGATTTTCCAAAGCCGATTTCTTGTCACTTGTTTCCGATAAGAATACAGGGAAGAAAAAGAAACATCATCCGGTACGAAGAGTTATATGAATGCCAGGATGCACTGGTCAAAGGAGAAGAAGAGAATATCAGCGTCTTTGAATTTTCAGAAGTTCCTTTGACAAGAGAATACGGGAAAGAGTTTTTCAAAGGATTGAAAAAAACTTATATGGAGGATTGATCATGCTAAAGCAAATGCAAACACAGAAACAAGCACAAAGACTTCTACCCAAAATAGTACTTAATCAAAATCTGTTAGCAATTCCGGCTATTGCATTGGATAATCTTGTCAAGCGTGAGCTTGAACAGAATCCTTTGCTTGAAGAAGGACCCGATACGGAATCTGAACCGACCGATGATGCACTTACCAATGAAGAAAAAGATCAGCCTGATGAAGACCTGATTCGCGTTAATCCTTCGCCAACTGTAATATCGGAGGAAATTCCTTCACAGGAGTATGACGAAAATTCAGCTTCGCAGGAGATTACAGATAAGAAGGAAGAATATGACTGGGATGAGTATTTTGAGAATGAGGCAGAAGAGTATAAGTCTTATGATGCAGGTGAAGTAATACAGTTTGATTACGGAAATATTTCAGATCCCGGCAATAAGCTTCATGAGAGTCTTATCTTGCAGATACATCTTTCAGACTTGCCACGAAAAATTGTTTTTGTTGCTGAAGAAATCATCAGCTCGTTTAATGATAACGGTTTCTTCACTGATGATGCTGAGAACATAATGCTGGATCTTGAAGAAAAGAAAAAGGGTACAGAATTTGAGAGCGAAGAATTCACAATGGATGATTTCAATTCTGCATTGAATTTCATTCAGTATGAATTGGATCCTCCGGGAATTGGAGCAAGAGATCTCAAAGAATGCCTGATGATTCAGATTGAAAGAGGGAATTTTGAAAGCAGCCTCAAGAGACTTGCTTCTGAAGCGATCTCAAATCATTTTCAGGATATAAAGAACAAGAGATTTGAAAGACTTGAGAAGGAGCTCAATGCAACACCGGAAGAGATGAAGTGTGTATTCGATCTCCTTCATGAGCTGAATCCGAAACCGGGTAATGAAGATGATTCACTTCCGGAGAATTATATAGTTCCTGATCTGATTGTTAAGTCGAGAGACGGTGAATATGATATTTCTCTTAATGAGAAGTTTACTCCTTCACTGCGAGTAAACAAGGCTTACAAAGACATGTATGTCAACAACAAGAAGGAATTAGACAAGGATACTAAAGCTTACCTGGTAAACAATTTCAATAAGGCAAAGTGGTTTATCGAGGCGATTAATTCCAGACGCGACACAATGATAAAGATCATGCACGCAATTATAGCCAGACAAAAGGATTTCTTCGCAAAGAGCGGGGAAGATCTAAAGCCGCTTCTTGAAAAGGAAATCGCAGAAGATATTAAGATGGATACTTCAACGGTGAGCAGGGCTGTCAAGAACAAGTATGTTCAAACAGATTTTGGTATTTATGATCTGAGGTCATTCTTCTCAACCACAATGCAGACAACTGGTGGAGAGGACATCTCAAATACCGAGATAAAAATTAAGCTTAAAGAGCTTATCGACAATGAAAATAAAGAACATCCGCTAACGGACCTCGAGTTATCTGCCGAACTAAAAAAGATTGGTTTGATAGTTGCACGAAGGACTGTGGCAAAGTATCGTGAAGCAATGGATTACCAAATCGCTAAGCTCAGGAGAGAAATTATCAATTAGTGCCGGAACATTATGAACCTGATTGATATGACTTTTGAAGAATCAATAAAATTTAAGAACATAAATCTTACTAGTTGAAAAAAAGAGAACAGATCCGATCCACAACAGTCATTGGACTTATCAGAAACGGGGTAGCTGTTATTGGAAGCGACGGTCAGGTTACCATGGGACCGACAGTTATGAAACATACTACCAGAAAGGTAAGAAAGATCTTCAATGACAAAGTTCTTGTTGGTTTTGCAGGAGCTACTTCGGATGCATTCACATTGTTTGAAAGGTTTGAATCAAAACTCGAGCAATACAAAGGAAATCTCTCCCGAGCTGCAGTTGAGTTGGCGAAGGAATGGAGAACAGACAAGTATCTAAGAAGACTCGAAGCTCTTCTTGCCGTGCTTGACAAAGAACACTCACTAATAATATCAGGAACCGGTGATATAATTGAACCTGACGATGGCATTGTTGCCATCGGCTCGGGTGGTGCTTATGCATTGACAGCTGCAAGGATGCTAGTAAAGTTTACTGAAATGTCCGGCGAAGAAATTGTAAACGAGTCATTGAAACAGGCAGCAGACATTTGTATTTACACAAACAGCAATATTACAATCGAAACCCTTAACTAAGAAAGGAATTTTGCATTGAGTGAAGAACCAAAGAAAAAGAGAAAAGCAAGAGTCAAGAAAACTGAAGAGCCGGCAGTAGTTGCAGTGAAAAAGCAATTAACACCAACAGAGATTGTGGAAGAGCTCGACAAGTTTGTAATAGGACAGGACAGTGCAAAAAAATCTGTGGCCATTGCATTGCGCAACAGATGGAGACGGCAACAAGTGAAGGAAATAATGCGGGATGAGATTATGCCCAATAACATTATCATGATCGGTCCTACAGGTGTTGGGAAAACTGAAATAGCCAGACGACTTTCAAAGCTTGCAAATGCTCCGTTCATTAAAGTTGAAGCATCCAAGTTCACTGAAGTTGGATATGTTGGAAGAGATGTGGAATCCATGATAAGAGAGTTGACTGATCTATCCGTAAACATTGTCAAAGCCCAAAAGATGGAAGAGGTGCAGATAAAAGCAGAGGAGAATGCCAACGAACGAATACTCGACATAATACTTCCGGCAAAGAAAAAGCAGTCAGCGGAAGCAGGCAGTGACGAAGCTCTTCAGGAAGAAGATAAATCCTCAACAAGAGATAAGCTTCGCATTCAGCTAATTAACGGTGAGCTTGACAAGAGGGTCATAGAGCTGGATGTATCAGGTGACAATTATCCTATGCTTCAGGTACTCGGGCCGCTTGGGCTTGATGAGATGGGAGTTAATCTGAATGATCTGTTCGGAAATATGATGCCTAAGAAAGCAAAGAAGCGAAAGATGGAAATTGCTGAAGCAAGAAAAGTGCTTACGCAGGAAGAATCCGGAAAACTCATTGACATGGATGCTGCAGTAAGGGAAGCAATAATTGTGGTTGAGAACAGCGGCATTGTATTCATAGATGAAATTGACAAAGTGGCGGGAGGTCATTCAAAGAGCATGGGACCGGATGTTTCAAGAGAGGGAGTGCAGAGAGATCTACTTCCAATTGTTGAAGGATCTACTGTTATTACAAAATATGGACCCGTGCGAACTGACCATATTCTGTTTATTGCCTCGGGTGCGTTTCATACTTCCAAGCCAAGCGATCTTATTCCGGAGCTTCAGGGCAGATTCCCGATCAGAGTCGAACTATCAAATCTTGGTGAGGATGATTTCATCAAGATTCTTACTCAACCGGAGAATGCACTTATCAAGCAATATAAGGCTTTGTTTGAATCAGAAGGTGTAAAGATTGATTTTACAGAGGATGCAATCAGAGAGGTTGCAAGAATTGCTGCGCAGGTAAATGAACAGGTAGAGAATATAGGAGCAAGGAGACTACAGACAATTCTCACCACAGTTCTTGAAGAATTACTTTTTGAGATGCCTGACAAGATTGATACCGATGATATCACGATTGACAAGGATTATGTAAATGAAAAGCTGAACTCAATTGTGAAGAACCGTGATCTAAGCAGGTACATATTATAATCTGAGTATGAAAGTAATTGCTGGAATATTTCTGCTTCTGTTTGTCTTTGTCGGAATTTCAGAAGCGCAGATAAAGCAAAGATCAAAGGACAAAGTATTCTACACCGGCATGGGTTACAAATTTGTTTTATTCACAGATACTGAAGCGCGGTCTGCTTATCCTTTCTTTGATATTACAAACCAGGCATTCGTAAAGGAAATAGATGGATTCTTTGGAATGGTTCTTAATGAAAGATTTGTATTTGAATTAGCTCCGTCGTACATGTTCAGCAATGATTACGGTTCTGATGACAGTGAAGCGGATGGCGGGGGATTTTACTTTACTGAGAACGGTGTTAACCGATACTATGTACCTACGGACGCAAAGATGTTTGCAATACCTGTAAATGCCCGAATAAAATATTTTCCCTTTGCAAAGGATTATGGTTCTGCATTTAACCTGTTCTATTTTGGCGGCGGGGCAGGTCCGGTTTACATTAGCGAAGAAATGAATCAGAGAGTCTATACAGATGATGGGAGGCTCGATTTTCTCGGAGCCGCCCCTTATGCTGAAGATTTCTGGACTTTAAATTTTGAAGCACTCGCAGGAATTGCTACTGTCTCTAAGTTTGGTATAGGATTTGAAATCAGTTACAGATTCATCCCGCTTGGAGCTTCGTCAAAAACCAAACCACTGATTACTTCCATTGCAAATAACTTCAGCAGCTTCAATATGGCTGCCAATGTTATTTACAAATTCTGAACTAATCGGAACATTTCAAGCTGAATGATTTAAAAATTTGCCATAACCGGTTCCAAGTAAATTCTGTAAACGAATCGTTGACCAATGAGAATAATTCATCAAAACTCAAAGTGATTATCTAAGAAGCACCAAATCCATCAACCGCCTTTGAGAAGTTCCCTTGCTACAACAATTCTCTGTATCTCACTTGTACCTTCATATATCTGAGTTATCTTCGAGTCTCTAAGATATCTCTCAACAAGATACTCTCTTACATATCCGTAACCTCCATGTATCTGAATTGCTTCAAGTGCACATTGAACAGCCGCCTGACTTGCAAGCAATTTAGCCATAGAAGCTTCTTTGATGAATTTTTTCCCTTGATCTTTATTTAATGCAGACTGATAGATCAACAAACGTGATGCTTCAATAATCGTAGCCATTTCAGAAATCTTGAACTGAATAGCCTGAAGGTCAGAAATCGGAGCATCAAACGCTTTCCTCTCCTTAGAATACTTAACGGCTGCTTCCAGACTGGCCTGTGCAATTCCCAACGCCTGTGCTGCTACTCCAATCCTTCCGCCATTGAGTGTTTCCATAGCAATCTTAAACCCTATACCTTCACCTCCAAGAATGTTCTCCTTTGGAACTTTGACATTGCTTAAGCCGAGAGTGCAAGTGTCAGAGCTTCTTATGCCAAGCTTATCTTCTTTCTTGCCAACTTCAACTCCCTCCAAGTTCTGCTCAACTATGAATGTCGAAATTCCTTTGTAGCCCTTCGACTTATCCGTCATTGCCTGTATGAGATATACATCAGCATTCACTCCGTTTGTAATCCAGTTCTTCATTCCGTTAAGAATGTAGTAATCACCTTCGGCAACAGCTTCAGTTCTCTGCTCGGTCGCATCACTTCCTGCTTCAGGCTCTGAAAGACAGAATGCACCAAGCATTTGTCCGGTAGCAAGCGGCCTGAGATATTTTTCCTTTTGCGCATCAGTTCCGAACTTCTCAATTCCATAACAAACCAGGGAATTGTTAACAGACATTATAACACCTACTGATGCATCTTTTTTGGATATCTCCTCGATTGCAATTACGTAGCAGACAGTATCCAATCCTGCTCCGCCCCATTCAGGAGAGACCATCATACCCATAAATCCAAGTTCTCCGAGTTTCTTAACTATCTCGTGTGGAAACTCTGCATTCAGATCTCTTTCAGACGCGCTGGGAGCAATTTCAGATTCGGCAAATTCCCTGGAGGCATCTCTTATTGCAGCCTGATCTTCAGTCAGTTCAAAGTTCATTTAATTGCTTTAATTTATTTTGAGTAATCGTAAAATCCTTTTCCGCTCTTCCTGCCAAGATATCCGGCAGCAACCATTTTGCGAAGCAGCGGACAAGGTCTGTATTTTGAATCTCCTAATCCATTGTGAAGCACTTCCATTATAGAAAGGCAAACATCGAGCCCGATGAAATCAGCTAATGTCAGAGGACCCATCGGATGATTCATGCCGAGCTTCATAACGGTATCTATTGATTCCGGAGTTGCAACTCCTTCCATTACACAATACATCGCTTCATTGAGCATAGGAAGTAAGATCCTGTTCGCTACAAATCCGGGATAGTCCTGAACTTCAACAGGCACTTTCTCAATCTTCAGAGAGATGTCTTTAACTGTGTCATAAGTTTCGTTAGTGGTGGCAAGTCCTCTTATCACTTCTACAAGTTTCATAATAGGAACAGGGTTCATGAAATGCATTCCAATAACTTTGTCTGCTCTTTTGGTAAAGGCAGCAATTTCGGTAATTGAAATTGAGGAAGTGTTGCTTGCAAGTATTGCATCAGGTTTACACTTCTGATCAAGTGTCTCGAAGATCTGTTTCTTTATTCCAACGTTCTCAGTTGCTGCTTCAATTACCAAATCACTTTCGCTCGCTGCATCAAGGTCCGTGCTTGTTGAAATATTCTTTAGAGTTGAATTCTTTTGATCTTCGGTTACAGTTCCTTTAGTAACCTGCCGGTCAATGTTCTTAGTGATAGTTGCAAGTGCTTTTGAAAGAAATTCTTCCTTTATGTCTATCAATATTACGGGATATCCGAACTGAGCAAAGGTGTGTGCAATACCGTTTCCCATAGTTCCCGAACCTATTACCGAGATTTTCTTGATTTCCATGATCGTCGTTAATTAATTTTTTAGATTCTTTCCACTATAATTGCGCTGGCTTCGCCTCCTCCTATACAAAGAGTTGCAAGTCCGCGCTTTGCATTGCGATTGTTCATTGAATGTAGAAGTGTTGTAAGTATTCTTGCCCCGCTTGCACCAATTGGGTGGCCGAGAGCAACAGCACCTCCGTTGACATTTACTTTTTCCGGATCAAGTTCCGCCAATTTATTTACGGCACATGCCTGAACTGCAAATGCTTCGTTAGCTTCAACCAGATCCAGGTCATTTACAGTAAGTCCGGCCTTTGCCAATACATTCTTGATTGCATAAGCAGGTGATGTTGTAAACCATTCAGGCTTCTGAGCAAACGAACCCTGTGCAACAATCTTTGCAAGAGGCTTAAGTCCGAGTTCCTGTGCTTTAGCAGCAGACATTACCATTATTGCCGAGGCACCATCATTGAGTGAAGATGAGTTGAATGCTGTTACTGTTCCTTCTTTGTCGAATGCTCCCTTAAGTGTTCTTCCTTTTTCGAAGTTTGCTTTTTTCGGATCTTCATCTTCAGTTACAATTACAGTTCCTTTCTTGTCCTTAATTTCAACGGGAACTATTTCATTCTTGAAAAGCCCTTCATCCATTGCCTTAATAGCTCTCTTATAGCTCTGCTCCGCGAATTCATCTTGCTCTTCCCTTGTTATGTTCATTTCTCTCGAGCACATTTCTGCCGCACTTCCCATGTGAAAATTATTATAAACATCCCATAATCCGTCATGCACCATTCCGTCTATCATCGTTGCATTTCCCATTCTGTATCCGGTCCGGGCTTTATCAAGATAATACGGAACATTGCTCATTGATTCGAATCCGCCTGCTATAATAATCTCGGCATCTCCTGCTTTTATTGCCTGATCTGCAAGCATCACCGATTTCAAACCAGAACCGCAAACTTTGTTAATAGTTGTACAGGGAATAGAATAGGGGAGTCCGGCATAAATTGCGGCTTGCCTTGCCGGTGCTTGTCCCATGCCTGCTGGAAGAACACACCCCATAATTACTTCTGAAATGTCCTCAGGTTTAACTCCGGTTCTGTTTATGAGCTCTTTTATAACTATTGCCCCAAGTTGCGGACCTTTTACTGTTGATAGCGAACCGAGATAGCTCCCGATGGGAGTTCTTACTGCCGCTACTATTACTGATTCTGCCATTATGATTTGATTGAATTTGTTTTTTGTTTTAATGTTTGCTCGCAGCTGAAATGATGGTCTTGAAGTCATCAGCTTTCAGACTGGCTCCTCCCACAAGTGCTCCGTCTATTCCGGTTGCATGTAGTATTTCTCCTGCATTCTTCGCGTTGACGCTACCGCCGTATATGATTCTGAGATTTTCAACAACGGCATCTCCGAACATATCTGAAACAACATTTCCAATAAATTTATGCATATCCGAAGCCTGTTCAGGTGTAGCATTAACACCTGTTCCGATTGCCCAAACAGGTTCATATGCAATTGTAACATTCGCCATATGTTCAGCTTTTAAATTATTCAGTCCCTCGGTGATTTGCTTGCCTACTATTGCTTCATATATATCATCTTCTCTTTCCTGAAGAGTTTCACCGACGCACATGATCGGCTTAAGCCCTGACTCAAGAGCTTTGACAACTTTGCTGTTCACAATCTGATTGGTCTCGGAATAATATTTCCTTCTTTCACTGTGACCAATGATCACATATTCGCAACCTGCCGAAAGCAACATTGATGATGATATTTCACCTGTATATGCTCCGTCATCTTTGTCAGACATGTTCTGTGCTCCAAGAGATATGCCGGTATCCTTTACTACTCTTCCGCATGTATCTAATGCAACAAATGTCGGGCAGATCAATACATCAGCAGCATTTAGCTCCTTCTTTGTAACAACCCCGAGTATAGCCTCTGCAAGTGACTTTGATGACTTAAGATCAAGATTCATTTTCCAATTGCCGGCTATCAGTTTTTTTTTCATTGTTGATTTAATTCCAGATTTTTGATTAACAATTCATTCACGATCTTTGGATTGGCCTTGCCTTTGCTTGCCTGCATTATCTTTCCAACGAAAAATCCTGCAAGCTTCTTTTCACCTCGCTTGTATCTGTCAACTTCATCCTCATTCTCACTTAGGACTCTCATTACAATTTCTTCGATCTCCGATTCACCGGAAACCTGCATATACTTATTTTCAAGTTCAGCGAATTTATTGATTTGCTGTTCTTCATCTATTGTACCGAGAAGTTCTGCAAACACTTCTCTTGATGCACTTGCGCTTATCTTTCCTTCAGAAACTGAATCTGCAAGTTTGGCGACAACCTTAGGAGAAAGTTGGAACTTATTTATTTCAATCTTTTCTTCATTAAGAACTCTCTTTACATCAACGCGGAAAATATTCGCAGATACTTTAAAGGTCTTAGTGTCCTTATTTATTAAGGCCTCTGTAATTCCCTCAAAATAGTCTGCAAGGGGTTTCTCGGAAGTAATTTCTTCCGCTTCAGCATCTGTAAGTCCATACTCTCTTATGAATCTTTCACTTCTTTCATCAGGCGGTTCCGGAAGTTCAGAACTGACGTTATCTATCTGCTGTTTGCCAACATAGAGACGAACCAGATCCGGTTCAGGAAAATATCTGTAGTCGTGTGCTTCTTCTTTGCTTCTTGTATGTGAAGTAGTCTTATCCTTAGCATTATAGGTCATCGTGTGGTAAGAAACTTTTTCTCCTGATTCAAGAAGATCAACCTGACGCTTTATCTCAGCTTCTATAGCATCTACTACATTCTTGAAAGAATTGAGATTCTTGATCTCAGTTCTTGTTCCAAGCCTTTCATCACCTTTACGACGAACTGAAATATTTGCATCGCATCGCATTGAACCCTCTTCAAGATTACCGTCATTGATACCTAAATAAACAAGTATCTGCCTGATCTTGTAAAGATACCTGTGTGCTTCGTCTGATGAATTGATATCTGGTTCGCTTACAATCTCTATCAAGGGTACACCGCATCTGTTGAAATCAACAAGTGTATCGTCGTCAGAAAAATCATGAATGGATTTTCCGGCATCTTCCTCCATATGAATCCTTGTAATGCCAATCCTTTTGATTGACTTATCCTTAATGCGAATGCTTACATGGCCACCGGAACACAGCGGCGTTTCAAACTGAGTGATCTGATAACCCTTCGAAAGGTCAGGATAAAAATAGTTCTTCCTCGCAAAGAGTGTATTCTCCGCTATCGAGCACTTTGTAGCAAGCCCCATTTTAATTGCATAATCCACAAGCTCAAGATTGAGCACAGGCAGAACTCCGGGATGTCCTAAGCAAACCGGACAAACATTAGAGTTTGGCGAAGCATGAAAATCCGTAGAACAACCGCAGAATGCCTTTGTTCTTGTCTTCATCTGAGCATGCACTTCCAGCCCTATTACCGGTTCGTATTTATCGTAAACTGTTGTCAATCTTCATTTTGAATTTTTCCAGATGCTATACTGAATCTTCTTACTGCTTCTTCTTTTGCTTTCATGTGATCAACTATTGGCAGGGGATAGTCAACTCCAATTGTGATTCCATATCTCTTCTGATGATCCTCACTCATCATACCCGGTTCGTGAATATATTCTGCAGGAAGATTTTTTAATTCAGGTACAAACTTTCTTATGTATTCACCTTCAGGATCAAACCTTTTGCTTTGCAGAAATGGATTGAAAATTCTGAAATAGGGTTGGGCATCAACACCTGTAGAAGCACTCCATTGCCAGCCTCCGTTATTGCTTGAGAAATCCAGGTCAATAAGATTCTCTGCAAAATATTTCTCTCCCAATCTCCAGTCAATAAAAAGATCTTTCGTCAGAAACATTGCCGTGATCATCCTTACTCTGTTATGCATCCAGCCGTCAGTTTTCAATTGTCTCATGCCTGCATCAACTATTGGATATCCGGTCTTTCCTTCACACCATTGCTTGAAATGATCTTCGTTGCTGTTCCATTGAACATTGTCAAATTCTGTCCTGAATGAACTGTAAGTGAGTTGTGGATTAGAATATGTAATGTGATAGTAAAATTCTCTCCATAGCAACTCATTCATCCAGGTTCTGACTTCATTTTGTTCAGTTTCACTTGAGCATTGTTTCAGTTTCTTTGTTGCGGCTCTGTATGCTTCACGTATGCTCACTGTTCCAAAATGAAAGTGAGCAGAAAGAAAACTCGTACCGGCTGTTGCAGGAAAGTCCCTCTGTGATTTGTAACGGTTGAGAGCTCCGGAATAAAAATCTTTTAACAAACTTAGTCCTTCTCTTCTGCCACCTTTAATCAAGCCCGCTTCTTCTTCCACAAAATGTTTTCGGACATTTGCGTTGAGCTTAATCTCGGTGTATCCACGTTTTAGCTTTACACCCCTCACAGAGTAATCATTTTCAGATATCTGCTTCATGAACTGATTCTTGAAGGGAGTATATACTTTGTATTGACCTCCCTCAAGAGTTTTTACAGTGGCAGGTGGAAGAAGAGTGGTATCGTCATATGATTTAATGACTCCTCCGTTGCCTGAAACTATGTCGGATACTTTATTATCCCGGTCTATGCAATATGGTTCAACTTGCTTGTTGTAATACAGTTCAACTGCACCATGCTCCAGAGCAATAGTTTGAAATATCTCATCGCTCTTGCCTTCGAATATCTGTAATTCATATCCAAGACTTTTCAGATCTGCAGTAAGCTCTTCAAGAGATTCAATCAGAAACTTAATACGCTTCTTTCCAAAGTATCTTAATGTGTCTCGATTCTTTATGTAAATGAACGATATCTTATCGATGCTCGAAGCACTGTCTGCAAATGCCGCAAGTGCAGTATTGTCATCGAGCCGAAGATCTTTTCTGAACCAATAGAGTTTGATCATTCAGTTAACTGACTACAGTTGCGGTTGTCTTTCGTTGAATGAACTTGATGAAAGTTTAACAAATCTCGCGTTGGCTTTGTATTCAGCCAAAGTTGCTGCATTTAAATAGCTCATAGATGATTGCAGTCCTTCACGATAATCAGTAATGATCTTAGTCACAGAACCCTTGTACGGTACCAGGGATTCCTCACCCTCAATATAGTTCTTATTGTCCTGTTTGACGGCAAATGATGCGCTGCCGCAATACTTCTTCCATCTTTGGTTGTTGTACTTAAGAACTTCTCCGGGAGATTCATCCGTTCCTGCAAGAACTCTTCCAAACATAACTGCATCACATCCAAGAGCTATTGCCTTGCACATTGCACCGGGTGTTGAGATACCTCCGTCTGCGATGATCTTCACATCCTTTCCTGAATCACTTCTTGCAGAGAGTGCTCTTAAGATGGCATCAACTTGGCCAATACCTATTCCTGATTTTATTGATGTAGAACACATTGCACCTGAACCAATCCCAACCCTTATTGCATCTGCACCAAGCTCGATCAGAAACTTAGTTGTTTCATAGCTTGCTACATTGCCCATGATAATCTTTATGCCATACTCATCAACTATACTTCGTATCCTGTTCATAAAATTTTCCAATATTCTTGAACCGCCATTTGCTACATCTACACAAACAATGCTTATGCCGGCATCTGCAAGCATCTTAAGTCTTCTCGGTTCCGTATCAACATTGATGCCAATTGCTGCAGACTTAAACGGAGAGTTCTCAAAATGGTACATGCCGAATTCAGACACCTGGCTCTCCGGTGAGTTGAATCTGTGAACAATACCAAGACAGTGCAGATCAGAAAGTGACTTTGCCATTCTGCCTCCGCAAACAGTATTCATAGGTGAAGCAATGACAGGAACTGACAACTTAATTCCGAGAAATTCAACTGAAGTATTGCAATCAGATCTGTGCTCAATCCTTGATATCTGATTTGGAATTATTGAGATATCATCGTAAGTAAATGAATAGCTTTCTTCAAATATTGTGCTGTGATCCGTACTATCTTTCAGAAATTCTTCTTTTTGTATCATGGCTTTGCTGAAAGTGCTTCGGTTACTTTCTCTGCAGCTTCTTCGAGAGTAGTTGCAGGAATAAGATTCAATCCGGATTCATCAAGAAGCTTCTTCGCTTCTTCAGCATTTGTTCCCTGTAATCTGACAACTACAGGAACAGATATGTGAATATTCTTTGCTGCTTGGATTACACCAGCAGCTACCCGGTCGCACCTGACAATTCCTCCGAAAATATTTATCAGGATTGCCTTCACGTTTTCGTCCGAAAGAATGATTTTGAATCCGTTCTCAACCGTATCCGGAGTAGCAGTTCCGCCTACATCAAGAAAGTTTGCAGGAGAACCGCCGGCAAGCTTGATAAGGTCCATAGTTCCCATTGCCAGACCAGCTCCGTTTACCATGCAGCCCACATTGCCGTCAAGCTTGATGTAATTAAGATTATGTTTAGCTGCTTCAAGTTCCAAGGCGTCTTCTTCATTCTCATCCTTCATTTCCGGAAAATCTTTATGCCTGAACATTGCATTGTCATCAAGCGTAACCTTTGCATCAAGTGCAAGGATCTTGTTGTCGTTTGTAATGACCATTGGATTGACCTCAATCAGCGATGCATCAAGTTCTTCATATGCCTTGTAAAGATTTGTGATGAACTTAATGAAATCTTTTTGCAAATCGCCTTCGAGTCCGAGACCATAAGCAAGTTCTCTTGCCTGATATGAAAGAAATCCAACAGACGGATCAACCCAAACCTTAATGATCTTCTCTGGAGTCTCTTCTGCAACTTTCTCAATCTCCACACCACCTTCAGTTGATGCCATGATAACATTCTTAGAAACATTTCTGTCAAGAAGTATTCCAAGATAAAGCTCCTTCGCATAGTCAATTCCTTCAGAAATGAAAATAGTCTTTACTTCCTTGCCCTCACTGCCTGTCTGATGCGTAACAAGAATATTGCCAAGAATCTTTTCGGCGAATACCTTTGCCTTATCAATTTTATCTCCAAAGAATTTCACACCGCCTTCAACAACAAGTTCCTCTCTGTTATTCTTGTTAAATACTTTTCCTTTGCCTCTGCCTCCGGCATGTATCTGCGATTTTATCACGAATTGTTCAATACCTTTTGACCTAAGGTCTTCGACAGCTGAATCAAAGTACATCATATCCTGAATCGCATGACCGTCCTGAACAGGCACACCATATTTCTTCAGCAAAGTCTTTGCCTGATACTCATGAATTTTCATTTGGTAAGTTCTTTAGTTTTTTGTTCAATCTTAATTTTTTGTTGATCAAGCATTTCCTTGATCTTCGTGTTAGCTGAGTCCAGTGTATACTTGACGGAGTCCATCGATTCGAATGATTTGGTCTTCATTGAATCAAGCTGCTTTGAAGCCTTGTCAAGTTCGGTTTCAAGCTGTTTTAAATTTTCATCAATCGTTTTGTCAACTTTTTCTTCAATTTTCTGATTGACCTTTTCCTGAATGTCTCCACATCCAACAAAAGCAATTACGCCGAGAAAGATTAGTGTTATTAGTATTTTCATTGTCGAGTTATTTTGCTTTTTCTGCAATTGATTTCGCTTGCATGAACAGTCCGAGATAATCTCTTCCGCCTGCCTTTGAATCTGTGCCACTCATATTGAATCCACCAAACGGATGAACTCCAACAAGCGCTCCCGTACACTTTCTGTTCAAATAAAGATTGCCTACGAAAAATTCTTTCTCTGCACGCTCCAGTTTCTTCTTGCTCTTGGTATAAACAGCACCGGTCAGTCCGTAAATTGTGCCATTGGCAATGTCCATTGCATCATCAAAATTCTTTGATTTGATAACTGCAAGAACAGGACCAAATATCTCTTCCTGTGCAATAGTTGCATCAGGCAGAACATCTTTAATAATTGTCGGCTGAATGAAGTGACCTTTCTCATTCACTTCCATTCCACCGTGAATCAGTTTCCCGCCTTCTTCAATGCCTTTCTTAATGTACTCAGAGATGCTGTTCTTTGATTTCTCATTTATTACAGGACCAAGATTTGGATTGTCAGTAGCATCACCAACCTTAAGTTTCTTGGCTTCTTCTGCAAGAGCATTGCAGAACTTATCATAAATCTTTTCATCAACTATGACTCTTGAACAAGCTGAACACTTCTGACCCTGGAATCCAAAAGCTGCTTGTATGACTCCCCGCACTGTATCATTGAAATCTTTCAATTCAGAATCAACAACAATTGCATCTTTTCCGCCCATCTCTGCTATGACTCTCTTTATCCATATCTGATGCGGCTGATTTTTTGCAGCCAGTTCATTTACTCTAAGACCAACTTCCATCGAACCAGTAAAAGCAATATACCTCGTCTTTGGATGTGTTACGAGCAGATCGCCTATGACACCTCCATCTCCCGGTACAAAGTTCAAGACTCCAGGAGGCAATCCGACTTCTTCCATCAGTTCAAAAAACATCTGTGCAATGGCAGGGGAGTCACTCGAAGGTTTCAGAACTACAGTGTTACCTGTAACAATTGAAGCAGTAGTCATTCCTACAAGTATTGCCAAAGGAAAATTCCATGGCGGAATTACAACTCCAACTCCAAGCGGTATATAATCAAGCCGGTTTTTTTCTCCCGGGTATTTCGTTACCGGTTGTCCTGCAGCATATCTCAACATTTCCCTTGCATAGAATTCCATGAAGTCAATAGCTTCAGCAGTATCACCGTCTGCTTCTGCCCAGTTCTTGCCTACCTCATATACCATCATTGCAGAGAATTCATGCTTTCTCTTCCTCATCTTCTTTGCAGCATCCAAAAGAAACTTTGCCCTTGTCTTTGGATGTGTATTCTTCCAGGTCTGAAAAGTATTATGCGCTATATCAATTGCCTGCATTGCCATCTCAGCCGTTGCCTTCTGGAAAACGCCGAGCTTTTCATCTTTTCTTGATGGATTGTATGAATAGAGTTTTGAATCAGTGTAGAATTTCTGTCCGCCGATTGTGAGAGGATACTCATTTCTGAATCTTGACGTTACCTTTTTAAGAGCTTTCTCAAAATCTGCTTTATTCTTTTTCTTTGAGAAATCTGTAAAAGGTTCATTTGCGAATTTTGGTAATCTCATAGTCTTATTTTTTATTATTTTCAATTCTTGTTGTCAATGGCACTGATCACTGCATTATGCAGGTCAGGTCTTATTTCACGTATCATGTTATTGCTTCTGTCAGGATACACTCTATTTGTCAAAAAGATCACTATTACTTTCCTATCCTTGTCACACCAGATACTTGTACCTGTATAACCTGTATGACCGAAACAGTTTTCAGAAATCATTTCTCCGCATGCAATACGATACTTCGATTCCTTTAACGGCTTGGTCTCCCATCCGAGAGCTCTTGAATTATTATAGGGTAGTCCAATAAATTTATTTGCGAATAATTCAACAGTTGCCTGCTGGAATAGCTGTTCTTCCTTACCTGATTCAAAATTGTAGTACCTACCTTCATTAAGCATAGCCTTCATGAATCTGTAGATATCTTTTGCATTTGAAAAAAGTCCTGCATTTCCTGATACTCCCCCCATTAGATATGCAGCTTCATCATGAACTTCACCCTTGAGCTGTTTCATTCTCCAATATTGATCAAATTCTGTAGGCACTGAAAGTTCAAGCAGCGAACCTTCGGGCCTGAAGCATGTTGATCTCATACCAAGCGGAATGAAAATATTAACGGAGCAATATTCATCAAGTGATTGTCCGGAAATTTTCTCAACAATCTTACCCAGCAATATTGCATTAAGATCGCTGTAAACAGTCTTGCTTCCCGTGGGATAGCTAAGACTCATTCCGTTTATGTGCTGCAAGACCTCACTTGGATCATTGTACAATGTATAGAAAGGAACAAATGCTTCCAGTCCGGAATTATGAAGAAGCAGATTAAGTACGGTTATGTTATCCTTGCCATTAGATGTAAAATCCGGCAAATACAAAGAAACAGAAGCATTCAGATCAATCAATCCTGCATCATACAGCTTCATGATAGCGGATGTAGTTGCTATAACTTTGGTGACTGAAGCGAGGTCGTAAATACTTTCCTCTGTAACGGGCCCTGAAAATTCATCATAAGTGTAATTTCCATAATATCTCTCGAATAATATTCCCTCATCATCACCTATGATCAGTTGTGCACCCGGATAGGCTCCCTGTGAAATTCCGCTTGATACAATAACATCTGCCTCTGAAAAATCTGCAGAATTGCCAAGAACAGGGGATACTGTCAGTAATACAATTGAAATGAATGAAATAAATCGCACGGGCAAAGATATTTAAAATAAGATGCTTATTCAATTTAGTAAGTTCTGACTCAATTGCATTCTTTATTCCTGAATTCAGGTCATTTTGCTTTTGGTTTGAAGATGTCAAAGCCGAACAAAAAAGTAACCTTCAGTTTGTATTCCTTCCCGAAACTGTATTGGATCGGAAACTGAGAGATAAACTCTGACTCTTGAATGATTCTTCGACTATGATCTGATTCAGGCAACATTTCTGACATTTTATTGAATTTAGGATTCAACTAAAGATTTATTCTGATTATGTTAGTGCCTTTAAAATAAAATCTCTGATAATGTCTGAATCCTACCGAAAACCAAGAGCACCATTGATATTATATTTTTTGTTGATGTCAATTTTTGTATTCGAATCTTGCGGCGGCAAAAAAGTTGATAAGGATGTAATGAGTTCACTTCAAAAGTATGACACTTATCTTCTTAACATGAATGCAGATTCGTTGGCAGGAATGTTTGCGGAGAATGGTGAGCTTGGTCAGGAAGGACAGCCGTCAATTTCCGGCAGAGGAGAGATAAGAAACTATCTCAACTCATTTGGAAATGAAATCATAATTCTATCAAACAGCTCCGAGAGTGAAACCATTGATTCTAAAAAGGACAGTGTAATTCAGATGGGAAAATATAGTCAGAAGATTGTCATTCATGCCGATACAATTGCAGTAACAGGCAGCTTCAACGCTGTATGGGTTCCAAACTCCGGGGGAGGATACTTGCTCAGAAAGATGATCATGAAACCAAAAATGCAATGATGTAACTGACATTCGTTGGTTTTGCCGTTAAGTTGTATTTGCAAATCAATTCTTAGGTATTGCTGTGCTGTCATTCCAAACAAATGTAAATCAATGAAAGAATTTCAAACAATCCTGCTTCTTACTATATCAAATCTCTTTATGACGCTTGCGTGGTATGGACATCTTCAGTTTCAGAAAATTGAATGGATAAGGAATGCAGGATTGATCGGCGTGATTCTTATAAGTTGGTTCATTGCATTCTTTGAATATTCATTTCAGGTTCCTGCAAACCGTATCGGCTATTCGGGAAACGGTGGTCCATTTGATCTGTTTGAGCTGAAGACACTGCAAGAGGCAATATCAATTTTCGTTTTCATTCTAATAAATCTTTTCGTATTCAAGGGTGGACCGCTCAAGTGGAATCACATTGTAGGTTTTCTGATGATCATTTGTGCTGTCTATATAATTTACAGAAAATGGTGAAACGGTTTTCAATGAAACAATTTTCGAAAAGTTTAGCGCCTTCACATTAAAAAAAAGCATTTTTTAAGAATGAAAACAACAGATGTTTACGATAAATTTGGTGAATCAATAGAAGTTGCCGAATGTAATTCGTTTAAAGATTATGGAATGAGAAGGACATTCTCAGGAACAATAGTGACAGTCAAATGCTTTGAAGACAATCCGCTGGTCAAGAAGTCTTTGGAACAATCCGGAACCGGAAAAATTCTGGTAGTTGACGGTGGCGGTTCAATGAGATGTGCATTGCTTGGAGATATGATCGGCGAGATAGCCGTGAAGAACAATTGGAATGGAATCATAATCAACGGATGCATCAGGGATTCAATGGAATTGGGTCAACTGGATATTGGTGTAAAAGCGCTCGGTACAAATCCACGCAAGAGCGGAAAATCAGGAACAGGGGATACAGATGTTCCGGTTACATTTGCAGGTGTAACATTTGTTCCGGGAGAGTTTGCTGTTTGTGACGAGGACGGTGTTGTGATCTCAAAGACTCCGATTCAATTATAAGACTCAACAGACTTACTCGGTTGCATTAAAAAAGCAGCTATAATATATTTCATTCGCTGGAGAGTATCTTCTTGGATGATCTGTAGTTTCGCATAGTAAGAAAGAATAATCCGGCCAGCATCAATATTATAGGTAGTTCAAATCCAAACATTCCGCAAACGCCGGATGAGGCTTCTACTGTTGCTGTCATCTCAAACCCGGATCTTAGCTGATTCAAATCAGTTGTCCATTTTACTTTTCTGCCTTCAGTCTTTCCATTTGAACTTACCACCTCACCAGGAAACTCAAATTCATAATTCAGATAGTGAGGTCCCTCGCCAAAGTTAGATATCTTTACTGAATCTTTGTTTATGATGTAAGCAAACTTATAACCTTCAGATGTTCTTTCCCATATTGTATTCAGTTTCGAAAAGCTCTTTGCGGTGTTAAGCTTGTTGAAGTCTGCAAAGTTTATAATCGCAGTAACATAGACAGCAGAATCCGATTGCTTTGATTCTATCTGCAGTTCTCTCACATCTGAATTAGCCGATGTCAGAAAATTTTTTGCTTTGATCTCACTGAATGCAAAATCACCAAGTTCATCTCCCATGGAAAGATTTGCCAGCTTTGTAGAGTAGTAGATTGTAATAATGCCTGAGCCATCTTTATTAATGTGCGTAACTTGTTTGAGGTCAATGCATGAACTGAACAGAAACGCAAAAAGAATTAATAATGCGATTGAAAATTTTTTAGTTGTCATATTTGAAGATTCTCTGATCGGTTTTATTCTTAATTTGATCAATGATTTTTTCAGCCCTTTTTTCAAAATCGCTGTCAGAAAATTCGATCTTCTTTTTTTTCAGCAAGTTTGATAAAGCCATAGTATATCCTGTTGATTGAGTATCGTAACTTTGGGAGTCAAGAAAGTAATTCATAGTTTTTGGATCAGCGTTAATCAAAGAATGAAGAAATGCAACATCTGCCGGAGATTCAGCAGGAATAGAATTGAACCGCTCTGATCTGATTTGTGAATAGTAACTCTCACCGAGTGAGGATAAGCATTCCGCCGAAAGAAACCTGGCTCCGAAATTTCTGTTTCCAAGAATTCCTATCAGCGTTGGAACATTTTCCGGCTGAGCATATTTCTTGAAAGCAAAGGCAATATCTTTCATAAGCATACCAAGTGAGTCGTTTTCCAACGCAAGCTGCTGAAGTCTTTCTGATGCCGATGTTATAAATTCACTATCTGCAGAATCTATTCTGATTTTTCCAAGCGCATTGATGGCAGAGCTTCTAATTCTTTTGTTGCCGTCTTTAGTAAGGTCAAGTAATTGTTCTTTTCCGGCAGAGTTGCCTGTTTCTCCAAAGAGGTAACAGATAAATGCAATCTGTTCGGGATTTAGTGATCCACGGTTTGATGTCGCTTCAAGATAGTTGTCTAACTCCCTGATGAAAACGCTGCTCATAGAAGTTCCTATTCTGAATGCAAGATCACGCAAGACAAGTGCTGCTCTGTGATCATCGGTATCCAAATATTTCAGAATGAATTCGGAAGTTGCCAGACTGTCATCAACAAGCTTCCTGAATCCATAATCTTTCCACAATGAAAACCTCGGCTCAATTGTCTTTGCCATGATCATATAATCTTCTAAGGAATATTCTCTTGAAGAATCAACCTGCACTCTGTAGCCTTGAGATGCTGAACCTGTTTTAGATTCAGGCATTAGGGCATTATCTATGAAACCGCCCCACATTGAATTTAGAATGTAAGTACTGTCAAATCCGGGAACGGAATAGAAATCCTCTCCGGAGGCATCGGCAAATATTCCGATACTTCCATACTCTCGTCTGGAATTCCCATATCCTCTCGTGTTTCCGGGTTCCTTGTTGAGATAGCCATCTCTTCCTTCTTCATCGAGAAGAATTCCAATTCCATTAGCATTGCCTGCTCCCTGTGAAAGTGAATAGGCAGAGTAATTATCATTTCCGCTGATATCATTCAATAAACCGAATCCATAATCATGACCGCAACCTTGAGATACACCGTTCGAAGAATAGAAATCCCATCCGTTATAGTCTTTGAGTATGCCCACGGCAAGATGTATTCCCGCTCCTTGCCCGTATTGATATGAGTTGTATTTATCATTCCCTGATCTGTCCGCAATGCAGCCCAATGCAAACCAGTAAGCACCGCCTTGTCCGAAAATGTCCGAATTGTATAAGTCATTTCCCTCAACTTCAATGATTGCACCGATACCTCCCGCATAGTATGGCCTTACACCTTCACCATATCCCTGACACATTGAAACATAATGATCCTCATATCTCCCAATATCCAAAGATCTTGCATCAACTATATATGAATCATTTCCCTTTATATCAGCAATTACACCAATACCCCCCGTCATGCCAAATCCCTGTGAACTTGAATTTGCGATGTATGTATCATTTCCGTTCATGTCATGTACCAACCCAACTCCGAATGTTGCGGCCCCAATAGAGTGATTAACACCTCTGTAAATATCATTGCCGGCTTCATCGAGGATCATTCCGAGTCCGCAGATTGCAGAACCCAATGATGTGCCTGCCCCTTTGTAAACATCATCTCCTGCCGAATCAAAAATGAATGAAGAGCCAAAATAGGCTGAAGCAAGTGCAAAGTCTTGATTGCTTTCGTACAGATCATTTCCTCCTAAATCAATTATGCATGATGGAATTGATGTATTGCTTTTCGTACCCTTTGTCAAATTATAAACATCATTTCCACCGAGATCAATTATCATATCAAAGTGACCATCATATCGGTTAGGTCCTTCACCTCCAATTGCGATTCGTAATCCTTCCTCCTCGAAATAATAGCAGAGGTCACCATCAATGTTTTCTTCTTCAGAATAATATGAATCATCAAGCAGTTTCTTAAATCTTCCATTCTTCGATTGCTCAAATAATAACAGGAAAAATCTAAGCTCATCATAGCATTTCTGATAGAGTACTTTCTTGTCAGTCCTGTTAAGCAGTTCTATAGTCCTTTTTGAATTTGCTATGGATGAATCTCTTGCTGCATTGAACTTGAAGATGTCAGTATTGTCGCCTTTGTCGTCATCCGCATCAGACATAGCTGACAATACTTTTTTGTTGAGGAAGTTTCTTTCCTCTATCGTGAAATCAGTTAAAGGACTTTTCTTTGAAATGTAATCTTTAAAGAAGTTCGATACTGATTCTTGCGGATTATTGACAGAAGATAACTTACTAATCCTGCTATTTGACGGCTTGAAATCTATGAGACCAAACAGTCGTAACACCAATTCTTCCGGTGTTAGTTGCGCATACGCAAGAAGTGTGTCTGGAAATGAAAAACTCTTCAGCGGATTTATCATAAATTCCTTAACTACCGGAAGTATCAATTTAAAACCTGCCCGCGAAGATGATGCCTCGTTAAAGTTAACTGGTATTGTAATATCATCCCTGGTAAGTCCTCTCATCTCGAGGCCAAGCTCAAGAGAGGAGTTGAACTGAGAATATGAAAAGGTTGCTCCAGTAAGCACGTAAATCAAGGCTACTGAGAGTCCGGAGAATAGTTTCAATTAAAATTAACTTTCTTTTGATGAGTTGTTAATATAGTTTTTTACAGATTTTTTATACACACAAAACCATCAAACTCAATCATGAAGAAGACAATTACAGCCATTGCTGTTGTATTGCTCTTATCGGGAAAAATATTTTCGCAGACAATTGTCGGCACCTACGCTTTTCCAAACTATTCGCAATACAATTCGTTTTGGGGCATTACAAGCATTGGTGATACTCTCAGAATTGGAACAGATAATAACGGAAGCATATATAAGGTCACAAAGACAGGGCAGATTCTTGACAGTACGGTAACAAGTCTTACATTCAATCACGGACTTGTATGGGACGGAACTGCTTACTGGGTTGCACAGGATTTCAGGACTGCGGGTGCGTACATTTACAGGGTAAATACTCAGGGACAGAAGATTGACAGCATACTTTGTCCTACGCTTATTGGCGGAGCAACCGGTGGAGTCGGAGATATTTTTCTGAAGGATGGCGGGATCTGGTTTTCAGTTTACTCACCTGATTTCACTGCATATCCGTTTGCTTATGCTTACAGGGTAGATGTCGGTACCCGGCAAATAACTGATACTATACCTCTGTTAGGCAGGCAAGTTCAGGGAATTGCCTTAAAAGGCGATACGGTTTTTTATGTGAATGATTATTTCCATACGACGCCATTTATAGATATAGAGCGGATCTATGCTTATCGAAAATCTACCGGTGATACTCTGTTTTCATTTCCAACACCGGATCCTGACGGCGACTGTAATCCGAGAGGACTTCATTGGGATGGAGAATTTTTATGGCTTGTTGCAGACAGGGTAGGGAATAACTCGGGTCTTTACAAAACTCTCTACAAGTATTCTATTACAGGACAAGGAAATCCGCAGATCACAACCGGAGCAAATTCATTTGATTTCGGAAATACGATCATCGGAAATTTCTCTGAGAGAAATCTGACTATTACCAATACGGGCAGTGCGAAACTGATCATCTCGAATCTTGAAATTACTAATCCGAGATTCACAATGACTCCATTCATTGCGCCGGATACGCTTAACCCTTCGCAGACCAAGAACTACACTCTGCGTTTTACTCCAACTGAGTTTGACAGCACTTCCGGTCTGTTGCGCATTACAAGCAATGATGGTGTAACGCCTGTCAAAGTTGTTGCTCTTCGCGGCAAAGGTGTTTATGCGGGAGGATATATAGTTTCAAATTTTGCAACTCTTGATTATCAGCAAAGAAGAGTTAATTCTCTTTGCGGAGGATACATAAATTTGACAAACCAGGGAAGCGAACCTGTAACAATAAGCGCCGTCAATTTTAATTCACCCCGCTACAGAATTGATACAGTTGGCTTGAGCTTCCCCGTTCAACTTGATACTCAAAGGACTAAAACCTTCAGAGTCTGGTTCAATCCAACCTCTGCTACCACTTTTACAGATACCGTGAAGTTCATATCCAATGCCGGAAATAACCAATCTCTGAAAATATTTCTAACAGGTATAGGAAACAGCACTGCTACAGCGCTTGGGGATATGATGTGGCAGGCACAGGTTCCGGACAATCCGAATACTGCTTCAGACAATTTCAAAGTAATGTCAATGAAAGAGATTCCTGATGTTAACATGGACGGGGTTAACGATGTCATTGTCAGCACAGACAATTACTGGACGATCTGTTACAACGGAAACTCTTCTGTAACTTCGGATATTCTGTGGCAGGTCAACAGCCGAACCAGCAACAATGTATCTGGTTCCGTTATGTATGAAGATGGAATGCAGATCATTGATGATATTAACAACGACGGTGTCAAGGATGTCGTTTTTGGTACAGGGGGCAATAATGAGCTTGTGTATGCTGTCTCCGGAAGGTCTGGGCAAATACTCTGGACCTACGGTGATTCTTCCATAACTGCAGACGGAGATATTAACGGACTCAGTGTTCTCAAAGATTATAACTCTGATGGAAAGAAGGATGTACTTGTTGCAGCCACCGGCGAAGGCGAGGGCAACGGAAGGCATGCAGCGATTTGTCTTAATGTTGTAAACGGAGCTGTGATTTTTTATGCTGTTCAGAACGGCCACTTCACGCATAGTATTACTTCTACAACAATAGGCGGAGCAATTGACTTCAGCAGCAACGGAGGACCTTACGGAATTAACGGTTTGAACAATACCGGCGGAACTGCATGGACATATCCAACCGCAAGCACTGTTTGGAATCTCAAAGAAATTCCCGACATAAATTCTGACGGAGTTACTGATATAGCAGGCTATGTCGGATTTACAGGAACTACTCTTGTGATTTCCGGAAACAACGGTGCCCTGATATGGACTTTGAATCAGGGTGCAAGCATTGATGGAAACATTAGACTTGGTCAGGACATAACCGGTGACGGCAATCTAGATATTATTTCATCCGGAGCAAGAATTCTGAGCAGAATTGATTCCAGGTCTGCAACAATTTTCTGGACAAATACACTGGACAATAATTATATCCATGGAGTTGACGAACTTACAGATGTTACCGGCGATGGAGTAAAGGATGTTGTAGCCGGTACACAGAACAGTAATCTGTATGTTGTGACCGGAGACAGCGGACGCACTGTATTCTCTTATAACTTCGGGAGCGCAACAACCAACACTGTTGAACAAGTAGCACGTCTCAAGAGCATCGACGGAAATGTTACTTCTGAATTTCTGGGCGGCAACAGGACCGGTAAGATAATATGCTTCAGCGGCGGACAGAATGGAATTGTCGGAATAGCACAAAACGGGTCAGAGGTTCCGTTAGAATTTTCGCTTGGACAAAATTATCCGAATCCATTTAACCCGTCCACAAAGATCAAGTTTGAGATTCCTGAGCAGAGTTCAGGCAAAGTGAATGCGAAGCTCGTTATCTATAATTCGCTTGGAGCGGAAGTATCAACACTTGTTAACAGTCAACTTGGTTCCGGCAGTTATGAAGTAGAATTCAATGCTGCAAATATTGCGAGCGGAGTTTATTTCTACCGTCTGACAGTCGGCGGATTTGTGGAGACGAAACGAATGATGGTACTGAAGTAATTTTGAGTTGAGAATTGAGGGTTGAAACAATATGGCTTGAATTGAAGGTCTTCGTTGAGACATCGGACACATTTCCCTTTACTTAATTACGTGAATCAAAAAATATAATATGATCAAAGATCTTGCGCGAAGTATTCTGAAGAATGATGTTGGGCAGAGGTTTTTCAGGAAGTTCTATTACCTTTCTCTTGAGATGGATCAGTTTCATCCGGACACAGGTGAAGAGTTTCTCGAACTGAAGAAAAAATGTTTGCCTCATACCATGACATCTGTGGACAGTCTTTACTATACATACAGGGCAGTTCGTCATGTCATTGAAAACAAAATACCGGGGGACTTTGTTGAATGCGGAGTCTGGAAAGGCGGCAACACAATGATGGTAGCCCTAACACTTATGAAGCTTGGTGACACTAGCCGTAAGATCTATCTTTATGATACCTTTGAAGGAATGAGCGAACCTACTGAAAAGGACATCAGCTATAAAAAGGAAGATGCAGACGGTGAATGGAAATCATCCCAGAAGAACGGATACAATGAATGGTGTTACTCTCCCATTGATGAGGTAAGGAATAATCTGAAGACTACCGGATATCCCGAAGACAAGATCATATTTGTGAAAGGTAAAGTGGAAGACACAATTCCCGGAACTATTCCTGAAAAGATTGCCATTCTTAGACTCGATACAGATTGGTATGAATCAACTTATCACGAACTTGTTCATCTCTACCCTCTGCTTTCTGAAAATGGATTTCTGATCATTGATGATTACGGATACTGGCAGGGAGCAAGAGAAGCTGTTGACAAATACTTTGAACAGAACAATATAAATATCTTCATGAATCGCTTGGATAACTCAGCACGCGCAGGAATAAAAATTCGTTAAGCTAGTTTGCACAGAAGTTTTGAGTGAGTTTTGAATGTCTGATATGTTCGGATAAAGTAAGTTGCTAAAAACCCGCTGAGGACATCATTGTCATACTTGATTCCATTTATTGCATAACGAACATTAAATAAGTGAGAAAGACAAACTCAAATTAATTTTGATGAAAACCATATTTATCATTCTGCTTGCTCTGTTCTGCAATTCAAGCTTCCTTTTCTCACAGAATTTATATTGGAACACTGTCGGCGGTAACAGCCAACGCAACGGGCGTGTAGATTTTAACGGTCCTGTCGGCGCATTTGAAATCCAGTACAGGGCTCAAAGCTTGCTGACAATCTGGGGAAACCAGATCTTTGTTGAAGGGAACAAACTTGTCACAACACGCTATACATCTCTAAATCCCATAAGAGCATCTCTTGCCTGCCATGTAGCAACTTCCGGAGATACTATTTGGACGCGAAACTACGCTGACAACGGAGTGATGATCGTTATGGGTTTTAAAGACAACAAGATCTATGCAAGAAATTTTCAACAGCAAGGTTTTGATACAATATATGCCATCAATCCGGATAACGGCGAAGTGATTTGGAAGTCAAGGCATACGGTGGAAAGAGGCATAATCTGGAGTGCATCATTTGCTGACAACGGAGATCTTATTCTTCCCGGTTCGGGTACTAAGTCAGTTATGCGGATCAATCATACAAACGGCGATACTGTGTGGACCAGATACAGGATCATCCCAAACACCGGCGCAGAATGTATGTGTGTAACGGGCAATACCGTTTACACATTTGAAGGAGGCCTCACAACTCCAAAGCGATTGATGGCGATTGACATTACGAATGGAGAAATCAAGTATTACTCGCAGAGTCTTCCGGGTGATGGTGATCAGGAAATTCCATTCTCGATCGGAAGGGATGGAACAATTTACATTGTCAGAGATGGCGGAGAACTTCATGCACTGAAAGATTCCGGGACAGGTTTCGTGCAACTGTGGAGCAGGTCGCTGCCGGGAGCAGTAGGGACCTATTCAACTTTCAGCGTAATGTTAGATGATGATCTTGTTATTGGTGCAGGAAAGAGGATCTACAAAGTTGATAATATCAGCGGCAACATTATTGACTCAACAGAAGAATTGATTTCAGGCGGCACATTGAATGCACGAATTGCAGTTGATGCTTACAACGCAATCTATGTCGGTAACGGAGCATCCAATCCTTCAGAGGGTAAATACTTTGCCTTTGATCAGGAGTTAAATACACTTTGGACCGATCCGGTGCCTTACAATTATTACAGCGGACCTGCGCTTTTCTATCCCGGTGGAGTTCTCTATTGTGGTGCCGGAAATCTGATCACTTGTATTGCAAGGCATTCAGGAGTCAGTGAGGATATAGAGAATCTCCCTTCGTCCGTAAGATTGCTGGAAAATTTTCCGAATCCGTTCAATCCCTCAACAAACATCAAGTTCGAATTGATTAAATCACAAAAAGTGGAGGTAAGAGTCTATGACTTGCTGGGAAACCTTGTTGATATCTTGTACAGCGGTTTTTTGAGAGACGGGACCACCGAAATGACGTGGAATGCGAAGGGCAGATCATCAGGAATGTATATTTGCAGAATTATTACTGATGCCGGTACAGCCAGCAGGAAGATGATGCTGATCAGATAGAGAGTTTCGTGCCGTTAAGTCCTGGATGCCCCGCAAGAAATTCAGATGCGCTCAATCTTCTTTTTCCTTCTAATTGAATTTGGAGAAGTTCCAGAAGCTTGTTATTAGTATTTACATAGAGTCTTTTGTCAATTACTTCAATTGTGCCTGCCTCTGAATTAGATTGCTTCTCGCTGAGATTGCTGGAAAATATCTTAAACATTTTTGAGTTCAGTCTTGTAAATGCTCCAGGATACGGAGATAGACTGCGAATATGATCGTGAATTTTTTTTGCCGGTTGGTTCCAGTTAATGATGCAATCTTCTTTGAATATTTTTGGAGCAGGTGTTGCAAGAGAATCTGACTGCGCCAGCATTTCCACTTTCCCTGATTCAATTTGGTTCAAAGTCTTAAGCAATAGTTCCGCACCTACTTCTGCAAGCTTGTCATGTATTATTCCTGCATTATCATTCACTCCAATCCGTATCTTTTCCTGAAGTATAATTTTGCCGGTGTCAACTTTTTCCTGAAGGAAAAAAGTTGTAACACCTGTCTCTGTATCTCCATTCATGATAGCTCTGTTAATTGGCGCTGCGCCGCGATACTTTGGAAGAAGCGAGCCATGAAGATTTATTGAGCCTAATTTCGGCAAATTAAAAACTGCCGCGGGCAGAACTCTGAAAGCAACTATCACAATAAGTTCAGGAAATAAAGATGAAAGGACATCGAGAAACTGTTGCGACTTCAGATTTCGTGGCTGCAGCACATTAAGATTTTTTTCCAGAGCAAACTTTTTTATTTCCGATTGTGAAACCTCAAGCCCTCTGCCTTTTGGCTTGTCCATTGCAGTAACAACTGCTGAGATATGGTGTCCGGCTTCATAGAGTCTTGACAAAGACGGAACTGCAAATCCCGGTGTTCCCATGAACACAATATTCATTTCAGATCAGAAATTATTTGTAGTGTGAAATTCTGTTTCAGGTAGTTTCAGTGTGAATGAAAAGTGGATAATCGGTTTCTATTTTCCCTCTCTTGATAAGCTTCAGATCCTTCCTAAGTTCCTTCTTGGTATCTTCTGAAAGATAGTCAATGAATAATTTTCCATTAAGATGATCTATCTCATGCATTGCCACGCGGGCTTTGAAACCTTTGAGCTCGAGGTGGATTTCCTTCAAATCAAAATCATAAAATTTCAAATGTATCTCTTCGGGCCTTTCAACATCTGCCCTTATATCAGGAATGCTGAGACATCCTTCCTCTAATGTTACCAAACCGTGCGTATCAATTACTTCCGGATTGATAAGAACCATCGGCTTATCATCTTTATGCTCTTCAATTCCTGAAAGATCTATAACGGCAAGGGACATCTCCAGATTGACTTGCGGTGCGGCAAGTCCAATACCTGTTGCCTTGTTCATAGTGTAAAACATGTCTCTCACAAGATTAATGAATGTATCATCAATATCAGTAACGGGATGAGTTTTCTTCCTGAGAATATTCATTCCATAGGTGGTAATAGCTAATTGCCTCATATCTAAGCTTTAGTTTTATGCAAATATAACTGTCCATCTCTAGAATTAAAGTAACTTTAACTTTTTGTAAAGTAATACTATCTTGCTTTTCAATTTTCATCATTGTTCCAGAATAGTAGTACCGTATTTATCATAATATGCCTGAGTAATGGAATCTGAAATGATTCAAATATTTGAGGAGTATTCACATGACTTGCTTAGGCTGCTTCCAAAGGTAGTAGCAGCAGTTGTCGTATTTCTGTTTTTTTGGTTCCTCTCAAACAGGATCAGGAATGTGGTCAAAAAGAGAAGAAGTTTCCTGAAAATAAAAGATGCGATGATAGCTAATTTTGCTGCGAGCTTTTTGAAGGTGATCATAATCTTAATCGGATTTTCAATTTCAATGAGCGTTCTTGGTCTATCCGGAGTAGCAAGCGGAATAGTAACAGGAGCTGGCGTGTCTGCAGTAGTACTTGGTTTTGCATTCAAAAATGTGGGAGAAAATCTTGTATCCGGAGTTATGCTTATTGTCAGCAGACCCTTCAACACGGGTGACTTTATCTCAGTATCTGATATCACAGGAAATATTGTGTCAATGAATCTAAAGACAACGGATGTCAGAACAATTGACGGTAAGATGATCTACATACCAAACTCACTTATTATAAACAATCCTTTGACAAACTATACTGTAGAAGGCAAGAGGAGATTTGACTTCGAAGTAGAACTTGATGCAACGGTCAATACGCATGTTTGCAGAGAACTCATGGGAAAAGCGCTTGATCAGATACCGGAAATTATGAAGGATCCTCTGCCCGTGATTGCGGTCAGTCAGCTCGCGGCAAATGTCAAGCTCAAAGCATACTATTGGTTGAAAATAGCAGAAGCAAACAGGAGCATACTTGAGATCAACAGTGAAGCTATTGAAAATTGCAAAGATGAATTCGAAAAAGCGGGAATTGAACTTGCAGACATAACTGATCTGCAGATTACAAATGATAAAATTTCCGTTGAGCTTTTGAAACTCTGAACGAACAATCATAATTAACTAAGCAACTTTATTTTAAACAGGAGAAAATCCAATGGTAACAGTAAAACCGGAAAACATCAGAAACATCACATTAACAGGTCACGGAGGAAGCGGAAAGACTTCACTCACCGAAGGGTTTCTGTATGTTTCAGGAATGACAAACAGACTTGGAAAAGTTGAAGAAGGGAACACGGTAAGCGATTATCACAAGGATGAAATTGACAAACAAATGTCAATCAACTCAAGCATCTTAAATACTACATGGAAAGCAAATGACGGTACAGACAAGAAGATCAACATTATTGATACTCCGGGATTCATGGATTTTGTGGGAGAAGTAAGATCTGCTCTGAGAGTAACTGACACTGCACTCATACTGGTTGATGCATTCAAAGGGATAGAAGTGGGAACAGAATCGTCATTCGCCATGACAAATGATTACGAGAATAATGTCATATTCCTTGTTAATAAACTTGATCA
The DNA here is from genome assembly GCA_937924675.1 of uncultured Ignavibacteria bacterium. Classification (GTDB taxonomy): domain Bacteria; phylum Bacteroidota; class Ignavibacteria; order Tepidaquicellales; family Tepidaquicellaceae; genus JADJAH01. The sequence goes on along the minus strand of CALEVL010000300.1, from coordinate 28,921 downwards.
GGAAAATGCTAATTTTGACAGAACAGTTGAGAGCATCAAGGAACATTTTGGCAACAGGGTTGCAGTTGTTCAGTTTCCCGTAAATCCGGGAAGTGGTTTTGATGCTGTTATCGATGTCGCAAGAATGAAGCTGTTAAGATTTAAGACTGACGGTAAAGGAGAATATACAGAAGAAGAAATTCCGGAACCTCTGAAACCGAAAGCAAATGAGTATCATCAGGCATTTGTTGAAGCTATTGCCGAAGAAGATGAAGAACTGATGGAGAAATTCTTTGAAGAGGGTGCCAATCTTACAACTGAAGAGATTGATTTTGGAATTAAGATGGGAATGAGGGAAAGAAAATTATTCCCGGTTTTCTGTATTTCTGCAACGAAGAATATCGGCACAAGAGATGTACTGGATTTCATATCAGACTATACTGAATCTCCCCTCGATAAGCCTGCAGAAATTGGCAGACGACCCGACAGCGATGACCCGATTGAGATTGCGCCTGACATAAACGGACAGCCGGCTATGTTCATATTCAAAACCATATCGGAGAAGAATATCGGAGAGCTTTCATTTTTCAGAGTTTATTCAGGAAAAATTCATGCCGGTCTGGACCTTGTGAATGAAGCTAACGGCAAAGGCGAAAGACTTTCACAGCTCTACTCTATGAACGGTAAGGACCGAAAGGAAATGCCTGAAGTTGTTGTCGGTGATATTGCCGGTGTAGTAAAACTCAAAGACTCTCATACAAACAATACTCTTAGTTCTAAATCAAATCCGGTTGTGCTAAATGAGATCTATTTCCCTAAGCCGAATATTACTATGGCAATTGTAGCAAAGAATAAGGGTGATGAAGATAAGATTGCATCTGCGCTTCATTCATTGCATGAAGAAGATCCGACATTCCTGGTTCAATTCAATCCGGAGACTGCACAGACTCTCATTAGCGGACAAGGTGAGATCCATTTAAATACTATCCTCAACAGAATGAAGAGTAAGTACAACTTTGAGGTAGACGTGACTAATCCGAGAATCCCATACAGGGAAACAATCAGAGCAGTTGTTAATGATGCCGAATTCAAGCATAAGAAACAATCAGGTGGAAGGGGACAATTCGGACATGTTCATCTGAAGATCGAACCACAGGAAAGAGGAAAAGGATTTGAATTTGTGGATGCTGTAGTGGGAGGTGTTGTTCCCGGAAGATTTGTTCCGGCTGTGGAGAAAGGACTACACGAGGTTCTCAATACTGGTGTGCTCATCGGAAGCAAAGTGATTGATATAAAGGTAACTTTGTTTGACGGTTCATATCACAATGTTGATTCCGATGAAATCTCATTTAAGATAGCCGCATCTCAGGCATTCAAAAAGGGATTCATGGCTGCCAATCCGGTCATACTTGAACCAATATTCGATGTTGAAGTGGTGTTTCCTGAAGAATTCATGGGCGCCGTTTCAGGAGATATCTCAACAAGGCGCGGCAGGATAATGGGAATGGATGTCTTTGGAAAGCTGCAGAAGATTACATGTCAGATACCGCTGTCTGAAATGAATGACTATTCGACAAAGCTAAGGTCATTGACTCAGGGCCGGGGATATTATGACAGAAAGTTCTCTCACTATGAAGATGTTCCCAAAGATATTGAAACTAAGATCATAGCAGAATATCAGAAGGAAAAAGCCGAAGCCTGAGATTGGCAATTCAATTTGATTTCTTCTGATTGAAAGATCATGAAGCATAAGATCGCTCACATTAATTCACCCCACTCATAATCCTTCAAAGGAAATTGGGCGGGGTGAAGTGTTTTGATATAATTGTTTTGAATCTAATTATTACAGGAAATTCATGATAGAACTTTTTTCTCAGCCGGAAACTTACATTAGCCTTCTTACGCTGACTTTTCTTGAGATCGTACTTGGGATTGATAACATCATTTTCATCTCAATATTAACAGGCAAACTTCCTGAAGAAAGCCGCGAGAAAGCCAGGATAATTGGATTATCGGTCGCCCTCGTGTTCAGAATTCTTCTTATACTTGCAATCAGCTGGATAGCAGGATTGGTAGAACCGTTGTTCACTGTATTTTCACATCCTGTTTCAGGAAGAGACCTCATACTTATGGGCGGTGGAATGTTTTTGATAATTAAAAGTACACTTGAGATACACGAGAAGATAGAAGGTGATGAACATGAAGCGGGTAGCAATGCCGCTCCGGGATTCTGGAACACAATTGTGCAGATAGTTTTACTTGACTTGGTATTTTCACTGGACTCGGTCATAACAGCGGTTGGACTGGTTAAACACATAGAAATAATGATTACCGCAATAATAATATCAATGGTTGTGATGATAGTGTTTGCAGGCAAGGTCAGTGATTTCATCCACAAGCATCCAACCATTAAAATGCTGGCATTGTCATTCCTGCTTATGATTGGACTATTGCTGCTTGTTGAAGGATTCCATGTCGAAGTGCCGAAAGGATATGTTTACTTTGCAATGCTGTTCTCATTTGCTGTGGAGATGCTCAACATAAAAGTGAGAAGCAAGAATAAGGAAGCCAAAGGAAAATAAAGGTGACACCATATAATGAGCTTCAAGAAATCACCTCTTGAAATTCTGAAGATGTATCTGGAAGGGTGGGAGACAAAGGATAGATCGAAGATCCGATTGTCGGAACATTTCCGGCACACAAGTTCAGAAGCTGTCTATAATAATGCCGCCGACTTTCTAAGCGAATGCTGGCAATTCAGCGGTATGGAAATGCACAGCAAGTAATTTGCCGCAGATGGCAACATAGTTTGCATTAAATATGATATAAAGATCTCGGACGGGAACATCATGAGGTTTTGTGAATGGGTGACAGTTGATGATGATAAGATCACCTCGGTAGATGTTTATACTATTAACAAGTAGAGAATTGTTGTTCCGCAAATTTCATGCGCAAAACATGAATTTGTTCCTCTAATTGCCCATCTATTTTGAATTGTAAAGTTCCCATAACCTGGAGAACACCTCATCCAAAGCGGGTCCGAGCAATTCAGGATCATCCGTCTTTGAAGGCATGTTCTCAAATACTACATAAGGAACTTCAACTCCGTTAATGTTTATGTGAGTCTTTGATGCCGAAGAAACTTCTTCCCAATCAACAAGCTTATACATCTTCTCCAGCTTATCATCAGGCAATCCGTGTTCAAGTATGCTGTCCGGCTTAGAAGGATTAAAACGCTTTCGATTCTTTCTGAGAGATTCTTCGTAAGGAACATTTATATAAACCAATGCAGCATCTTTGAGTACTTCTTCAGAGAGATGTTTGAACGCTTTTTTATATCCGCCATGTTCAGTGCCCCTAGAAAACTCGATCAGACAGGTAGTATCTTCGTGAAGCCTCGCATTGTCTCTTATCAGTTTTGAATATTCAAGAGAAAGCCTTTCTATTAAAAGATGCCACAGATATTCATGCTTAAAATATCCTTCATCGTCGGTATGAATTCTGGGCTTGTCAAATTTCTTCGCAAGTATTGCATCTTCTTCAAACCATGTCCACAGCATTGGAAAGTCATCAACTTCTTTTATATTTCCAATATGAAATCTGTTTAACTTGTCATGTGAAGAAGCGTTCTTCAAATAATTTATAACCTCTGACTTGCCTGAAGCAGGCCTGCCCAGTAAAATGATCTTGTGAAAGATGTCTGACATGTTATGATATTGTTTTAGGTTGTTTTCAAATTAATAGTAGTCGATTCAAGAATCAAAATAGATAAGCAATTAACACATGTTCATTATTCGATTTGGCAATCAATAGCCAATTGTTTTGCCCGAATAACCTAGTGCCATACGGGCATGAAATCCCGCATTAGCCAAAGCCTTGAGACCGTAAACAATTCCCATCTCATCCTTGTAAGTATAATCATTTACAGGCATCATGATAATTACTGAAACATCATTTTTAGGATCATAAAGCATGTTGGACAAATAACCTTTTATGCAACCGTTATGCCCGTAGCCGAGATCTTCAATGTAAATACAACCAAGTGCATAAGTCTTGTTATGTTCAGACACAGATTTCTGCATGAGCTCAATACTTTGCAGAGTCAGTGCATTTTCTCCTTTCATCATAGATCTGACATATTTGTCAAGTTCTGCAAATGTTGCATAGCCGTTGCCTTCACCGACATGTGCTGACATATTAACTGAAGAGTAAACTGCAATGCTGTCATTTGTGATCAGTTCTCCGGTGACGAACGGAGAAGTCATTGTCACGTCAGTTGCAAGATAAGGAAATGATATATCCAGCTGAACAGGTGCCTTAACTCCCGTGATGAAATCTCTGATGTAATCAGCATACAGTTTCTTACTCCCGCTGTTAAAGGAATATACTCTCTCAATTATTTCACTCAAAATCGTATATCCTGTGTTGCTGTAATGATAACCGTTGCCGGGAGAGAAGTAAGATAACTTGTTCTTTGCCGCCTGCTCAACCAAGTCTTTAAGTTCAAACTGATGTGCAGGATTCTTGAATGTCATATAATCTGTATAACTCAGTCCGCCATAACCCGGAACGGAATCATTGTCAATGTCATAAACACCTGCTGAATGTTGCAGAAGCTGTTCTATTGTAATTTCATTCTTAAACGGAATATCAAATTCAGGAGTATCCGGAACATAGGGCATGTTGCTTCCGGGTATCTTATCGGTGATGTGTGCTTTTATGTCTAGCCAGCCCGATTCCTGCATGTTCAATATAGATGCTGACGTAAAGTTTTTAGTATTGCTTGCAAAGCGAAAGTATGTGTCTTTTGAAATGGGAATACCTCCATCGGGGACAGAGGATACAAAGATGTAATCATCCGGAGTATGAATCAGAATATTAATTGAAGGGCAAACTCGGTTAGTAATTTTCTCATACTCAGTTCTGACACTGTCAATTGCTTTCTTTACCCTGTCATACTTTGTGCCATCCTGTGAAAATGAACCGATTGGAAATATAATCAGGAGCACAACAATGAGAACTGATCCTGGTTTCAATTTGAATTTCTCTTGTGAACTCAATTTACTCTGTCATGATTTGTGAATCTGCAAATATCAGATAAAAAATATTCAATTGAAACTTCGGAAATATTCATGAAATATGTAACCTGTTTAAAATGTAATTGAAAAAGTGTATTCTCTTTTTGATACTTTACAGTAATTCTAAGTTGGCTGCATCTAATTCATGACAATATTGCAGTGAACTGAAGAATTTGAGCAAACTCAATATATATCAAAGTCTTTGAATTGCATTAATTTTAACACTGAACCAATGGAGAAATAATTTTGGAGCAAACAAATTCAAAATTCAAGGAAAAGCCTCTTCTTACAGCTCCTTCGGCTGAAAACCCTGCTTACATTTTCCATCACTTCATCAAAAGCGGTGGAACAAGCATTACTAATGTGCTTCGCAAATGGTTCAATGTTATCAATGATCATTTTGTTTCATTCGATCAACTTGAAGAATACAAGGCTAAGAGGGTTGACATAAATAATATTAAGAGCAATGACTGCATTGTGGGCCATTACGCAGTGGAAGGCACTTATCTGTTTCAAAGATATCCGGAAATATTGAAAAGAAAAGATGAGATTAAGGTTTTCACTTTTCTTCGTGACCCGCTTGAGTTCTGTCTTTCATTATATTTCTACTCAAAAAAACATGGAAGGATGGATCAATCGATGGAGAAGTTCTTTGAATCGAATAAGGATCTCTTAGCTTACTATATGCCGTGCTATTTTGATTATAAGGAAGTATTGGACAGATATTTCTTCATTGGGATAACTGAAAGGATGGATGAATCGTTGAAGAAACTCTCCTCGCTTGTTGGAAGGCCATTGCCGGAAATTCAGATATTGAATTCAACAGAAAGAGATGACCAGAATGAGATAGTTACAGATGAATTCAGGAGGTGGTTCCGGTACAGAAATGGAATAGATTATGCGATGTATCAATATGCTTTGGACAGACTTGATTCTATTCCGTACAATTGAATACGAGTTGGATAGAATTAATATATGCTAAATTGAATTTTCAAATCCATTTTGTTAAATGAAATTTATCTTCATGATTGCGCTGATTGCCTTGCCCTACTGCATATTTGCATATGGCAATTCTGAGGATGCGCAAATTGATTCAGTTCAATCAGTAACTTCGATCATCGGAAGCATTGAGTTCGATTACAATCTTGTTCAGGATGATGATGACTATCTTATGCCCACAATAGTTCTGGAGTTGTCAGGCTGGCATTTTGAGGGAAGACGTAACTATGAGGAGAAGAACAGCTCTTCACTTTGGATTGGCTACAATTTTGAATTTGGTAATGAGATTAAACTGAATTTGATTCCGCTTGCCGGCTTAGTAATAGGAAGCGTGGCCGGTGCAGCACCAGGGCTTGAGTTGGAGATTTCGTATGATATTCTGAACATCAATATACAATCCGAATATTTCTTCAATGCAGAGAGTATTGATGACAGTTTTTTATATACATGGAATGAAGTCGGAGTAGCTCCGACTGATTGGCTTTATGCCGGAGTTGTAGTTGAAAGAACTAGGTCTTACGATGCTGACAAGGAAGTTCAGACAGGAATATATGCCGGAATCTCTTACAGTGATTTTTATTTTACAACATACTTTTTTGATCCGGATCAAGTTGACAGATCAATGCTGTTTGCTTTGGGATGGGAGTTCTGATTATAATCCAATTACTTCAGGTAATGATAAGTATCCATTTTACATTACAATTTTCGCCTCAAAAACTTTACATTTGCAAAAGAAATTTTTAACAGCTCGGTGAGGTTCACCGATACATCACATCATAAAACAAAATCAAAACATTAATATATGTACGGAGGCGGATACATTTTTGAAGAATCAAAGAATGGATCTAAAGTTCAGGATGATCCGGTAAGACTTGAAGAATTTGAAGCTCGCATTCAGGCAGGGGAAAAGATAGAACCAATGGATTGGATGCCTTATGAATATCGCAAGCAACTGATCAGGATGATCGAACAGCATGCTCATTCGGAAATAATCGGCGCATTGCCTGAAGGCACCTGGATTACCCGTGCTCCGGGATTCAGGAGAAAACTTGCATTGATGGCAAAAGTTCAGGATGAGGTCGGACATGCGCAACTCTTATACAGCGCTGCTGAAACTCTCGGCAAACCCCGCGAAGTTATGATCAATGATCTGATAACCGGAAAGTCAAAGTACTCGAATGTATTCAATTATCCGGCGGTTACCTGGGCAGACACTGCCGTTATAGCATGGCTGATTGATGCGGGCGCAATCATTAATCAGGTTGCAAATTCCAAAGGTTCTTATGGACCTTATTGCAGAGCTCTCGAAAGAATATGTATGGAAGAATCATTTCATCTCAAGTATGGTCATGATAATGTAGTATTTCTTGCAACCGGTACGCCTAAGCAGCGTGAAATGGTTCAGGATGCACTTAACAGATGGTGGAAACCTATTATGCATTTCTTCGGACCATCCGATAAGATTTCCGTTCATACGGAAACATTGATGAGATGGAAAGTGAAGATGGCTTCGAATGATGATATGAGACAGAAGTTTCTTGATATGTATGTACCAAAGATCTGGGAACTTGGGCTGACAATTCCTGATCCGCTGCTTAAGAAGAATGAAGAAACAGGAAAGTGGGATTATACTGAGCCTGACTGGGAAGAATTCAAGAGGGTTATTAACGGCGACGGTCCCTGCAACAAAGAGCGGCTCGCCGTCAGAAGAAGAGCAGAAGAAAAAGGTGAATGGGTTCGTAATGCATTAATGAGAAATGCCGAGGAATACACTGTTCCGTTGTCATAATCAAATGAACGAAAAATTATGAGACTAACACAATGTCACTAAAATCATTAGATCCGAGGATCACAAGAGAAGAACTTCCTGAAGAGCCGGACAGCAGTCCTGTCGAAAATATTCATCATTGGGTTACTTACGAAGTGTTTCATCAGACAAAAAAAGGAGATCGCCACATTCATGTTGGCTCGGTTCATGCGCCTAATCATGAGATGGCATACATTCTTGCTAAAGAGCAATTTGCCAGACGAGCGGATTGTGTTAGCATTTGGATTGTGAAGACTACAGATGTTTATCAGACAAACTACAGGGATGAAGATATTTATGCCAACAATCAGGAAAAAATGTACAGAGAAGCCGGTGGATACAAAGTGATGGAGAGGATCAATAAATACAAAAAGGAACATCAGAAAAAATGACTGACGATAAAAAATTTGCTATACAGGATTTGATTTTCAGAATTGCCGATGATCAATTGATCATTGGACACAGAAATTCAGAATGGACAGGACTTGGCCCGATTCTGGAAGAAGATATTGCATTCTCTTCAATGGCTCAGGATAAGCTTGGACATGCGCTTGCATTGTACACTTTACTTAATGAAACAGGTGAAAAGGATCCTGATACGCTTGCATTCACGCGGGAGGAAAATGAGTACAAATGCTGCCACCTGGTTGAATATCCGATTGGCGAATATGATTTTAGTTTGATGAGACATTTCCTGTTTGACTCCTCAGAGGCATTGCGCTTTGGAATGCTTTCCGGATCTTCGTTTGAACCCCTGGCAAAGATTGCACGGAAATTCAGAGGCGAGCTAAGATATCATACGATGCATGCAGATACATGGATCAAACAGCTTGGCAGTGCAAATGAAGAAAGTCGGGAGCGAATGCAGTCATCACTGGACAAGTGTTTTCCACTAGCGCTTGGCATATTTGAGCCGTCTGACTACGAAGAAATACTGAACGCAGATGGAATCTTTCCCGGAGAAAAATATCTGCAGGATGCCTGGCTGGATCACATTGATCAATTGCTGCGTGCTTCCGGATTTTCCATGCCTGATCCAAACAATGTTACTCCATCGTATGGAGGAAGAAAGGGGCAACACACAGAATATCTGAAACCTCTTCTTGAAGAGATGTCAGAAGTTTATAAGATTGATCCTGAAGCAGAATGGTAACTGAAGCAAATATTTGGGAAGCCCTTCAAAATGTAATGGATCCGGAGATTCCGAAATTATCAGTTGTTGACATGGGAATAATAACTTCGGTCAGTGTCACTGATGAAGGAGATGTTAGAGTTGCAATGACTCCGACTTTCGCCGGATGCCCTGCAGTAAATATGATGAAGGAAGACATCAAATCCAAAGTAGGTAAACTGCCGGTGAAAAGTGTTGAAGTGGATGTTAATTTTGATGTCCAGTGGAGTACAAACATGATTACTGAAAACGGAATACAGATGCTGAAGGAATCCAACTTTGCATTGCCGGGACATGTTAACGGGTTTGTTTCTGTTGATTCTCTGTTTAAAGTTGAATGCCCGTTTTGCGGGAGCCGTGATACAAGATTACAGACTCCCTTCGGACCAACTCAATGCCGGGCAATTCATTATTGCGACAAATGTATGCAGGCTTTTGAACAATTCAAACCTGTTTAACAGATACTGATTAGAAAAAGAAGACTGCCTTCAATTCTCCTCCGAATCCATCGAGCATGGCTCCCTGTGTACTCTCATAATCATCATTGTTGTAGGTGTTCGGATTTATTTCTTTGCTGACATACGACATATCGTTCTCGTAAATCTGATAGCGGTAAAATGGTCTTAATGTTAATCCAAATGTCTCTGAGAAATTGTAATCTAAAAAAATTGTAGGTGTGAGACCCACCAATGTATTGTTCTGATCTCCTACGTCTTTAAAATCCGGAGCATTTTGTCCCGCTGTATAAGTTCTGGTTCTTACATTGAATCCCCCGTAATCTACAAACAGTCCGATGCCGTATTCAAATTTTTGCTCAGTCTGAATAAGATAGGCAAATCCTGTATTGATGAGGAAGGATTTTACTTTCAAATCGCGAACCTGCTGAACTCCATTGACAGGGCCTTCGGCTGATAACGATCCTGATCCGCCAATTGTAAGACCAATTTCAAACAGCAGGAAATCAACATCTTCACCCATTCCAAACCCAAATGAAAATGCCGCTCCTGACATGTGATCAACTTTATCCATTTCATCAGTGAGATAATCCCTGGTTTGATTATATCTATCGATTACATAGTCCAACGGACCGCCGGATGCAAGCTGATAATTAAAACCACCTGCCATATACATCCTGTTTTCCGGTCTTTGTGCAAACACACTTGAAGTTATGAATAGCAGTGTAGCTAGCAAAATCCCCTTTGTCATGTTCAAATTTAATTAATCTGCTGAAGTTGTTTATAAATTTGGATAAATTAGGCAAAATTAATTCAAAATGAAATTAGAAGACTTATCTGCAGAACAGCAGGAAAAGATCTCGGAATTCGGACTTAACACATGGTATGTGCTCGAACTTCTCGATGAATATCAAAAAGACCCATCTTCTGTAAGCGACAATTGGAAAACTCTATTCAAAGAACTTAGTCTCACCAATAACGAAAAAAAAGTAGTTGCAAGTGCAAAAACTGTTGCAGGCAACGGTCAGGCAATACCGCAATTTAATATACCTCAGCCAACCGGAAACGAACAAGCTGAAGTGATTAGGGGAGTTGGTGCGAAGATCATTGAGAATATGAATGCCAGTCTTACAATACCAACTGCCACAACATTCAGAACAATTGCGGTAAAGGTACTTGAAGAGAACAGAAGACTCATCAACGAATATCTGAAAAAGAAAAACGGCCGTAAAGTTTCTTATACGCACATAATCGGATGGGCTATTATCAAAGGCATTAACTTTGTTCCGGTGATGAATAATGCTTACACAATAATTTCCGGTGAACCGAATATTATAAGAAAGCCGGATGTGAATCTTGGACTAGCTGTTGACCTTGAGAAGAAGGACGGCAGCCGTTCACTCATTGTACCGAATATCAAGAAGGCAAATCAAATGAACTTCAGCCAGTATTTTGATGCATATGACGACATCATAAAGAAAGCAAGAAGTAACAAGATTGAAGTAAGCGATTTTCAGGGAACAACAATTTCTCTGACAAATCCCGGCACTCTTGGTACAATTGCTTCAACTCCAAGACTTATGCTCGGGCAAGGTGCGATTATTGCTACCGGTGCAATTGATTATCCTGCAGAATATCAGGCGGTGACAAATGAAATCATCACTACAATCGGTATAAGCAAAGTGATGAACATTACAAGTACTTATGACCACAGAATCATTCAGGGAGCAGAATCCGGGCTGTTCCTGCAAAAGCTTAGCGGACTATTGAAAGGTGAAGATAATTTTTATGAAGAGATATTTGAAGATCTTCAGATACCAATGACTCCCGTCAAATGGTTTCTGGATAAGAATGCAGATGATCTTGGAAAGATCGATAATCTGGAAGAGATTGAGAAGCAGGCCAAAGCTATTCAGCTTATAAACATGTTCAGAGTTCGCGGACATCTACTTGCTAATCTTGATCCGCTTGAATCAAAAGCTCAATATCATCCCGAGCTAGATCCTTCAAAATACGGATTCACTGTTTGGGATTATGACAGGGAATTCATTACTGACGGACTTGCCGGTTTGCGAACTTCTACACTTCGGCAAATCCTGAATATTCTGCATCAGACATATTGCGACAAGATCGGTGTAGAATACAAACACATTCAGGATCCCGAGAAGAAGCGATGGCTTGAAGGAAGAATGGAGATGAACATGAACACGCCTTCATTTTCAAACGAAGAAAAGAAGCATATTCTTTTTAAGCTTTCAGAGGCGGAAAACTTTGAAAAGTTCATTGATAAAAAATATGTCGGCCACAAGAGATTTTCTCTTGAAGGATCTGAAACAATAATTGCTCTACTCGATCACTTGCTTGATTGTGCTTCAGAAAATTCAGTTCAGGAACTCGTTCTTGGCATGGCACATCGCGGAAGACTCAACGTTCTTGCAAATATTATCGGCAAATCTATGTCTGCCATTTTCTCTGAGTTTGAAGGCTATCTTGATCCTTCTACAGCTCAGGGTTCAGGAGATGTAAAATATCATCTTGGGGCTACCGGAAATTATCCAACCATTCACGGAAAAGAGATAGTTGTATCTGTTGCTTCCAATCCATCTCATCTGGAATTTGTAAATCCTGTGGTCGAAGGAATTGTTAGGGCAAAACAAACCTGGATGGATGACAGGGAGAGAAACCGAGTGATACCGGTTCTCATTCATGGTGATGCTGCTGTTGCAGGAGAAGGAATAGTGGCTGAGACATTAAACCTGTCGCAACTAAAAGGTTACAGAACCGGTGGAACAATCCACGTCATTATCAATAACCAAATTGGTTTCACAACCACACCCGAGGAGGCAAGATCGTCCCAGTATTGTTCCGATGTAGCAAAGATGATTCAGGCTCCGATATTCCATGTTAACGGAGATGATCCTGAAGCTACATTGCTTGTTACAAAGCTTGCATTCGATTATCGTATGAAATACAATTGTGATGTGGTAGTTGATGTTTGGGGATATAGGAGACTCGGACACAATGAATCGGATGAGCCGGCTTTCACTCAACCGCTCATGTATAAGAAGATCAGGAATCATCCGTCTGTCAAAGAAATCTATGAGAAGAAACTTCTTGCAGAAAAAGTTGTAACACCCGAAGAGCTTAAAGAAATAGAAACAGAGATCTATGAAAAAATGAGTAAAGGTCATGAGAAAGTTCAGAAATTCAAGACCGACATTCCGCTTGCTGTTTCTGAAGAAGAAATAGAGGCGGCAGAAGCGCACGTAGAAACTCATGTCCCGGACGAAAAACTTGATGAGATAGTCAAAGTAATGACAACGCTACCTGACAACTTCACAATTCACCCGAAACTCAAAAAGTTCATAGATGCAAGAAAGGATTTTCTGACAAACAACTCAGGAGTGGATTGGGCATTTGGAGAAGCTTTGGCATTGGGAAGTCTGATGCAGGATGGAATACCAATCAGACTTAGCGGACAAGACAGCGCGCGCGGCACATTTTCACAAAGGCATATTGTGCTTACCGATGCTGAGACAGGAGAGGAGATCATAACGATGAACAAAATTGCACCCGGAGTTTCCTGGATTGAACCGCTTGACAGCCTGCTTTCTGAGGCCGCAGTTCTTGGATTTGAATACGGATATTCTACAGCTGATCCTATAACTCTTGTTATTTGGGAAGCACAGTTCGGAGATTTTGCAAACGCCGGACAAGTGATCATTGATAATTTTATTTCAAGTTCCTTTGCAAAGTGGGGACTTCCGTCTAACATTGTCTTAATGCTCCCTCACGGGCAGGAGGGACAGGGACCGGAACACTCCAGCGCAAGACTGGAACGGTTTCTTACTCTTTGCGCTGAAGACAATATGATCGTGTGTAATCCGACTACACCTGCTCAGCTGTTTCATCTTTTGAGAAGACAATCAAAGCAACATAAGAAGAGACCTCTTGTGATAATGACTCCAAAGAGTCTTTTGAGACTGCCTGAAGCAAGATCATACAGAAAGGAATTTGTTGATGATCAGTTCATGGAGATAATCAATGATGCACAGGTTGACAGACCAAAAGCAAAGAGAGTGCTGATTACCAGCGGAAAAGTATATTATGACCTGTCGAAATTCAGAGACACAAACAAAATTTCAGATACAGCTATCATCAGGCTTGAACAATACTATCCCTATGATCCGGCTGATATGAAGAAAGTTCTTGAAGAGTATAAGAATGCATCTGAAGTTGTATGGGTTCAGGAAGAACCGGTTAACATGGGCGCATGGGGATTCTTGTCACTGCGATTAAGAGAAAGCCTGGCAAAAGGACAGAGGTTATATAAAATGACTAAAGAAGAAAGTTCAAGCCCGGCACCTGGTTCATTGAGCGTTCACAATGAAACTCAGGCAGCACTTATCGCCGGATGTTTTGCTAAGATGGCAGAGCCGGTCTTTTGAGGAAAAGAGTATGACCAGCCCGTTGAATTATTTCTTCGGGCTGTGCTTCAATTTATTATAAACATGACATATCTCCGAAACTGCATCTTTCGGAATATCCGCATTTACAATTGCCTCAGGCTTCTTGCCTTTATCTTTATACTTGACATCGTAGTATTTTACCAGCATTGTTTCCGTGAAGTGATAAACATCGCCTTTGTTTAAGAAAGCCATAAGCTCAGAATAGGTTTTGCTGCTTAGTTGCTGTTTGAAGAAGTCTTCTTTCTTTGACATGATCCTAATCATTGGTTCTATGTTTTGATTATTCACTCCGAAGTAATCTTCATTCAATCTGAGAATTCTGGTGCTCAACGAAGACACTACTTTTGTTACAGGAGCTGTCAGCATCTTGTTGAATAGCATTTCCGGAATTATGAAATCACCGACCTTTCTGCTTTCGCTTTCAATTAAATAAAGTTCATTCTCTTCATCATTAAATTTCGTATTCATTGAGATGTCGGAGAAAATATTATTCTCAAATGCTGACTGATCAGATACTGAAGAAATTTTCCTCACTTCATAAGGCACTCTTCCCAATAGGCTTGAATAATGTCTCGCAGAATTTTCAAGATCAATCACAGGCAGAACCTTTCCTGCCAATCTCAAAAGCATAGTCTTGCCGCTGCCTGTCAATCCTGACAGCTCAAGCAATTCTGATTTGAATTCCGTCCGTGAAAAAAATGCATTGACATGTTTTCTGTATTCCTTGTGTCCACCTTTAAGAATGGAGGTCTTGTAACCAAGATCTGATATCATCTTCGAAAGGTAACCGCTTCTTCCACCGCCCCGCCAGCAGTAAATAACAATTTCCTTATCTTTTGCATTCTTGTTCTCAAGGAATTCTCTCAATAAACTCATCTTGGGATCAGCATAATTCATAGCAAGCCATAATGCAGCTGCTTGTGAATATTTTTTGTAGATCAATCCAACACTGTGTCTTTCTCTATTGTTCAAAACAGGGAAGTTTTCGGCAAAAGGAATCATTGAGTCATTAAACTCATTCTCTGACCGTGCATCAATTAGAAGAATATTCTCATGGCTATGCCGTAATGAAATCAGCAAGTCTGAAATGGTGTATGTTCCTGTTTCATGCTTAGAAAGGATTTCTTTGAGTGATGGAAGTTCCGGTATCGTTGCAGTTCTTATATATTCGAAGAGTTGCTTGTCGCTTTCTTGATCAGTCATATCTGAAAATAATGCTGCCCGCCTTCAAATGTTCATTAGATGACAATACTTCACCAATGATTTCTGAAACAGTTTCGCCGGAGTTTCTAAGCTCGTTTAGCAAAGCTATTGAACTTTTCTCCGGTACAGATATCAGAAGTCCGCCTGATGTTTGAGGATCGTAAATCAAATGATCAATTGCCTTTATAAAATTGCCTTCTGTAAGAAGGTAATCTTTTACATAGTCTCTGTTTGACTTGTCTCCCCGCGTAAGCATGTTAGCTTCAATTGAAGCAAACACTCCATCGAGAATCGGAATTTTATCACCGTGAAACCTGAATACCACACCGCTGACCTTTGCCATCTGCATGGAATGACCGGCAAGACCGAAGCCGGTAATATCTGTACATGCATTCGCATTGAATCGTTGCATGCAAACTGATGCGTTCCTGTTGAGCCGCAGCATTGATGAGATTAGTGCCTTTAGCTGAGTTTCATTTAGCGAGCCGAACTTCACTGCATTATTCAGAATCCCTGTGCCAAGGGCTTTGGTCAGTATCAGAACATCACCCGGCTTAGCATTGTTATTTCCCTTGATCATACCCGGATGAATTGTTCCGGTAACTGCAAGTCCGTAAGCAATATTTGGAATGTCAATCGAATGCCCACCGATAATCACAGTATTTGCTTCACGTGTCTTGTCTGCTCCGCCACGTAATATCTCTCTTAGGATTGTAATATCTTCTGTCTGTGGAAATGCAACAATATTTAATGCACTAACCGGAACACCGCCCATCGCGTAAATATCACTGAGCGCATTTGCAGCGGCAATCTGTCCGAAAGTATATGGATCATCTACAACCGGTGTAAAAAAATCAGTTGTATGTATCAACGCAAGTTCATCTGACATTTTATAAATACCGGCATCATCGCGGCCTTCAAATCCTACAAGAACATTTTCATTATTGTACCAATCAATGTCTCTTAGGGCATCTGAAAGTATGTTTGGGAAGATCTTTGCTGCGCATCCTGCGGCTTTGACCATTTGTGTGAGACGAACATCAGTCTTTGGTTTTGAATCTGTTTGCATAAATTTACGGGATAGTTACAATGTTTAGTTCGGCGTTTTCTACTACATCAATATATCCTAGCGGAACTCCGGTGTTGTTTGTTACAAGAACATTCTTGATTATAAAATCTCTTTTTACCATTCCGGATTCAGAGAAATAATCAATTTGAAAGAAATTTGTATCCGCAGAAGATGAATTATTGAAGTACCATTTTCTCTTTACTCTCGCACAGTAAAAGGAACCGGCCTGAGTTGTAACGTTCTGAAAACCATCATAACATTTGTTTATCTTCGTAGGACCGTAATCCTGATATTTCCATTCGAGCCCGTCAGTAATCGGATACTTAAGCACGTTTACAGGTGGATCATCAAATACAAAAGTTGTATCACCAAGCATCGATGGATTTTCATGCCATTTCAATAATTCAAATCCGGATGAAAACTTTCTCGCATTCTCGCCGATGGATAAAAAGAAAGGAGATAAACGAAATGGTCCGAAATTAGTACCGCTTGAATAATATCCATACCGGATTAGACCTGTGTCGCTCTGCTTGAAAAGTTCAATAGAAGTATGTTCATGGCCTTCAGAAGAGTGAGTATTTCTAAGGATGCGAAATGTGTCTGAATTGATTGATGTGTCAGTTACAAACCTGGCAATTCCATTGCCTGAAATTGTATCTTCCAGGAAGATATTTCTCAAACTGTCCGGCCTGAAGTTTGTCACATAATTGAAAGTAGAATAATACCAAAAGGAATTCAGTGAGTAAGGATAAGCAAAATTCTCATTGGGAATTTCAGGATTATTAACATTTGGATTTTCCTCCGTGCAAGAGTTAAAGAAGGATAAGCTCAAAGTGATTATGATAAGCATAGCAACATTTTTTGATGACATCTTCAAACAAATTAATTTGTTGGAAGAATTTTTCCTGTCACTTCGCCAAATCCTACCCGGTAATTTTTTCCCTGACACCATCCTGAAATAGACAAGGTGTCGCCATCTATCAAAAATTTTCTCAACTCGCCGCAGGCAAGATTGAGAGGCTTGGTTCCTTTCCATGTAAGCTCCAGCAAACTTCCATAAGAATCCTCGGTGGGTCCGCTAATTGTCCCTGACGCAAGAAGATCCCCGGTTCTCAGATTACATCCGGTAACAGTATGATGAGCAAGCTGCTGACAAATGTCCCAATACAAATGTTTAAAATTTGATCTTGAAATAGTGATGAACTCATTTGTTCCCACGCACTTCAAACTTACTTCAAGGTTGATGTCATAATGCCATTCACCGGTACTCTTAAGATAGGGGAGAGGAGTTGGATCTTGTTTTCTTCTCTGTACTTTGAACGGCTCCAAAGCATCCAGAGTTACGATCCATGGTGAAATGGATGTTGCAAAATTCTTTGCAAGGAAAGGACCAAGCGGCACATACTCCCATTTTTGAATATCTCGTGCACTCCAATCATTGACGAGCACAAAGCCGAATATGTGATCGTGAGCCTTCTTAACAGGAACCGCTTTGCCCAGATCATTTCCCTTGCCAATGAAGAAACCCATCTCCAGTTCGAAATCAAGAAGCTTGGTAGGACCAAACATCGGAGATTCTTCATCGTCAGCCTTTGTCTGACCTTTCGGACGGATAATATCAGTTCCGCTTATCACTACAGAACTTGCCCTTCCATGATAACCAACCGGCAAGTGAAGCCAGTTTGGCATCAAGGCATTCTCCTTGCCTCTGAACATTATTCCAACATTTGTTGCATGTTCTTTGGAAGAATAGAAGTCAGTGTAATCTCCAATCTCAACCGGCATGAGCATCACGCATTCTTCAATAGGGATCAGGAGTTTCTTCAGAAGTGACTCCTTATCCCTGATTTCGTCACAATCATTTCTTAACAGCGTTTGTATCCTCTTTCTTACTGATGATGTTATGCTTCTGCCAAATCCTATAAACTTGTTAAGATTTGAAACTGCAAAGATTTTATCCGCGTCTTCGGGTAAGCAATCATCGAGTAAACCCTTTTTCTCAAGCATGGAAAGGTCAACAACAAAGTCGCCAATCCTTGTGCCGGCCCTTGGGTCGTTATCGGTTTTTGTTCTGAATATTCCGAATGGAATGTTCTGAATCGGGAAATGTGATTCGGGATGAACTTGTACGAATGAATTCATGATTTATGCAAAATATTTTTATTGAAACTTATTTAATACAAAAATTTCAGTTCTTTTAAATCATCTGTCGGCTCTGAGAAACTGCAGCTTCCATATGAAATCACGAGCCCGTTTCTTGCCCCGTGTATTTCTTTGGTGTCGCTAATCCATCCTTTCCACTCAAAGGATTCATCATTGAAAATAAAATTCTCACTATTTTCGTCATCGATCATATCACGAAGTTCATGGTCTGAAATTGCATGTCTGAATGCAAGTATGCCTGCACCAAAAACATTAATGAATCCATGCATCTTCGCATTGAGCAATTTATCGTGATGTCTGAACGGATGATGCATGCCTGCTGTAAACTTTAACACCACTTTATGATCAAGGCATTCACGGATTGCTGAAACTATTGTTTTTGACTGTGGAATTTCTGTTGAAGCTGTTCCTCCGGTTCTTAACTTGAATCCTGCATCGTCGAAATTTTCATTGTGAATATTGATAGCCGGTATTACTTGCTTCATGTTCTTTTCAATGTCTCCCGATGCCGGAATCTCACAAAAAATAAATACCTTGTGATCAAAGTTCATCTTTATTGTTGAAGAAATACCATCGATGAATTCCGTAATCTTATTCTTTGAATCTGCATTAAGCAGATCCTCAGGGATCTTCAGCTCTATTGTTTCTAATGAGCATTTATCGTGAAGTCCTGCGTCAAGATTTACAAAATCAGAGAGTTCCTGAGCAAAGTTCGTCAAGAATTCATTTGCGCTGATTGCCGGCGATGCAAGTAATGATAGTCTGATTTTTTCTGATGAATTGCCTGAAGGAAGAATCAACTGAAGTTCCTTCGTCTTGTTGATTGGGCAAATGAACTTAGAAAGCATCCAACTTTCCTTACTTTGCATATACTCAAGATAGTTCTCAAACGAATCCTTAAGATTTAATGATGCCGGCGGAAAGAGACCCGCATAGTCCAGAATATTATGGAAGAAAGCCTGAACCGAAGGATAAATTTTAGGCTGCATATATTTAAAATTACAAATTTTTACAAATTAGGCATAATTCGTTATTAATGAAATTTAATTGTGAAATTGATTTTTACGATGCCTAGTTCGGAGTAGTTAACTCGAAAAAACGGATTGAGATCTTGGTGCAGATTAAGATTTTTTACAGATCAAGAATCAGGTTTGTTAGGATTTTGTTAGAATTCATTTTAGATTACATTTACGAAATAGAAATATTTTACAGCCAAAATTCAAAATCATTATTGAATTTTGCAATTTATTAGAGTATTTTGCAACTTCAATTGAAGCCAATAAAAAATTTCATTCGGCTGTAGTGCAATTTTTCGAATGTTCTTTACAGAATTCTTTGTCATACCCATAATAACTTGAACAAAAACTTAAGTTGATAGAAAAATATGAAAAATCTTCTACACTTTTCCTTTTCGGCTATTTTAGCCATTTTGATTTTTACTGCAAATCTGGAAGCTGCAACATACTATGTAAATGCGGCAACAGGCAGTAACTCAAACACGCCGGCACAGGCAAGCAACATTGCAACTCCCTGGCTGACTGTTCAGTATGCCATTGATAATCCGGCAGTTATGGACGGTGACAATATCGTTGTCGCAGTTGGCACATATAGCGGATTTACACTTACAAAAAGACTTAGCATTATCGGAGCTTGGAAAGGCTCTACACCAACCGTTAATACTGTGTTCAATTCTACGGTAACATTGCGTGCAGCAGGAGGCAGTCCATCTCAAAGAATGATGCTGAAGAATCTCAGAGTTTCTTCATCTGCCGGTGATGGAATAGATATCCGAACAGGATATGTAACAATGGAAAATGTCTTCGCAACTAGCAGCCAGATTTATGGTGTAAGACTCAATGGCGATCTGCTCAATGACATTCTGATGGAGTCATGCAATTTTGACGGAAGTGAAATTGCCGGAATTTACGTACCGACTTTTGCAACTGTTGACGGCTGGGTAATGAGAAATTCCACCGTAAGACAAAACGGAACATGGGGTATTGCTGCTTTCCAAAGAAGAACTAATCCTTCGCAAATAAGCAATGTTATTATTTCACATTGTGTATTCAGTGATAACAACCCCTCAAACAGACAACAAGGACATACTATATATTTTGAGAAACTCACAAATTCGACATTTGAAAATATCTCTGTAGTTATGCCGCTCACTAACAACTGGATTGGCATAGATATTAACCTTCTAAGCAGACTTGACTACAGCGATATTTCTATTCTCAACTCAAGAGTAATCAGACAGTCACCGGGTAGCGGAATCTGGATACAGGCTAGAAACGACCTGTTTGATCCTCCTGCGGCTTTGGATACTGTTGTTCTTAGAGGATTGACTTTTGAAAACTGTGATACAAATATTGCTTTTAACAGGCAAGTTAAGAACATGGTGGTTGATAAGTGCGACCTGAGCACATATTCAGTTTACGGACTTGTTAATTATACTGATCAGGGCGGTGCCATCAATGCTTCAAACAACAAATGGCAAAATGGTGGATTACCTGATACAACAGTCATTTCAGGCGGACTTCTAACAACAGGCAATAACATTATTTCCTTTATGCCTTCAACGGATGGAATTTTTGTTGGAATGGGTATTCAGGGAACGGGAATTCCTCCGAATACAACTGTAACGGGAAAATCTCCTAACACTGTTTCAATGAGTAACGCTGCTACGATAGATGGATTTATTCCTCAGATTGGTTTTGCATTTAACTTTTCGACTTCTACTGATTTAGTTAGAACTTCACTAAATACAATTTCTGCAAGTAATCCATTGCCTCATTCAATTATTAATCAGGCTAATGTCAGTTTCCCAAATCTTGCAGCTGCAATTTCTGCGACTAACAGTGGTGGTACTATATGGAATGTGCCTTCCGGCGTGATTGCAGGGAACACTGTAATAGACAGGGACCTGAGACTTATTGGACCAGGTTCAGGATTCTTGCATAATGGCAGTCAAACCACATTTGAAGATCTTACAATCTCAGGCGCAACTCTTATAATGGGAAGTGATTTTGCCGTTCAAAATAATTTTACACCAAACAGAATTGTCATCGGTGAGGATAATACACTCAGCATTTTGGGAGCCATTGTTCCGGGCGGTGAAATTATCGGCGGTCCAAGTTCAGATATGTTCTTTGGGGGTGCATCTGCCTCTACAAGTCTTACTTATGTAGAAGGCGGATTGAGAACTCTTCAAATCAGCAGGGCAAACGGAATTGAGCTGGCAGATTCTTTGAGACTTCACAGACTTCTGTTCGGCCAAAACGGACTCCTAAGTATTGGATCTCACAATTTATATTTAAATCCAAATGCAACTTACTTCAGTCCTACAGCTTCTGCAAGTTATGTAAAGACAAATGGTACAGGAGAATTGAAAAAGGCACTTCTTCCAAACTCTGTTACATCATTTAACTTTGCAGTAGGAAATGGCGGTTATGCTCCGGCTCTCGTTTTTTTCGGAAACTGGAATCTTTCACAACCTGCATATGCCAATGTAAGAACAGTCAACAGTGTTCATCCAAACAACACATGCTCGATAGACTATCTTAACAGATATTGGATAGTCAATCAATCAGGCATTTCAAATTTTACATCTACCGTAAGATTTGGTTACAGTGACGGTGACGTCGTTGGAAACGAAGCCAATATCATTGGCGGCAGATGGGATGGCAGTTCATGGCTGACATTTGGTGCCGTGAATTCATCTACAAACTCATTCACAACAACAAGCATTAATGCGTTTGGAGAGTTTACCGGAGGTGATGAGAATTGTATCGGAAGTCTGAACACTGTAATAAATACTAAGGTGCTTCTGCAGGGTGCGTATGTCGGTGGCGGAAATATGAGAACCAGTCTTAGGTCCTTTAATCTTTTGCCATTGTCCCAACCCTATAACAACTCACAATTCAATTACAATGGCAGCGAAAGTGTTGGAAGTATTCCGGCCGGTGTAGTTGATTGGGTCTATCTTGAAGTTAGAGCTACATCTGATGGCGGAGCAGTTCCAAACGGAAGAAGAGCAGGATTTCTCAAGAGTGACGGTTCAATTGTTGACCTCGACGGTACAAGTCCGGTTAAAATTGAAGGCGTTGCCACAGGAAGTTATTATGTTGTTGTCGGACACAGAAATCATCTGCCGGTTATGACAAAAAATACAGTGTTCCTAAACGGCCTTTCTTCCTTGTATGACTTTACCACCGGTGTCAATAAATATTTTGGAGATGATGCTGCAACACTGGCGGGCGGTTTCTTTGGAATGTACGGCGGTGATGCTAATAAGTCCTTCATTGTATCTGCTGCAGATTATACTGTTGTTCAGAATAATCTTCTGCAGGCAAATTATAATGACGGCGATCTGAATCTCAATGGAACGGTGACGTCAGCAGACTTTGGATTCATTACTCCAAATCTTGCCAAAGCATCAAACGTACCTAATTATCAATAAGCATCAAGAATTTTCAAAAATGGTAAGAGGAATTTTTTCTGTTACAGCAATAATTTTGTGCCTGATATCCGGTAAGCTTTCAGCACAGCATACAGTTGTAAACACAATTGCAAACTTTGACATAACAGAGAATGGTACAAAGTTTAGCTTTGATATCTTCACTCTGAGAACAAGTGAGGGAAATTTCAGAATGGGTAACTCTTCATATTTCCTGAGATTTACAACAGGCACATTTGCAAATCCCATACTGACTTATGTTAATCCAAAGTACACTGCCGGAAGTGTTACAGCTTCATATAATGAGATGCAGCCATTTGGTTATTCCAGCGGTAGGGTGGCTGTTCAACTATATTATAATACAAACGGACCCGGTGATATAATTACCAGTGAAGGCGGTGTCCAGGGTTATGGCGAAAAAATTGCATCGGTCAGACTTGATATAATGAACCTGAATCTTCCTGATCTGAGATGGGATGCTGTCAATACTGCTGTTGTTAATCCTCAGAACCAATCGGCCGTAAGCACATTTTCCGGATCGTATAATGGAACCCTTCCTGTGGATCTGGCGGGTTTTACAGCCGCAACAAATGGCAATTCGGTTAAACTCAGCTGGTCAACAAACACAGAAGAGAATAATGCCGGCTTCGAAATTCAAAGGAAGTTCATGGAAGGTGAATGGAAAAAAGTCGGATACATTGATGGCAACGGAAATTCAACAACCGTTAGCAATTATTCATACAGCGATAATCACCTTGCTGCAGGAAGATATTCATACAGACTCAGGCAAATTGATTACAACGGAAATTATGAATTCTTCGAACTAACCGGTGAAGTTGAAATAGGTATTCCAAAAGATTTCGCCCTTAATCAGAATTATCCAAATCCATTCAATCCGTCAACTGTGATTAGTTTTGATTTGCCGTATGATTCTAAAGTATCTTTGTCAATTTATGACATGAGGGGAAGAAGAGTTTCAGTTCTCATAGACAATCAGCAAAAGCAGGCAAACTATTACTCAGTTCCGCTGAATGCTTCATCATTATCAAGCGGGGTTTATTTCTACGAGCTTAGAACAGATAAGGAATCACTCACAAAGAAAATGACATTAGTGAAGTGATAATAAACAATTTTAAATCAATGATTTCTAAACAACTATCTTCGGAGGTGAAATGAAGAAATATCTTCTATTTCTTTTTGCTCTATTATTTGTAAGCGGAACAATGGTCAGCTCACAGACTGCTACTGTAACCGCAACAAATTTTGACATAACAAATGCCGGAACAAAATTTACTTTCGACATTTTCGTATTAAGAACAAGCGCTCAGCCATACAATATGGGCTTGTCAACATTTGTGATGGATTTTACTGAAAACGTAATCACAAATCCTGTGATTTCAAATCAGAACCCAAAATACAGCACAGTGGGCTATGGACCCATGGAAACTGTTATATTCTTTGGGCAGCAGGTTGCATTGCAGATCAATTATATCTCTGGACCCGGCGAAGAAGTCACTTCCGATCCGGGTGGCAATGGGTTCGGCGAAAAAGTTGCCACTTTAACACTTGACATAGTTCAGAATGTTCAGGCAGAGGTAATCTGGAACGCAAGTTCTTCGGCTATTGTGACTCCAACATTCACACCTGAAGTTACCAGCACTTACAATGGAAATTATACCGGTACATTGCCGGTAGAATTGAACGCATTCAATTCTATTGTAAGCAACAACAATGTTACTTTGAAATGGTCCACCTCTGAAGAAAGAAACAATAGTGGTTTTGATATTGAACGCAAACTAGTTTCTTCATCGGATTGGCAAAAACTAAATTTTGTTGAGGGTTCAGGTAATTCAGTTCAGACTGTCGAGTATTCCTACAAAGACAATAATCTAAACATGGGTTCGTATCAGTACAGGCTAAAACAAATTGATTTTAACGGAAACTATGAATACTTCAATCTTCAAAACGAAGTTGAGATTGGTTCTCCACAGGTTTTTGAGTTGAAACAAAATTATCCAAACCCATTCAATCCTTCCACAAAAATATCATTTTCGTTGCCTGTTGATTCAAAGGTCACACTTGAGATTTATGATATGAGCGGAAAGATGGTTTCAAGAATTCTCAACAATGAATTCAGAAGTGCCAATTATTATACTGTTGATTTCAATGCATCAGGACTCTCAAGCGGAATGTATTTTTATACTCTGAAATCAAGTAATAATGTCGACACGAAGAAAATGCTCTTGGTCAAGTAACCTAAGCAGTTAGATTTTTCCAGACTCCGCAAAGATAACTAGAGCTTTGCGGAGTTTTTTTTAAATGAAAATCAAAACAACTATGACACACAGGATCGAACACGATACTATGGGTGAGGTTAAAGTCCCATCAGACAAGTTGTGGGGGGCTCAAACCCAAAGATCAAAAGAAAACTTTAAGATAGGTGATTCACGAATGCCAATTGAAATAATTCATGCGTTTGCAATCTTAAAGAAAGCAGCAGCATTGGCAAATATGGAGTGCGGAGTGCTTTCAAATGAAAAGGCAGAAATGATAGGAAAAGTCTGTGACGAAATCCTTACCGGCCAACATGATAGTGAATTTCCTCTCGTTGTTTGGCAGACAGGTTCGGGGACTCAAAGCAATATGAATGTAAATGAAGTAATAGCAAACAGGGCTCACCTGCTAAGTGGCGGCAATCTCAATGATGCAAAAAAAGCTCTGCATCCGAATGATGACGTTAATAAGTCACAGTCATCAAATGATACGTTCCCAACCGCAATGAATATTGCAGCCTATAAAATGGTTAATGATGTCACCCTTCCCGGAGCGCGCAAACTTCTCAAAACACTGGAAATGAAGTCCAGAGAATTCAGCGAAGTAATAAAGATTGGCAGAACCCATTTCATGGATGCAACACCATTAACCTTGGGACAAGAATTTTCCGGCTACGTGTATCAGATACGCCATGGAATAAAAGCAATTGAGAATTCGCTTGAACACTTGTCTGAACTTGCTCTCGGCGGCTCGGCTGTCGGTACCGGTATAAATGTTCCGAAGAATTATGACGTGATCGTTGCAAGAATAATCTCTGAACTCACAGGACTTCCCTTCAAGACAGCACCCAACAAGTTCGAGGCACTTGCCTCCAACGATGCGATTGTAGAATTGTCATCTGCCCTTAAAGTTCTTGCCGTGAGTTTGATGAAAATAGCCAATGACATTCGTATGCTTTCTTCAGGACCAAGAAGCGGAATAGGGGAGTTGCTCATTCCTGAGAATGAACCCGGGTCTTCTATCATGCCGGGAAAAGTTAATCCCACGCAGACAGAAGCCATGACAATGGTTTGCGCACAGGTTATTGGAAATGATGTCGCCGTGTCTGTTGGCGGAATGAGCGGGCACTTTGAACTGAATGTCTTTAAGCCAATGATGATATCAAATGCATTGCAGTCTTCAAGACTGCTTGGTGATGCATGCGCTTCATTTGATGAGCATTGTGCATCCGGTATTGAACCAAATTATCCTAAAATAGATGAGAATGTTGAACGTTCTCTAATGCTTGTAACAGCACTGAATCCTCATATTGGTTATGAGAATGCCGCGAAGATTGCCAAGAAAGCACACAAAGAAAATAAGACATTACGTGAAAGTGCAATTGAGCTTGGCTTGCTTTCGGATGCTGAATTTACGAAAAAGGTTGATGCCAAAAATATGGTTGGTGATTTGTCAAAAGACAATTTGTAAACAATAAAATTTTCAGCGCAGATGAAAACAGTTCCGGACGGTTTCTCAAGACTTACTCACAAAAGATACACCGAAACAGAAAGTATTAAAAGGGCTGAAGATTTTTACTCTTTGATGAATGCAAGAAGAAGTGTGCGACTTTTTTCAGATGAGAAATTTGACCGGAAGCTTCTAGAACTTGCAATTGTTACGGCCGGTACTGCACCTTCAGGAGCAAATAAGCAACCATGGAAGTATATAGTCGTTGAGTCTCCGGAAGTAAAAAAAGAAATTAGAATAGCAGCTGAGAAAGAGGAGAAAGAAAACTATGAACGCAGAATGCCGGAAAGCTGGCTTGAAGATCTGAAGCAATTTGGAACAGACTGGCACAAAGAATTTCTGGAAGTTGCTCCATATGTAGTAGTTGTTTTCAAAGTAGACTATCTGAATGAGGATGGCAGTCTGAAGAAGCATTATTATGTAAACGAATCGGTAGGGATCTCAGTTGGCTTATTTATTACAGCATTGCAGAATATTGGATTGGTTACCCTTACTCATACTCCTTCTCCGATGAATTTTCTTTCTAAAATATTAAAACGCCCTTCCAATGAAAGGGCGTTTCTTGTGTTACCTGTTGGTTACCCTTCTGCAGATGCTGTTGTGCCTGACATACGCAGAAAAACAATCGATGAAATTATGGAGATAATCTGATTCTCATTTACATAACCTTTTCAACTTCCGTCTTAAAGACTTCGTATGAACGTTTCCCGATCAATGTTGATTTTAGTTTGCCATCTTTATCATAAATGAAAGTTGCGGGAATGGCGCCGTTCCAGTTATTATCAAAAACATTGATCAAATCCTCATCTTTTTCAAATGCGTTCGAATATGTCTCGAAATCCACTCCCATCTTATTCAAAAAGTTCATTGTCTTCTCTTTAGCATCTTCGCCGAAATCCAAAGAAATCAAAATGACCTCAAGCTGCTTGTCCGCAAAATCCTGTTTGATTTTAAGCAGTTCAGGAAATTCTTCAACGCATGGCTTGCACCATGTTGCCCAGAGATTAACAAGTACAGGTTTTCCTTTATTATTTTTGAGAAGGTCTTCCAGTTTTCCTTTGTCGAGAGGTATTATTTCCTGAGAAAATGCAGAACTGAAGATCAACATAAACACTGAAAAAAATGCTGCTTTTATCATTGATTACTTTGATTTTTTGTTTCAAAAAAAAGAAGGGCTATTGCCCTTCTTTCATGTAGATTGATTTGAAATTATCTCTTAATGGAACAGCCAAATGCCTTTGTTTCATTCACGGCTATCGGTGAGCCCTCTATAAACTGATTTAAGGCAATCTGAAGGTCATTCGATGTAACTTTGTCAGCTTCCTTGTTGTCATCAATTCTACCGTGATAAACAACCGTCATTGTTGAATTATCAATCACAAAAACCTCAGGTGTTCTTTCCGCACCAAACTGATCTGCTATAATGTTATTGTTATCTTTCAGCATTGGAAAGTTGTATTCCTTTGATTTCATATGGGCAGAAACAACATCTGTGGGCTCTGTATTGTTTGAATTCACTCCCCAGAAGACAATCCCCTTATCTGAAAACTCTGAAACAAGAGATTTAATTCTCTCAGTATAGGGCTGTACAAACGGGCACTCTGTTGACCAGAACATAATAACGGTTGCTTTTGCTCCGGTTGAGCTTAATGAATACTTGTTGCCGTCAAAGTTATCTACTGAGAAATCTGCAACACGGTCACCGACTTTATATCCGTCACTTTTATCTGAAGCTTTAAGATTTGCAGAAAATAATGCAAAAAACAAGATTGCAAACAGCTTGGTTGTTATCTTCATAAGTTTTTTTTTTGGTTAAAGAAATGTACTTGCCTAACGAGGACAAGCAGTTTTAAGTTTCAATTCTTCCACTCGAAAACAATTTTATACATTGATTCTATATGAATCTAATACCGTTTACCTTCTCCGCACGGCACCACATCTGTCCAAAACGTTTTACTTGGAAAACAGTTTGCTCGAACCGTTTACATAGAATAAAATCATTTCCGCTTTCTTTTGAACCCCCGATAGAATCATTCGGGGGCAGGCTAAGAAAGCTTGGCAAAGAAACCCTTCGACAGGCTCAGGGCGGCGAGTCGCCCGCCCGCCTGCGTAAAGTGTTGTATTTCAGTATTCTTCGGGCAGGTTTACCCGGCAAGGACGGGCCCGCCTGCATAAAGTGCTGAAGTTCAGTATTCTCCGGGCAGGTTTACCCGGCAAGGACGGGCCCGCCTGCGAAAAGTGCTGAAGTTCAGTATTCTTCGGGCAGGTTTACCCGGCAAGGACGGGCCC
>CALEVL010000299.1 GCA_937924675.1 uncultured Ignavibacteria bacterium | reverse complement strand
ACTTTCCAGCTTGATTTCGAATGAATTTTCGAAACACCTAAACGTTTTGGACAGAGTTGATTCATCTTTCATCATTTGGCAAGAATTGGCGTATCAAATATGAGGTTGATAATGCTTTCAGGTTTTTTTAAGTTTCACAAATTTTCTCCAACCTAATTTAATGCACTAAATGAAAAAATCCCTAGGAATTATTGCCTCTGCAATTTGCATGTTTGTACTGGCAATATCTTCTGCTTTTGCCGACGGCTTTAACAGTGTTCATACTGCAGACGGAAACTTCGTAATTGCAGCAGGCAACGACGGCAGGATATTCAGAACTGTGAATGGCGGTAACACATGGGCAGCATATACCGAGCCAAGTACAGTGTTTAAGTCAGTATATGTTTTTGGCAATAATGTTTGGCTTACAACTGCAGCAGGAAAGGTTTACAAGTCTAGCACAGGTTCAACAACTCTCACCGGGTACAGTACAGGCAGCAGTGTTTCCATAAATTCTGTTTGTTTTGTAAATGATCTTACAGGATTTGTTTGCGGTGACAACAGTTCTGTCTTCAAATCAGTTGACGGAGGTCTTACATGGACCCCATCTAATACAGGAATAACCGGTGTGGACTTGAGTTCAATAAGTTTCAAGGATGCTCAGAACGGCATGGTTGGTGGAAAGAACGGAAAAGTTTACGTTACATCAAACGGAGGAACATCATGGACAGCAGAAACGATAAACACAGCTAAGAACATAACTGATGTGAAGGTATTCAGTGATGGAGCTGTTGTTGCAGGTGAATGGGGAGTTCTGTTTACAAAGAGCGGCTCAGGACCATGGGCACAGGTTAAGACAAATATCAGAACGGACATCACTGCAATTGCCGGTACATCTGTTTCAGATGTTCATGTGTGTGGAGGCGGTGGTTTCATCAGAAATAATACCGGCGGAAATTCACTCTTCAGAAATTTCGAGATGAATCCTATGCTTGCAAATCTGGTAGATATAGTTTATGCCGGAAATAAAGGATTTGCAGTAAGCAGTTTGAACAACGCCATAATCAGAACCACTAATGCAGGTGCGCAGTGGGAATTGCCATCAGGTACAAATGTTACATACAACTGGGCTCTCAAACCCGGAGCAAGCGGCAATTTTCTTGGCAACAATCTTTCACTTCATCCTACAGACAGGAATTCTGTCTTCATAGTATTTGGAACACAGGTTTTTAAGAGCAATGATAAAGGAGAGGATTGGGCTCCGGTCGGCAATCCGATTACTGCAGGTAATACTCCACATTCATTTTTTGTAAGCCCGAGAGATACAAACATCTGGCTTGTTGCAATGGCTGGCAGCTCACCTGA
Organism: uncultured Ignavibacteria bacterium; assembly: GCA_937924675.1. GTDB lineage: Bacteria > Bacteroidota > Ignavibacteria > Tepidaquicellales > Tepidaquicellaceae > JADJAH01. Next base: position 15,391 of record CALEVL010000299.1, on the reverse strand, counting down.
TAAGATCTACAGAACAACAAATTACGGACAAACATGGACAGAAGTTCTTGCGAGAAATTTCAGCAATTACGGACAGCCGCTTGAGATGGATCAGAATGATCCGAGCACATTCTATTTTGCACCTGATAACGGCGGTTTCTATAAGTCCACCGATGACGGTGCAACTTTTACAGAGATCAGCAATAACTTTGCCTTCAGAAGTCCATGTGATATTATTGTGATGCATGACAGTTCAAAGATAATTTTTGTTGCCGATGGTATAACAGGAAGCGGGCAGGCGAAGGTTTTCAAATCAGTTAACGGTGGAGTCAACTGGACCGACGTTCATACTGCTGCTGCAAGTGAAATTCCTTCAATGGCAAATACGGTATTTGATAAGTCAGTTGTATGGACAACCGAGTGGAGCGGAAGCACGATTTACAAGTCAACAAATTACGGAGACAACTTCTCTGTTCATCATAACAATACTTTCTCCGGCTGGGGATCAGATATTTGTCATGAAGACCCGACCTTGATGATAACCGGAAGTTGGGGTGCAAGCGCTGTGATAAGCATTAACGGAGGTGCAAACTGGACAAATATCAGTTCAGGACTTGGCGGACACGGCGGTGGAATAATGATCCCTGACAGAGGATATATGATTTGCCATCAGGGAAGCAATGTCTATAAGCTAAACGTAACTTATAGTGTAGTTACCGCAGTCAATGAAAATTCGCTAACCGGCATTCCGTCGGATTTCATGTTATCGCAAAACTATCCGAATCCTTTCAATCCATCAACAAAGATCAACTATTCTATACCAAACAGTTCGAATGTTGTATTGAAAGTCTATAATGAACTGGGTGCTGAAGTTGCATCACTCGTTGAAGGATTCAGAAATGCGGGAGCATACGAGGTTAGCTTTGATGGAAACGGTCTGTCAAGCGGAATATATTTTTATAAGTTGCAGTCAGGTAATTTTACTGAGACGAAGAAGATGATGCTAATCAAATAAAATTAGCCCATTGTTTTTTCAAGAACTATTGTGCGGGCTCCTCTAAATGGAGCCCTTTTTTTTTTAGCCTTAAGCAATTAACAGATCCCGCGAACTTATCATACAGAAGATATATAAACCACGAATTCCAGAGGTCAGTGATAGAGATTCATTAAGAAGTGCTCAGGGCAATACGAACTAAATATACAATTGTAATTTTACATAGGTTAAATTACTTTTGCGCAATTCAATAAATCAACCCCAACCAAAAAAACCGAATGGTCAAAAAATTCAGTGTGTCATTGGCATTTTTTGTGTCAGTGATCTTCTGTTCGCAGAACCTGCATGCTCAGGGCTTTAACAGCATAACAACTCCTGACGGAGTAAATGTTATTGCCGTCGGCGATGCAGGGCTCATATACAAGTCACAAAACGGCGGTAATACATGGGCAAGCTACACAGTACCTTCAGTAAACTTCAAAAGTGTTACATCATTCAATAATGATGTATGGATTTCCGGAGGAAACGGAAAGATCTATAAGACCTTAAAGTCAAATGCACCGGTAAATCCTATTGAGCTTGGAATTACTAAATCACTCAACGCAATTACTTTCGTGAGTGAAACTAGCGGATTTGTGTGCGGAGATTCAGGCATAATCTTAAAGACAGTCAACGGAGGGTCCAACTGGACAACATCAAACTCAGGAATTCCGGCTAATGTTGATCTCACTGCTGTTTCTTTTCTGGATAATTCAAAAGGAATTGTTGCAGGCAAAGGCGGCAAAGTATATTTGACTGTTAACGGCGGATCTTCCTGGACAGAAGAAGTAACCGGAACTACAAGAAACATAAAGGATGCAAAATATTTTGCAGACGGGATTGTGATTACCGGAGAATACGGTACTCTTTTTTTTAAGCAGGGAACTTCAACATGGACACAGATAAATACAAGAGTGCAGACTGATGTTAATGCTGTTTCAGGATCAAGCATAAGTGATGTTCATTTATGCGGAGGCGGCGGGTTCATCAGAAATAATAAGAACGGCAATGCGAGGTTCTACAATTTTGAAATCAATCCTATGATGGGCAATCTTGTGGATATTGTTTATTACAATGAAAATCTTGGATTTGCAGTAAGCAGTCTTAACAATGCGATAATCAGAACAACAAACGGCGGCACACAGTGGACACTAACAGCAGGCGCAACAGTTTCATATCAGTGGCAACTAAAACTTTCAGCATCAGGTGGAATCGGCAACAACCTTTGTTCGCATCCGACTGACCCGAACACTGTTTTCTGCGGTTACGGAAACAGAGTTTATGTCAGCAGAAACAGAGGCGAGAACTGGACACAAATTGCAACGGCAACCGGCATGGGAAACAACATGCACTCATTTTATGTAAGCCCGCTTGACACGAACCTATGGGTTGCAGCTATCACAGGCTCACCGGACAGGGTAATCAAAACAACAAACTACGGTACAAGCTGGACCATATCATACCAACAGAACTTCAGTAATTATGGACAGCCATTGGAAATGGATCAGAACAATCCAAGTGTATTTTACTTTGCACCTGACGGCGGCGGCTTTTTTAAATCAACCGACAACGGTTCGACGTTTACTGAGATCAGCGGTAACTATGCTTTCAGAAGTCCATGCGATATACTCGTAATGTGGGACAGCTCAAATGTTGTATTTGTAGGCGACGGTGTAACCGGTAGCGGACAGGCAATCATATTCAAGTCAACAAACGGCGGAGTTAACTGGACAAACATCAGAACTGTAACCTCGAGTGAAACTCCTTCAATGTGCAATTCAGTATTTGATCAGAGTCTGATTTATGCCACCGAATGGTCAGGTTCAAATATTTATTTGTCAACTGATTATGGTTCAAGCTTTTCAATAAGCCACAGTACAGGATTCAGCGGATGGGCATCAGGAATTTGCTCAGAAGATCCAACTCTTATAATGACCGGAAATTACGGAGCCAACTCTGCCTTCTCTTTAAACAAAGGCGCTAATTGGACAAATCTTGGCGGACTTGGCGGATCAGGTGCAGGTATGCTTGTGCCTGACAGGAACATGCTGCTTTCAATGCAGACAAGTAATCTGTATAAGATGAAGGCAACATATTCGGTGCTGACTGCTATTAGTGAAACGCAATTGACAACAGGAGTTCCAACGGGTTATGACCTTTCGCAGAATTATCCGAACCCGTTCAATCCATCAACTGTAATTAACTTCTCATTGCCTGTATCAGGTAATGTAACATTGAAAGTTTATGATCAGTTGGGAAGGGAAGTAAGCACATTGTCAGAAGGATTCAAGACAGCAGGTGTTTACGAAGCGAAGCTTGATGGAAGCAATCTTTCTTCCGGTGTCTATTTTTACAAGCTGGCAGCTTCAGGCTTTGAAATGACAAAGAAGATGTTGCTGGTCAAGTAATATTTCCGAAGTAATTATTAAGAATCCCGGAGCATTGAAATGGTCCGGGATTTTTTTTGTGAAACAATTTTTGAACATCAGATATTCACTTCACAATGATCATGCTCTTTGTATTTGTGTACTCTCCCGAGATCATTTTGTAAAAGTAAACTCCCGACGATAATCCGGTGGAATTAAGATTGATCTCATGACTTCCGGCTTCAAGCCTGCGATTCACAAGATTCATAACTTCCTTTCCCTTGGGATCAAAAATCTTAATTACCGTAAAGTCACTTCTTGGAATTGTGAATTGAATCTTTGTTTCAGGATTGAACGGATTAGGATAGTTTTGCATGAGCGAGTAACCATCAACCAATGAACCCGAATTATTTTGTGTTGATGTAAGATTGCTTGCCGGTCTTTTATAAATTCCTTCTGAAGTTGCAGCAAGCAAGTCATTGCCTAAGAGCACCAACTCATTAATAGCAGTGAGAAAGGGCAAACCCTCTTCAAATGGTGTCCAGTTCAAACCGTTGTTCGTGGTCTTGAACATGCCTGAACCGCCGGCTTCAAGAGATGATATCAGAACATTATTTACGCGGATGAAAGATGAATTATACGGATCAGGTGAAAGTCCGTTGCTCCTTGAGATCCAGTTCGCTCCGTTGTTAGTAGATAGCCACGCACCATGAATCGTTCCCGCCCAGAGCATTTCCGGTTCAGAATAGTAAGTGATAGTCGGAACGCCAATATTACTCAGATTGCTCCATGTTCTTCCGGAATCATCAGATACAAATCCATAAGGCGAATTGTTCGTCTCTCTGGCTGCAAAGAGTTTGCCCGAATGAAAAGTCAGATTTTTTGCATTAACATGTGTTCCGGAGGAATATGCAAGAGACCAGGTCTCAGCACCGTCCGTAGATCTGTAAATACCTGTATGGCATCCCGTGAGGAGTCCGTTGCCCGAGTCGAAGATAGATTCAGAGAAAATATAGATTGCACCGCCGCCAACGATGAGTCCGTCACTTTTCTTAACCCAGTTAACTCCACCGTTAGTTGATTGATAAACTCCGTCACCTGTTGATATCAGTAGTTTTCCCTGACACTCAATGATCTGAGTGATCCTGTTTGCGGGATAAAAGTTAATACCGCCGGAATGAAGATTCCAGGTGACACCGCCGTCAGTAGATTTTCCCACGCCTCCCGTTAGCGTGCATGCATAAATGGAATTGCCTGTAATCAGTATATCATTCACGTATCTGTTAGGGAATGATTCCATCTTTACCCATTGCAGCCGTGCAATCTGAGGGATGAAGAAAAATACTGTCAGTAACAAAAGCGCTTTACTTTTCATGAAGGTGCTATCAATGCTTATTGAAAGTTTATTAAAGCAAATTAATCAAGCTGAACTTCGATACCAAACAATTAATGTGCTTATTCGTAAGATTCAAATTAGTTTCATAGGTGGTTCAAAATAAGTATTTTGCAGTCATTCATCACAATCAAAAGCAACATAGCCATGAAGACATTCATTCTGGTTTTAATAACACTTTCAATAATGAGCATGTTACAAACTGCAATTGCAGATGACAACGATAATCTTCTGAAAATATTCACAGAATATGATGAATATGGTAAAAGAAATTATCCTGAAGGCGCAACCTATGACGGTGACCACAGATATGATGACAAAGTCACGGACAATTCTGAAATTGCGATATTTGCAAGACTTGATTCAACCCGCTCTTTCCTCAATAAGCTCAAGTTGATCAATTACGAAAATCTGAGCGAAGACAACAGGATCAATTATGATCTGTTCAAAAGATCTCTGGATGAAGATCTGGAGTTCAGCCGGTTCAAGAACTATCTGATGCCGATAGGTCAGCAGAACGGAATTCATATCGGCGCTCCGCAGCTTGTTCAGTTTCAGCCTTTGGAAACAGCGGAAGATTATAATAAGTATTTTGCAAGACTTCGTTCGATTGGTACTTCAGTTGACAATGATATTGCTAACATGAGAAAGGGAATGAGTCTCGGGATAGTCATGCCGTCTTTCATTATGGAGCAGACGCTTCCGCAAATGGAAGGCGTGATAAACAAAAATCCGGGTGAATCGATCTTTTATTCAGCAATTGAGAAGGGAAAAGATCTTACTCCCGAACAAAGAGAATCGATCTCCAATGAACTCAAAGAAATCATCTCACAGGACATCAACCCTGCATTTCAGAGGTTGCATGATTTTGTGAAGAACGAATATCTGCCAGCGTGCAGGAAAGAAGCCGGAGTCTGGTCGTTGCCCGACGGAGCTGACAGATATAATATGCTGGTAAAATATTTTACAACATTGGATCTTACTTACGATGAAGTTCATCAGACCGGATTGAATGAAGTAGCAAGGATAGAAAAAGAAATGAGCAGGGTCAAAGACAGCATAGGATTTAAGGGCAGTGTTCAGGAGTTCAATGAGTTTATCAAGAAGGATCCGAATATGTTTTACACAAACAAAGAAGACCTGATGAAGGGCTTCAGGGAAATACTTGGAAAGATGGACACGAAGCTTCCGGAATTGTTCGGCAGACTTCCACAGGCGGCTTATGATCTGAAAGAAATGGAAGAATTTCGTGCAAAGTCGGCGCCCGCAGCGTATTATTACTCTGCACCCGAAGACAGGTCAAGACCCGGATATTTTTATGTGAACACTTATGATCTTCCTTCAAGACCAAAATACACAATGACAGCGCTGGCTCTTCATGAAGCAGTGCCGGGACATCATCTGCAAATCTCTATTGCTCAGGAACTCAAGAATCTTCCGAAGTTCAGAAGAGACGGAGGATATACTTCATTTGTGGAAGGTTGGGCGCTTTATGCTGAGAGTCTGGGATATGAAACTGAAATGTATGAAGATCTTTACCAACTCTATGGCGCGCTTATTTTTGAAATGTGGAGAGCATGCAGACTTGTTGTTGATACAGGGATTCACGCGAAGAAATGGAGCAGGCAAGAGGCAGTTGACTTTATGAAGAAGTACACTGCAAACTCTGACCTTGATATTGCCTCGGAAGTTGACAGATACATTGCATGGCCGGGACAGGCACTTGCTTATAAAACAGGCGAGCTGAAGATCAAGGAACTTAGGAAAAAATCTGAAGTAGCATTGGGTGAGAAGTTTGATATTAAGGAGTTTCATGATACAATGCTTAAGAACGGAGCATTACCATTACCGCTGCTTGAGGTGGAGATCAATCGTTACATACAATCCAAGCTTGGAAGCTGAAGTCAGTTTGGGAAAAATCAAAATCACAAATTAAGAACAAAAAATTAAAATGAGAAAACCCGTCCTGTTATTGTTACTTGTGTTTGCTTCAATGTTATTTACAGAATTGTCATTTGGTCAGTACAGCAGTCCGGAAAGTGTAACATATGATTCATCATCTTCAAGATACTTTATCTCCAACACGGCAAGCAGGATAATCTCTCAACGTGACAGGCAGGGGAATGTTACTGATTTTGTTAATGTAGGAAGCTCAATACACGGAGTGACCGTTCACGGCGGAAGAGTTTATGTATGCAATGGTACGCGTGTAAGAGGTTATGATCTTTCGAATGCATCAGAAGTTTTCAATGTACAGATAGCCGGCTCATCATTTCTGAATGATCTGGCGATAGATGCATCGGGAATGATTTACGTATCTGATTTTTCCGGAAGAAGAATTTACAAAGTGAATTCAGCCAATCAGGATTACTGGACCTATGTTGCATCAACAACAAATACACCAAACGGAGTTTATATTGATGCTGCCAGAAACCGTCTTCTCATTTGCTGCTGGGGATCGGGCGCACCAATCAGAGCCGTGAGTTTTGCTGACTCAAGCATTACAACTCTGATTACAACTCCTTATTCCAATCTCGATGGCATTTCTTTAGACAGAAATGACAGAGTATATGTTTCTTCATGGGGAATACAATCAGTTGTAAGGTATGACATAAATTTCACACAAGCGCCGGAAGTTGTTACAGACGGGCTCAGCAATCCTGCGGATATATTTGTTAACAAAGTAACTGACACGCTGGCAATTCCAAATGCCGGCAATAACACTGTGGCATTTGTGAATATCGGAACTCCTTCAGTAATTCTGACAAACACATCAGAGATTGCAACAGGATTTAATCTTCAGCAGAATTTCCCGAATCCTTTCAACCCAAATACTTTGATAAGGTTCAGTATCAATGAGAATACTCAGGTATCATTGAAAGTATATGATGTTTCAGGCAGGATGTTGCTTGAGAATAGTTTCGGAAGAATAGGTCAGGGTACTTATGAATATTTATTCGACGGTTCATCTTACAGCTCGGGAATCTATATCTATGAGATTTCATCAGGAAATAGTCGTGTGCAAAAGAGAATGACGCTTTTGAAGTAGAGACGTATCACAGCGGCAACAGGAAATTATTCTTGATGCAATTAGTTTACTTGGGCCGGGACGGAAGTGCAAATATCACAACACCATAGAGGTGAGAATTGTGTCCGCTCTGAGTCTCCCGCATTGAACAATGTAAATCTAAGCAGCCTATTCAGCGGGGACTCAGAGCCTTTGTACTGGTATAGTCATCCCGCTGAGTCAGGTGAAGCTGAGACTCAGCGGGGACGGAGAACTTTCAGCTGCTCCGTTGCGGGCTAAGACCAACAACGGCGGAACAGCCTATTCAGCGGGGACTCAGAGCCTTTGTACTGGTATAGTCATCCCGCTGAGTCAGGTGAAGCTGAGACTCAGCGGGGACGGAAAATCTTTTGGGTCACCAACAACAAACACAAGGTGTCTCTGTCAGTTTATTGAGTGATGTTGTTCAGGGTAAGTTGTTGGTCTCGCCCGCAGAAGAATTCCAGAGAACTTTCAGCTGCTCCGTTGCGGGCTAAGACCAACAACGGCGGAGCAGCCTATTCAGCGGGGACTCAGAGCCTTTGTACTGGTATAGTCATCCCGCTGAGTCAGGTGAAGCTGAGACTCAGCGGGGACGGAAGATTTATGCATGCGCAGGAATGACACAGCATTGTGGAGATTGTCATTGCAGGAATCTCTACTGTTTGTAATTCCCTTTTTTGTCTCGGCTGAGTCTCCCGTCTTAATTGCCCTTAATCTGACTTGAGTTTTCAGAGGGCACTCTACCAAGTGGCAAGCAGCGGGACGAGAAACTCCTGACGCCATATGGGACAACCCATACTCTGCGACCTTTGCGACATCTTTGCATCCTCCGCGGTTAGCACTTGGGTTTAATGCAAACAATCCTTCAAAATCTATTGCATCTCAAAATCAGCGGGGCTAACTTACGACCAATTTTCTAAAAAAATCCGATCAATGAAGAGAAATCTAACCAAGTTTCTTCCGGGATTCCTATTATTCTCTCTGTTTGCAAACATCTCTTTCGCGCAAGGCCTCAATAGTGTTACAACACCCGACGGCATCAATGTCATCGCAGTTGGAAATCAAGGCAAGATATATAGATCAAATGATGCTGGAGCAACATGGGCTGTATATACACAATCATCTGACAATCTGAATTCTGTCTCCTCTTTCGGCAATGATGTATGGATTGCAGGAAGCTCGGGAAATGTTTACAAGACCACAAAGACACTATCTCATATATCCGGAATTTCTACCGGACAAAATTTTAAGATCAATTGCATAACTTTTCTTAACGCAAACAATGGATTTTTATGCGGCGAAGGCGGCAGACTATACAAGACAATTGACGGCGGCTCCACATGGAGTATGTCTGATGAAGGCATCGGCAATGTAGATCTGAACAGCATAAGTTTTGCGAATACATTGAACGGAACTGTTGTAGGCGCCGGAGGAAATGTTTTCTCTACAACTGACGGTGGAAATAACTGGACGCAAGAATCAGTTCCATCTTCAAAGAATCTTCTGAAAGTAAAACAATTCGCTGACGGCATTGTTGCAGTCGGCGAGTATGGAACAATTCTTACGAAGCAAGGCAAAGATTCCTGGCAATCAGTTGACACAAGAACAGATAATGACATCAGAGGTATCAGCGGAACTGCATTTGGAAATGCGCATGTATGCGGCGGCGGAGGATTCATCAGAAACAACTCGAATAATGTCAGCAACTTCTTCAATTTCGAGATCAATCCAATGCTGGCTAATCTTGTAGATATTTTCTATTTTAATTCCACAACCGGATTTGCAGTGAGCAGTCTGAATTATGCTGTCATCAGAACTACAAACTCCGGGGCCAACTGGATACTACCTACAGGAGCTACAGTTTCTTACAACTGGGTTCAGAAGATCGCTCCGGGCAGCGGTATCGGTAACAATCTTTGCATGCATCCCACTGAGAGAAACACTGCTTATGTAGTTTACGGAAACAAGGTTTATGTAAGTCGTGACAGAGGAGACAGCTGGACGCAAATAGCTACCATCTCTATTGGAACAAGAGCTCACTCATTTTATGTAACACCGCTTGATACAAACGTTTGGGTTGCCGCAATAGAGAGTACTCCTGACAAGGTTGTAAGAACTACAGACTATGGCGCAACATGGAGCACGATTCTTTCATACAATTTCAGTTCGTACGGACAGCCGCTTGAAGTGGATCAGAACATTCCCGGAACATTCTACTATGCCCCGGATGGAACAGCAACAGGTTTTTTCAAATCCACAGATAACGGCGCTTCTTTTGTTTCGGTAAGCAACAGCAATCCATTCACAAGTCCGTGTGATATAATTGTTGCATGGGACAGTTCAGAAGTTCTTTATGTGGGAGATGACGGAGCCGATATTTTCAAGTCAACCAATAATGGTGCCAACTGGACATTGGTTAAGCCGACTTCCTCATCTGAAGTACCATCTATGTGCAACTCTGTTTTTGATAAGAGTATTTGTTATGCGACAACTTGGTCAAGCAGTCAGGTTTTCAGAACAGTAAATTATGGAAGTAACTGGAACAGTGTCTCAACAAATTCAGGCAGCGGTTGGGGCTCAGATCTTTGTCATGAAGATCCAACAGTTGTGCTTACAGGTAACTACGGATCGCAGGCATATCTCACAACAAACGGCGGCGCAAACTTCTTCAATGTAAATACCGGTCTCAGCGGCGCAGGCGCAGGCATCATGGTTCCCGAAAGAGGATGGATGCTGAATATGCAGACAAGCAGTTTGTTCAAACTCAACATAACTTATTCTGTCCCCGTTACAAATCTGATTGCATACACAAATAGTGTGAAAGTTGCACTTGAAGGAATGCTTGATCAGACAAGCAACACTCTGTACAGGGATGATATCGTAAGCGTAGTCATAAGAAAAACAGTTTCGCCATTTGAAATAGTAGATGCTTCTGATACAAGAATTGACTCTGCAACTCTGACCGGTTCGAATCTGAACATCCTGCCTGCAGGTAACTATTACATTGTCATCAAGCACAGGAACGGAATTGAAACTTGGAGCAAAGCAGGCGGCGAAGCACTTGGCGCAGGCAATGTTAATCATGACTTTACATCTGCGCTCTCACAGGCATACGGAAATAATATGACGCTGAAAGGAACAAGCTATTGTTTGTACTCCGGCAATGTTAATCAGGATGACATCATTGACGGATTGGATCTTTCGCTGATTGACAACGATGCATTTGCTTTCTCTTCGGGTTATTTGGTTACTGATCTTAACGGAGATGAAATTGTTGACGCAACAGATCTCGCGTTATGCGATATCAATGCAGGAAATTTTGTGTCAGTAGTTAGACCATGATAACAATAAAAGAAGTTTTTAAAAAATAAATCAGTAACATAAATCAAGAAGATGAATTACAAGTTTGCCAAATTGATGTTGATTTCGTTTTTAACCTTGTCAGCATTCAACTTTTCCTTTTCACAGGGATTGAACAGCATCACAACTCCCGACGGAGTATATGTAATTGCTGTGGGTAATCAGGGAAAAATGTTTCGATCGACAAACAGCGGAACTACCTGGTCAAGTTATACTAGCACTTCTGACAATCTCAACTCTGTCACATCTTTCTCTAATGATGTGTGGATTGCCGGAAGCGCAGGCAATATTTACAAGACAACTAAGTCTATCGCTCCTCTGACAAGCATTAGTGTCGGTTCGAGTTTCAGGATAAACTCAATACAGTTTTTGAGTTCAAATGTAGGTTATCTTTGCGGTGACGGTGGAAAGATTTATAAGTCAGAGAATGGCGGAGCAAACTGGACTTCAACTTCAGCAGGCATAGGAACAGAAGACCTCAATGGCATTAACTTCCTTGATGAGCAAAAAGGAATTGTTGTAGGAGACAACGGAAAGATGTATATGACAAATGACGGCGGAATTACTTGGACAGTTCAGACATCAGGAGTAACAAGAAATCTTCTTGATGCAAAGTATTATTCAGACGGATTGATAGTTGTTGGAGAGTATGGAGTTATTCTTTCTAAAGAAGGCACCGGCGATTGGCAATCAATAGCAACAAGAACAGACAGCGATATCAGAAGCATCAGTGGAGTTTCATTCAATAATACTCATGTATGCGGCGGCGGCGGATTCATCAGAAACAACTCAAACGGAAGAAGCAACTTCTTCAACTTTGAAATCAACCCTATGCTCGCAAATCTTGTTGATATATTTTACCATGATGCAATTATGGGATTTGCAGTCAGTAGTCTGAACAATGCAATAATCAAAACAACAAACGGTGGCATAAGTTGGGACCTCACAGCAGGAGCAACAGTATCTTTCAACTGGGTACAAAAATCACCATCAACAAGCGGCATCGGAAACAACCTCTGCATGCATCCAACTGACAGAAACACAGCTTATGTAGTATACGGCAATAAAGTTTATGTAAGTCGTGACAGGGGAGACAACTGGACACAGATCGCAACGATATCAATCGGTACAAGAGCTCATTCATTTTATGTAACACCGCTTGATACAAATGTCTGGTTAGCCGCAATTGAAAGTTCGCCTGACAAAGTAGTCAGATCAACAGATTATGGTTTGACTTGGAACACAATACTGTCATATAATTTCAGTTCATACGGTCAGCCGCTTGAAATGGATCAAAACATTCCGGGAACCTTCTACTATGCACCTGATGGGATCACAACCGGTTTCTTCAAATCCACGGATAACGGTGCATCATTTGTTTCAGTAAGTAACAATAATCCGTTTACCAGTCCTTGCGATATCATTGCAGCATGGGACAGTTCAGAAGTTCTTTATGTGGGAGATGACGGAGCAGATATTTTCAAGTCAACCAATAATGGTGTCAACTGGACTTTGGTAAAGCCGACTTCGTCATCAGAAGTCCCGTCAATGTGCAATTCAGTATTTGATCCGAGTATTTGCTATGCAACAACCTGGGGCAGCAGTCAGGTTTACAGAACCGTTAACAGCGGAGATAATTGGTCAGTTGTTGCGAACAACTCCGGAAGCGGCTGGGGATCAGATCTTTGTCACGAAGATCCGACAGTTGTGCTGACTGGCAATTACGGTTCACAGGCATATCTCACAACAAACGGAGGCGCAAGTTTCTTCAATATCAATTCAGGACTCGGCGGTGCAGGTGCAGGAATTATGGTACCCGAACGAGGATGGATGCTCAATATGCAGACAGGAAGTCTTTACAAACTTAATATCAATTATTCTGTTCTGACTTCATCTGAAGAAAATCAGATAACCAACATTGCTAATAGTTACGAGCTTTCACAAAACTATCCAAACCCATTCAACCCAAGCACTAAGATCAATTTCAGTGTGCCTAAAGCAGGAAATGTTTCTCTGAAGGTATATGATCAGCTTGGAAAAGAAGTTGTGATACTCAGCAACGGATTCAGGAATGCAGGAACTTATGAAGTTACATTTGATGCATCGAAATTCAGTTCCGGTGTCTATTTCTATAACTTTGCAGCTGAAGGATATACGGCAACAAAGAAAATGTTGCTGGTAAAATAGTTATACCCTGATTCCAGATTCAGGAGGAACAATATAATACGTCCCTTTGCCGTCAGCAATGCCGGTAAAGGGATTGTATTTATGTGGCAGGATTAATAAAAAATACAAACTTCACAAGGAATGAAAAGAAGAGAAATGATCAAGAAGTCACTTGGCGGAGGCGCCTTGCTGGCTTTGACCAATCCACTAGAAATACTTGCCAAAGGAGCTACAGATGCTGAAGAGCTTACCGGCACCGGCAATGCTTTGAGATTTCCTCCTGTGTTTGCAAACGGCGGTACGATGACACTGAGCGAAACAAATGTTAATGTTTGGCCCGGGCAGAATACACTTGGCATAGTAATAAACGGTTCTTATCCCGGACCGTCTGTTGTTATTCAGAAAGGTCAGACATTCACGGCAAATTTTGTTAATCAGCTTAATGAACCTGCAACAATTCACTGGCATGGAGTTTCAACCCCTGAGTTGATGGACGGTCACCCGAAAGATGCAATTGCTCCGGGAGGTTCATATACATATACTTTTCCTGTCGGTAACCGGGGCGGAACATATTTCTATCATGCACATGCGGATATGCGAACTGCAGAGCAGGTTTATAAAGGTTTCGCAGGATTTTTCATTGTAGAAGATCCCGCTGAAATTCCGCTTGGACTGCCGAGAGGAAATTTTGATATTCCGCTTTGTCTTCAGGATCACAGAATTGCTGACATACCGCAATTCACTTACAATGCCAGTATGCAGGATAGGATGTTCGGATATCTTGGCGATACTGTTCTTGTCAACGGAACTCCGGATGCATATTTAAATGTGAATACTACGCTATACAGATTCAGAATCCTTAACGGCTCAAACGCCAGAGTTTACAAAGTAGCACTGTCTGATAATTCTCCATTCCATATAATTGCTACAGATGGCGGCTTGAAAGATGAAGCTGTTCAGGCAACTTCATTCTATTTATCACCGGGTGAGAGAGTTGATATACTCGTGAATTTTTCCGGCTATTCGATCGGACAGAATGTGACTTTGAAATCACAGGCATTTTCTGCACCGGGAATGGGAACCTACAGACAAGGAATTGAACTGGATCTCATAAGATTTGATGTGACAGGAAATCAGTCGTCAGGCGGAGTTGTTCCTTTAACAATGCCTTCAATTACTTACTATAATCCTGCGGAAGCTAAGACAGTCAGGAATTTTGTGTTATCAGTTTCAGGCGGATCAATGAATGTTCACAAGATCAATGGACTCTCATTTGAAATGGAGAGAATTGACTGGCAGACTCCGCTCAATTCACTTGAAGAATGGAAGATCGTGAATGCAACAAACAACATTCATCCTATGCATTCACATGAAGCGCAGTTTCAGGTCTATTCACGAAACGGGGTTACAGCGCTTGCTCCAAATGACAAAGGATGGAAGGATACCGTTTTGGTGTATCCCTTTGAGACGGTTAGAACATTAGTGAAGTTTACAGAGTATAAAGGAATCTTTCTTTATCATTGCCACAATCTTGAGCATGAAGATGACGGCATGATGCTTAACTTCAAGATAGTTGATCCGGTTGGTATCAATGAAGCTGGAGAAGAAATTCCGAACACGTTTGTGCTCAAACAGAATTACCCGAATCCTTTTAATCCATCTACAAAAATATCATTCGAGTTGAATCAATCTGCCGAAGTTGACATCTCCGTATATGATCAGACAGGTAAGCTGACAGCAACATTGGTTGACGGACTTGTGCCTGCCGGAAGTCATGAAGTTGTATTCAATGCAAACGGATTATCTTCGGGAGAATATTTTTTAAGAATGGTTGCCGGTGAAATTGTTAAGACGATCAAGATGACACTTCTCAAATAAGGATTGTTTTTTATAAGTTACACAGAGTTTCACTGAGGTTACACTGAGTTCCACAGAGAGGTAATAAGAGTTGTTCAAAATAATTTTACTTTCTGTTCAATTAAATTGAGTTAGCAAATTTGTTCCGGTTGCATAAGTATGGAACAGTTAACAATTAAGCATCATAC
>CALEVL010000298.1 GCA_937924675.1 uncultured Ignavibacteria bacterium | reverse complement strand
CATAAAGAAAGGAAAGTTCTCATGGCTATGAAAGAGTACAAGTCGGGTGCGGCGTTTCCCGGCGTTGTAGGAAGAACATTCGATCAATCAAGTCCGGCATGGCCGATGCCGAACCGTGCAAAAGAAGGTGCACCAAATGTATTGTTCATCGTACAAGATGATACAGGATTTGGTCAGATGGGTTGTTACGGAAGCCCTATCAAAACTCCGAACATAGATATGCTCGCCAAAGAAGGATTGCTCTTCAACAATATGCATACAACTGCATTGTGTTCACCAACAAGGTCTTGCATAATTACCGGAAGGAATCACCATTCAAATGCAATGTCATGTATTACCGAAGGATCAACGGGTTATCCCGGAGGCAACGGTTACATTCCGTTTGAGAATGGATTCATTTCGGAAATTCTGAAAGAAAACGGATACAATACCTATGCACTTGGCAAATGGCATCTCACTCCTGCCGAGCAGAACTCTGCAGCCGGTCCTTATGACCGCTGGCCATTAGGCAGAGGTTTTGAGAGGTATTACGGATTCCTCGGAGGAGATACACATCAGTATTATCCTGAACTGTATTATGATAATCATCAGGTTGAACCGGAAAAAACACCGGAAGAAGGATATCACCTTACAGAAGACATTACTGACAAGGCGATAGGATTCATTGCGGATGCAAAGCAGATAGCTCCAAACAAACCATTCTTCATGTATTTCTGTCCCGGTGCGGGTCATGCTCCGCATCATGTTCCAAAAGAGTGGGCAGATAAATACAAAGGCATGTTTGATGACGGATGGGATGTTTATCGTGAGAAAACTTTTGCAAGACAAAAAGAACTTGGCATAGTTCCGAAAGATGCCGAACTGTCAAGGCATGATCCTGATGTTCAGGAATGGGATTCTCTATCAGCTGATGAAAAGAAGTTGTATGCAAGAATGATGGAAGTGTTTGCCGGATTCCTTGAACACACGGATTATCATTACGGAAGATTGTTCCAGTTTCTGAAGGACATTGGAGAATGGGATAATACGATTATCATGTTCATCTCTGATAACGGAGCAAGTTCAGAAGGCGGACCGACAGGCTCTGTAAATGAGAACAAGTTCTTCAACAATGTTCCGGATGATCTCAAGCAAAATCTTGCTGCTATTGATGATATCGGCGGGCCAAAGTACTTCAATCACTATGCATGGGGATGGACATTTGCCGGCAACACTCCTTTCAGAAGATGGAAAAGAGAAACTTACAGAGGCGGAATCAGCGATCCGTTCGTGGTTCACTGGCCAAAAGGAATTAAATCGAAAGGTGAAGTCAGGACGCAATACGCACATGCAATTGATATGGTTCCGACTGTATTGGAAGCGCTGGGTATTGAACCGCCTTCTACAATAAAAGGAGTCACTCAATCACCAATTGAAGGCAAGAGTTTTGCGCATACATTTGACAAGAAAGATGCAGAGAGCAATCATCAGGTTCAGTATTTTGAAATGATGGGTCATCGTTCGATTTACTGGAACGGATGGAGAGCCGTCTGTCCATGGCCCGGAACATCTTTCACTGAATCAGGAAACTTCTTTGGCACGCCGATTCCTGCAGAGAAGCTTACGGAACTTGATGCAAACAACTGGGAGCTTTACCATATCGATGAAGACTTTGCAGAGAATCATAACCTTGCAGCAGAGAACAAGCCTAAACTCATAGAAATGATCGCTCAATGGTATGTTGAAGCCGGCAAGTATAATGTTCTTCCTGTTGACGGAAGAGGAACTCAGAGATTCGCAGAAGAGAGGCCTCAGATTTCCGGACCAAGAGAATCATACACATATTACCAAGGTACGCAGGTTGTTCCCGGCAATGCTGCGGCAAATGTCCTCAACAGAACTCACAGCATTACGGTAGATGCAGATATTCCCAAAGGCGGCGCAGAAGGCGTGCTGTACAGCATGGGCGGAGTTGATGGCGGATTCTCTCTCTACATCAAGGAAGGCAAGCTGAAATATGTTTACAACTATGTGGCAGCCGAATTCTTCTATCTTGAATCTACTGAAGCAGTGCCTGAAGGCCGCCATAAATTCAGATTTGAATTCGAAGCAACCGGAAAACCTGATATGGCAAATGGAAAGGGTTCACCGGGAAAGGCACAGCTGTTCATTGATGGAAAGCCCGTTGGCGAAATGAATCTGCCATATACAATTCCGTTATCACTGGGACTCGGAGCAGGCGCGGCTTGCGGATGTGATCCTGGTTCTCCAACTTGCGATGATTACAACCCGCCGTTTGCTTTCACAGGCAAGATTTATTCGGCAACAGTTGACGTAAGCGGTGAACTAATTGAAGATCATGAGGCAAAAGCAAAACAGATACTGGCAAGGCAGTAAGAATTAGGAATTGAGAATTGTGAGTTGTGTGTTGATTACAATTTCCATTAACTGATTCTTAATCCGACGATCATCACTTAGTGATCATATTTACCGGCAGAGTAAACGCAGCTCTGCCGGTTTTTTTTTGTTCGTGTCGTTAGTCTGAGCTTCGTTCTCGTTCTGTGTCCCCGCAGAGTCTCTTCGCATAATGCACAACGCAAGTCACGAGACTTTAAGTGCGAAGGACTCTGCGGATACATAAGGACACATACTCGTCCCCGCAGAGTCTCTTCGCAGAATGCACAACGCAAGTCACGAGACTTTAAGTGCGAAGGACTCTGCGGAAGAATAGATACTGAAGTTCATAGCTCTCGTCCCCGCAGAGTCTCTTCGCAGAATGCACAACGCAAGTCACGAGACTTTAAGTGCGAAGGACTCTGCGGAAGAATAGATACTGAAGTTCATAGCTCTCGTCCCCGCAGAGTCTCTTCGCAGAATGCACAACGCAAGTCACGAGACTTTAA
>CALEVL010000297.1 GCA_937924675.1 uncultured Ignavibacteria bacterium | reverse complement strand
TTTGCTCATTATTCCATAATGTAGATTCTGTTGGAATTAATAACCGCAGAGAGCGCAAAGATGGCGCAGAGTTCGCGGAGATTCATTTGATTCTTGTCAATTTGGCAATTCTGCATGTCAGCTCCAATCAATTGAATTACAAAATCGATTGAGTTAATTTGCGCAATGAAAATTCTGCTGAAGTACTTAAAGGAATACAAAAAGCTCATTTACATCTCCCTGGCTCTTGCAACTGTTAACCAGGTATTCTCACTTCTTGATCCGGCAATATTTCGGCATGTCATAGATGATTATGCCACAAAATTCAAAGAGTATTCAACAGGTGAGTTTTTCAAAGGAGTTGGATTTCTTCTATTGTTGGCGGTTGGCGCAGCTTTAGTATCAAGGATTGCAAAGAATTTTCAGGACTATTTCATTAACGTAGTAACTCAGAAACTCGGGGCGCAGATTTACTCTGACGGGATAAGCCATTCGCTCAAGCTTCCCTATTCAGTTTTTGAAGATCAGAGAAGCGGTCAGACTCTCGGCATACTTCAGAAAGTCCGTGCAGATTCTGAGCGACTCATTTCAGCATCAATCAATATTCTATTCACGTCCATTGTTGGAGTGATATTTGTCGGTGTATATGCAATCTCGGTTCACTGGATCATTGCCCCTGTTTATCTTCTTGCAATTCCGCTCATCGGTTTTTTAAGTTCTTCTTTCGGAAAGAAGATCAAGAATATTCAGAAGACCATTGTTGCAGAGACAACTGACCTTGCGGGATCTACAACGGAATCTCTGAGAAACATAGAACTTGTTAAGAGTCTTGGGCTTTCATCACAAGAAATCAACCGGCTGAACAATACCACAAACAAGATACTGCAGCTTGAACTCAAGAAAGTAAAATACATCCGAAGTCTGAGCTTCATTCAGGGAACAATTGTAAACCTACTAAGAACGAGCATTCTACTTTTGATGATGTATCTTATTTTTACTCAGGCAATCACTACCGGACAATTCTTCACATTATTCATTTATTCATTCTTCATATTTGGTCCGCTACAGGAGCTTGGAAATATTCTCAATATTTATCGCGAAGCGGAAGTCTCTTTAGGAAAGTTTGAGGAGATTATGAATACTCCTGTTGATCCTAAGCCGGAAAATCCTGTCAGGATTGAAGATATCAGAGATCTTACCTTTGAAAATGTTTCCTTCAGACATCAGTCATCAACTACAAATGCTCTCAATGACATTTCATTCTATTCAGAGACGGGCAGTTCTGTTGCTTTTGTCGGGCCGTCAGGTTCAGGTAAGTCAACGCTTGTGAAACTTCTTCTGGGATTATACCGGCCTGCCGAAGGTAAGATACTTTACAACGGCATCATGTTTGATCAGATAGATCTTGACGGACTGAGAGAGAAAATTGGATTTGTTTCGCAGGATACTCAGCTGTTCTCAGGCACGATCAGGGAGAACCTGTTATTTGTAAATCCTAAAGCAACCGATGAAGAATGTCTGGACGTTCTACAAAAGGCAGCATGCAATACTTTGCTGGAACGGGCTGACAAAGGACTTGATACTGTTATTGGCGAGGGTGGAGTAAAAGTTTCCGGAGGCGAGAAGCAAAGGCTTTCAATAGCAAGAGCTCTTTTAAGAAAGCCGGACATGCTGATCTTTGACGAAGCCACTTCTGCATTAGACTCAATAACAGAGGAAGGAATCAATAAGACCATTCGCGAAATTACTTCCGGGAGAGACAGCATTACCATAATGATTGCTCACCGGCTATCTACGATAATGCATTCTGATATGATTTATGTTCTGGAAAAGGGAGATATCGTTGAATCAGGCAGGCATGAGGAACTTCTTGAAACCAAGGGTCTGTATTATGCAATGTGGAGACAGCAGATTGGTGAAAGACATGTTCCGCATTTGCAGTTGAACGGCAACACAGACGCAAGGAGATAAATCAATCTCGGTTTTCAGAAAAGTCGTTGATTACATAAATCAATATTCTTCAGTAAGATCAACTTCATTTAGAAAGTTTCTCTTTCCTGTAGCAAGCCGTTTCAGATTTTCTATAACTTCATCCCACCTGTCAAGATTATCAAACGGCGAAGCTGCCCTGTGAGGTGAAAGAATGACATTGCCGAGTTTGTGAAATGGTTTTGCAAAGGGATACTCTCTTCCTTTCTTGTCTTTCTTTGGAGAATAATTGTACCAGACATCAAGCGCTGCTCCGGCTATAACTTTCTTTTCAAGAGCATTGTAAAGACTTTCTTCATTTACTATGGTTCCGCGTGCTACGTTAACAAGCAGACCTTTTCGCCCCAGCAGCTTAAGTTCATTCATCCCGATAAGGTTCTCGGTTTTGGATGTATGAGGAACAGCAATTATGAGAATGTCAGAGCTTTTCAGAAACTCCTCAAGCTTTCCTTCGCCAAACAAGTTGACTGTGTTACCCGCATGATCCTTCAAACTTTTGGGAGATTTCCTGTCGAGTCTTCTTTTGAATACGTTGAATTCATTGCTGAACCCGGAAAGAAACCTGTGGACCTTTGAATTGATAGCGCCATATCCAAGAAGTCCGATCTTACGGTTTTTAAGAAGTATAGAGGAACTGAAAATATCTTTATCATCGCTGGTTCTCCAAATTCCGTTTTCCATCCAGTTGTGATGAGGCACTATCCTGTTCATCAATGAGAGAAGCATTGCAACAGTATGCTGAGCGGTTGCATAAGAATGTCCGTGTCCGTTTATAAGTTTTACTTTCTTCTTTTTTGAGAGTTCTCTGAATAATTCGATCTGATGCTTTACACCTGTTCCGGGATTGATGAAAAGCTTAAGATTGCCTGCCTTAAATAAAAATTCTTTATCCGGCCGCCAACCTATGATTGCATCTGCAGATTCGTAAAGTGCGCTCTTCTTTTTCTCGAACAACTTATCCGGAAAGATCAGATTCACTTCCGTCCCCAAATTTTTCATGAGATGTTTCTTCAGTTCCTTATCAATATCCCAGATAAATAGTGCATTCGGTTTCCTGTTCATTTCTTTATTTACTGTTAGATTTTTGTTTTCATTTTCCAAGCATTCTCTGAAGCAATCTGTTGTAGCTGTATATGTTTCTCATTCTAACATAGAGGTTCAGACTTTCCGACATATAATCCTTCTTCAGATATGCAATTTTTAGATAAGTCTTCTCAAGAATCGTTTCAAGATCTCCTCCTAAAGCTTTTATATGATCAATTCCTTCGAGCAATTCGGATGTTGCTTTCTTTGATGAGATAAGTTCAAAAGGCAAGCCGCAGGTAATTGCTTCTTTCATCTCAGTTACATCCAGATTATTTATCATCTGAATTAATCTCTTATTGTCGGGCCGTGATTCTTTGGCAGAAACATCCCAGAGAAATTTGTCATTCAGTTTGACTTCCGTCAGCAAAGCTCTTCTGATCTTGTTCAAAGCGATCTTGTTGCCGGCAAGATCCTTTGTCATATCATAGATTTCTTTTACTATGCTCATTGGAAAATTTTGTTAAAATAAAAGAGGCCGGTTAATAAGCCGGCCTCACATATAACTGTGTTTCAGAAATCAGGATCTTACTTTATCAGAAGCATCTTCTTCGTATCGGTATAGAGCGGAGTCTGAAGTTTGTAATAATATACACCTGAAGCCAATGCCGAACCGTTGAATTCAACATAGTGACTGCCTGCTTCCTGCGTACCCTTATTCAGAGACGAAACAAGTCTTCCCATTGCATCATATACACCGATGGTCACATCAGTTCTTGCTTTGAGTGAATACTCGATCTTCGTTGTCGGGTTGAAAGGATTCGGGAAATTCTGAGACAAGGAGAATTCATCAGGATTTATTGTTGAACCTGTAATCCCAACTACTCCAACAGTCAGAGCCACAGTTCTTCTGTGGACAGGTGTACCGTTCGGACCTTTACCTTCAACGGTGACAGTATAGCTTCCCGCTGTTGTATTCGGCGCTGCATTGATTCTCACCAATAATGAATCAGGATAATTGCTCAGAGTATTGCCATTTGGAAATACTGCGGTCAAAGCACCTGCAGATGGAGTAGGAGTTATTGTTGCTGTAAACACCACATTATCAGTATAAAGCTTAACAGCCGGGACAACAGCTCTGAAGGTCGTAAAGTTTGAACTGTTTATAGTTACGGCAGCCGGGCTTACTCTCATAGCATAGTCAGGGAAATAGGCAACGTAGCTTCCGAAGTTATTATTTCTGAAATCTGCCCATGCGAGCATTGAAGTTTTCGGATTGGAGATGATTGAATTATAATCACCAAGATATGCAGGCGCACCGCCGTTGCACTGTGTGCAGTTGATCCTGAATTTTTTGTTTGAAATTCTTTGATTGGCCACAAATGACTGACCGCCATTGGTTGAATATGTTGCATAGATAAATGCACTGTCACTTGTAGGAGTGTCTCTTGTATCCATCCATTGCACATACAACCTGCCTGATGTCTTATCAACCCACATTGCAGGATGCCACTGATTATGATTTTGTGAATTCACATCATCATTTACAACAACTTCAGTTGACCATGTAGCTCCGCCGTCTGTAGAGTATCTGCAAAATACATCAGGTTTGTTGCCATTTCCAACCGGATTATTTGATGCGTAGACCACATATAGTCTTCCTCTGTAAGTTCCGTAGCTGTTATCAGCACCGATGAAAGGATATGGCCTGGTTCTCATATTGGACACAGAATTTCTGCCGCCAACCTGAGTTCCTACTGTGTTTGCAAAGTTCTGTGCTGACATTTGGTCCCATGTAACTCCGCCGTTTGTTGATCTGAAGAAAGTATAAACAGCTGCAAACGCTGATCCTGTACTCTTAACAAAGTAAGCTGCACCTCCCTGAACATCACCGAAAGCTCCAACAGCTGTCATGTTACCCGGCAATGTATTTGATGAAGTGAACATTGTTGAGAAGGTTGCTCCCCTGTCAGTACTTCTTACAACATTTCCCGGAGTCATTGCTCCGTAAATGTAATTTGAGTATGGGCCGTTTGTCTGATCTGCAGCAATCCAGTTCTTGTCGTTACCAACATTAGCAGAAACTGATGTTGACCAAGTTACGCCTGCATTGGTTGATGAAACTACCCATGTTCCGGTAATCGGGCTTTTCATATTGTCATAGTATAGCTTGCCAAGACTGTCCCATGCCGTTACAGGGTCACCTGCTGAGTTTGGAAAAGTCGGATTGTTTCTTTGCCAGTCAATTCCGTTTATAGTATAATATGTGCCATTGATGTTATATGCCAGAAAATATTGACCCGGTACCAATGGATTTTCAGAGATATGGCATTCAGCAAAATCAACACCGAGATCAAAGTTATCAAAATCATCAATAGTTACAACGGACATTGGCGAGGTAATGTAAGAGTTTCCGTCAGCAAGAAAGACAGGATTTCTGTCAGAGTTTGGATCATCGTCCCAGTTTGCACTTACGCCCCTTGGTGTGACCAGTGACAAGGCGACAATGATTGCAAACACAGGCAAAAGAGTTAAGAACTTCTTCATTTGAAGTTGTGTTGGTTTGGTTTTAAAAAATGTAGAGGAAATTATGAAAATATTTGCGAACTTAAAACTTAATTTTGATATTCATCAATTCTCTTCTCAAAATCTCCAATGCTCTCTGGCTTGCTCTCTCAATGTTAATGTCCCTTCGGTTGCCGAAATGATATTCCACTGAGTAAGATTTCTTAGCAGATGAGAATCCAATCCATACAAGTCCTACCGGTTTGTCCTTTGTAGCACCGGCGGGTCCTGCAATACCGGTTGTTGACAACGCATAAGCAGATCCCGTGGCGAGCCTTATCCCGTCTGCCATTTGAAGAGCAACTTCACCACTTACAGCGCCAAAATTTCTGAGATCTTCTTCATTCACGTTCAGCAGTCTGACCTTTTCAGCATTTGAATAAGTGCATACACCGCCAAGATAATAATCTGAACTGCCTGCCACGCTTACTATTCTTGAAGAGATCTTCCCGCCCGTACAAGATTCAGCAAGCGACAGGGTCTTACCTTCTTTCCAAAGCAGTCTTCCGATCACTGCCTCAAGCGTATCATCATTCTCCCCGAATATATAGTCACCGGCAATTTCCCTGATTCTATTTTCCATAGATTCGAGTTTCGAGCTTGCAGAGGCTTCATCACTTCCGGTTACGTTCATCCTGAGTCTGACTCCTGTTGCCGAAGGAAGAAACGCCAGCTTATTGCTGCCGATGAGTTTATTGACATCACCAAACATTTCAAACAGTGATGATTCTCCAATACCTGTTGTGAGAAGAGTCTTCTGCATCAGAACTTTGCCTCCGGCCGAAAGAAACTTGCCCATTAGTTTTGGCAGAACAATTTCTTCTATCATCGGTTTCATTTCATAGGGCACTCCCGGAAGAGCGATAAATACTTTGCTGCCTTTTTCAATCCAGATGCCGGGAGCAGTTCCGTTCTTATTCCATATCACTTCAGAGTTCTTGGGAACCAGCGCCTGCCCTTCATTAACCAAAGGCATTTCGATCTTTCTTGCGGCAAAGAATTTTCGCACATGTTCAAGTACTTTCACATCAGTTACAAGTTCATCCTTGAAGAATTTTGTGAGTGCGGGTTTTGTAATGTCATCATGCGTAGGCCCCAATCCGCCGGTAATAATTGTTACATCATAATTGCGGAAAGAATCTTCGAACTCATCCAATAAGAATATTTCCTCATCTCCAATCACTACAGCTTTTTCAACAGGGATTCCTGCTGAGAACATCTTCTCTCCAATGAATGCAGAGTTTGTATTTATAATCTGACCGATCAGTATCTCATCACCAATTGATATCAACTTACATCTTATCATCTAAAATAGATTAATTTCTGAAATTGAAAATAGCGCCGAAACAACTCCGGCATAAATGCCTGCAACCACATCATCTGCCATTACACCAAAAGCGGATTTTAGTTCGTCAAAATACTTGGACGGTTGCATCTTAAATACATCAAAGAAACGGAATGCCACAAAACATACAAGAGCGTTGAAAAGACTCAATTCGGTTCTTCCGAACAGAATAAATATCAATAGAGTAATCCACATTCCAACAGCTTCATCAATCACAATTACTGAGGGATCATCGCCGTATCGTTTCATTATTGGTTTTGCCGTAACTGTTCCGGCAATGAATGCAATGGCAATGATCAAGAGCAATATTGTTGGATGCATAGCCGGCTTGATAAAAATTATCAGCAATGCAGCAAGACTTCCTACAGTTCCGCTTGCAACAGGAAAGAAACCGGTGAAAAAAAAACTTCCAATTGCCAAAGCTATCAGAGGCACTTTTGCATCCGGATCTGCAATCGTCTTTCTCTTAATTATTCTCAAGAAATTTCTTAGGGGATTTTATGAGTCCGATGAAGTATGACATTCCAGTAAGCAGTGTGATGATAGTTACGGTCAGTGCTAAAATGTAATTTGCCGTTGAATGAAAAAAGTTGTCGATCTCAATAGCGATACTGCTTTCAGGGAAGAAAGACTTAATGCTAACAAGAAGTACGATGCCGAAAATATACGCCATCTGAATGAATGTCTTGGTCTTTGCCGCAAAGCTGGTTTTAAGTGTTCTGCCATTCATCTCTTCATATGATCTGAGCAATGTCATCAGAATATCTCTAACAACAATAATCAAAACCATCCACAATGGCATTATGCCCATTGAATAAAAAGCCAGGAATGCTGCTGATGTAAGAAACTTATCGGCCAGCGGATCGAGAAAGATTCCAACTTTGCTGATCTGTCCGTACTTGCGTGCATGCATCCCGTCATACCAATCAGTGAAAATCGCAATTACGAATATTGCAAAAGCAACCCTTCTGCTTGAATCAGATTCAGAGATAAACAGAAATAGAAATACCGGTGCCAGTATTAACCGAAGCAGCGATAACTGATTGGGAAAAGACATTTCCTTAAACTAATAAGTGATCAGCATTTTTCTATGACCGTTGCAATTCCTTGGCCAACACCAATGCACATTGTTGCCAGGCCAAGTTTCTTGTTCTGTTTTTCCATTTCATGCAGCAATGTTATAATAAGCCTTGAACCGCTGCTTCCCAGCGGATGCCCGAGTGCTATTGCACCTCCGTTTACATTGATTATACTTTCATCAATACCAAGACTGTCAATGCATGCAAGGCTCTGCGAAGCAAATGCCTCGTTAAGTTCGATCAATTCAATATCTCCAAGTTTGAGTCCGGCACGTTTCAGAACTTTTTCTGTTGCCGGCACAGGTCCCACTCCCATATATGCAGGGTCAACTCCGGCTACTGCCGAGGCTACAATCCTTGCCCTTGGTGAAAGAGCATACTTCTTACAAAACTCTTCCGAGCAAATCATGAGCATTGAAGAGCCGTCGTTTATGCCGCTTGAATTGCCGGCTGTTACTGTTCCGTCTTTTCTGAATGCCGGCTTAAGTGTTGCGAGTTTTTCGACTGTGGTATCGAATCTTGGAAATTCATCAGTATCAAAAGAAAAAATTTCCTTCTTTAAATGAATTTCCACGGCTGTGATCTCATCTTTGAACTTGCCTGAAGAAATTGCATCCTTTGCTTTCATTTGTGATTTGTATGCAAACTCATCCTGTCTTTCTCTTGTGATCTTATACTTTTCTGCAACATTCTCTGCCGTTTCTCCCATTGAGAAAGGGTGATACAGCTTAGCCAGTTTTGGATTCGTAAATCTCCATCCGAGAGTCGTATCATACATCTCTGCTTTTCTTCCCCATGCATCTTCACTCTTGGCAATTACAAATGGAGCCCTTGTCATTGATTCAACTCCTCCCGCAATAAAACATTCACCTTCACCTGCTGAAATAGAACGCGCGGCGTCAGCTACTGCCTGCATGCCAGACCCGCAGAGACGGTTAACGGTTGAACCCGGCACGTCAACCGGGAGTCCGGCAAGCAACACGCACATTCTTCCGACATTACGGTTCTCCTCACCTGCGCCGTTCGCATTTCCAAGTATAACATCGTCAATTTCAGTGCATGGTATGTTGTTGTTCGAGAAGTTTCGTTCGGCAAGTTCCTTTATAAGCACAGCTGCCATGTCATCGGGCCTTACGCTTTTTAGATTTCCTGCATGCTTTCCGATCGCAGTCCGTGTAGCGTCCACAATATAGACCGTCTTATTCAAATTATGATAACCTTTCGAAGAATGTTAATTTATTATGATTGTAAGTGTAGGGGGCAAATTATCTAAATAGAAATCTTTATGAAACTGTAAAAAAAGTTCAAAGTTCAAAGTTCAAAGTTCAAAGTTGAATGAATTGGAGCTGTTATACTTTTCCGGAGAATTGTTAGAAGGCAATGCAAATGGTAAGAATCGAGAGATGGTTGAGAATTTCAAACCATGCTTCTCTATTTTTAATTTTTAATTTAAATTAAAATCTCGCATTTATCCCAATCGTAGGCAGGATAGGAAACATGCCAACTGTGCGGCGTTTGATTGTAAGATCTGAATTCAGAGAATAGTCATAACCCAGAACATTCTTTCTGTTATAGACATTGATAACATCCAAATAGAAAGCCCAGTCGGTTGACCAGAAATGAGTGTAAGCAGTTGCGCGAAAATCCAGACGATGATAATCAGGTCTCTTTTCGCTGAATTGATTTTGATCATCCCCGAAGTCCAGATTGAACAATGCCTCACCGGTCAGAAGATTTGTTGCTATTGAATCACCTACAATACGCGGTGTAACGCCAACAGGCGGAGTGAATGGGAAGTTTGTAGCATACGTCCATCTTGTTCCAAGCTCAAGCCAATTGTTTACACGATAATTCAAAACAACATTCGCAACATGAGACTGTTCAAATCTGTACGGGGTCGTAACGCCATACTTCTCTCGGTTTGAAACAGAGAATGAATAATTTATCCAGCCCGATAATTTTGAACGTGCGGAGAGATTTTTCTTTTCGATTGCAATTTCAAAACCGTAAGCATCACCGGTGCCAATATTTACCGGATTAGTTGTAACTGAGTCATATGCAAGTTTTTCTGAAGACCTTATCCAATTATTCACATTTTTGACATAAGCCGGATCTGTAATTCCGGGATCCTTCAATGCATATTCATATCTGTAAGCAGTCATTCTCTGCTGCTCAAGAAGATTGTCAAAGCTCTTGTAATATGCTTCTGCTTTAGCAAACCATTCATTTGTTATCCATCTGTCAACACCCATAATCAAATGATATGCACGCTCAGCTTTAAGCCCCTTCCCGGCAGCATCGCTAAGGTCATAAAATGTTCTGCCGTCAACAAGTTTCTCGAGTCCGGGTGATTGGTAATAAATGCCGGCCGATGCACGCAAAGTAGTGATTGGATCAAACGCATATCCGACATTTATTCTTGGAGCGAGATATGGAGTTTGGATTATCTGAAAGTAATCAAATCTAAGAGATGGTTGAACGAAGATCTTATCAGTTAACTTGAACATACTCTGACCATAGACATAGGCCCGTATGTTATCATCTCCCTGAAGCTGAAAGCTGTCAAGCAATGCAGAGGCCGTTGGAAATGCCGCAATGATAGACCTGAACTGTTCATCAATCTTCAGATTATATTCCAGATCTGTTCTTACAATATCTACTCCCCCGCCAAACTCCTGTTCAGAATTCTTGTTAATCAAGATTGACTTGTTGCTGAGAGAATACTTTCTGAAAGTATATTTGGAATCAAACTCGAGACCGAGAAGTGCACCAATATTTCTGAGACTGTCACGTTGTTCCGGGGTATAATTTTCACCGTCTATGAGCGGATCAAGTATTTCGCTGTTGAAATCATTGTCACCCGTATTTTTATACCATGAAGCTGTTGTCCTCGAAATGAACCTGTCGTTCGGAGCGTAATGCCATGCAAATGAGAGAAGGTCATTCTTTGTAACATCTTCAACAGCAACGCTATCGGGTTGTTCATTATCCTCTCCGGGAACAATATCAACACCGTCTTCTGAGAATATTCCATTAACAATAAACTTATTCCTATCAAACGGTCCAATTGCAAATTTAAACTGAAGATCTCTGAATGCCGGGAATGATGAATCTTCAGTAATGAGTCCCGCACTCTTTGCAAATGGTCCAATTATGAGATCGTAATATGTTCTTCTTGAAGAAACAATCCATGAGCCGGGTATATTGAAAGGATTCTTGCCGTTGAAGATCAGATTTGCATTGGAAATGCTGGCATTTATAATCGAGTTGAGTGACCTGCTTCTGTCTCCTTCCTTGTTAAGAACATCAAGTACGGCTGATAATCTGTCACCGTATTTTGCAGGAAAGCCGCCTGTGATAAGTGTTATATCGCTTAGTGTTTCAGGATTGAACATGCTGACAAGACCGTAGAGTCTGTATGGATTGAACACTTCTACATCATCCATAACAATCAGATTCTGATCCGGGCCTGAGCCCCTGATTATCAGTTGTGAAGTGAAATCATTCGGAGAAGTAACACCCGGAAGCGACTGAAGCGTGCGGAGAACATCTTCCACTGCACCGGGAAGATTCTTAACGTATTGCGGCTTGATATTGATAAGGCTTGTTCTGAGGTCATCCTGCCGTTGACGAAATATTCCTTCTACTTCAATTTCATCCGTGCTGACGATCTTCTCTATCATGTAAATCTCAATGAACTTACTCTCACCTTTTCTGATAAAGAGGTTCTTATATTCATAGGAATCATAGCCGGGCAAACTAACCGTAATGTTATAGTTGCCTTCAGGAACGACGGATGAAAAATTTCCGTCAGAATCAGAAAATGTGTCGTAATTGGAGGAGTTTCCTGCGATCCTGACATAAATCTTGTCTAAACGCTCATCCTGATCTGACCGGACAGTTCCCGAGATCACAGATTTTGTTGAATCAGCCGGAATCTGAGCATATGCTTCGGCTGAAAAAATTAGTATTGTTATTAGAAGGAAAACGCTTCTGAGCATAATTTGATGATATGAAAATTCGAATAATGAAACGGCGGGAAACTGCTTTTAGTTTCAACGGAATGTGTAAAAAATTTTCTATTGACTAATGTAAATCTGCTGCCGACCAATGAAAATTTCAGGAAGTTTTCAGCTCTCTGACTTCCCTGCTGAGTTTTTCTGCCGCCCCGGAAACTGATTCAAAGAATTGAGCTTCATTGCAGTCCTTTCCTGCTGAGTAAATTATGGACCTGCTTGAATTAATTAGGAATCTGTTAGAATGCAAGCTCTTCATCAGATCGCCAAGTTCATTACCTTGTGCACCGATGCCCGGTATAAGCAACGGTACATCCGGATTAGAATTCGTGAACTCATTCAGCTCATTTACATAGTTTGCGCCAAAAACAAAGCCGGTCTTGTTAATTTCTTTCCAACCCAAAGATTTTCTGACTATCCTTTGGTAAAGTTTCTCACCACCGCATTCTTCATGCTGAAAATCCGCCGAACTCTCATTCGAGGTCAGGGCAAGAATATAAATAAGTTTACCGGATCTCTGAAAAAACGGCTCAAGTGAATCTTTGCCCATGTAGGCATTCACAGTCAGCGAGTCGAATCCGTACTTGTCAAAATAAGTCCTTGCATATAATTCTGAGGTATTGCCAATATCTC
>CALEVL010000296.1 GCA_937924675.1 uncultured Ignavibacteria bacterium | reverse complement strand
ACCCAGCCCACGGTTTTAACCGTGGGGCATATACAGACTCAGCCCACGGTTTTAACCGTGGGGCATATGCGCACCCAGCCCACGGTTTTAACCGTGGGCATACACACACTCAGCCCACGGATTCATCCGTGGGCAACATAGAGCTATATGAATTTATTTTTGACTTTAATCTGAGTGGGCTTTACGGAATTTTTGAACAAAAAGATTAAGGACTGATATTTCACTTCACAACAAATCATGAGAATGTCAGTCAGATTTTAAAAAAGCAAAGGAGTGAAAAATGAACACTCTAATCACTGATTCGGAAAAAGAGAAGAGCCACAAAAGAATGTTCTTCGAATTTCTATTTCTGCTGATCTTAATACTGCTGGTCTTTGCGATTATCGGCAACTTCTGATGAGAGCTGCAAAAGAGACCGCGTCTAAGGTTGTTGCTTGCTCTTTATCTGTTCTTCAGCCTTCTCAAGCTTGTCAAGGATCTGCAGAATCAATTGATTCTGATTTTCCAGATGCATAAGTATCGTCTCAACTTCCTGCTCAGCCTTTGTGTTTATCTGGAAATCAGACTCGGCGCGGATTTCCGCATGCTGTGACTGTAGGTTCTGCCCAATCATTATCAGCGGCATTAAAAATATCTGTATCATATTTGATATGAACAGCCATAGCACAAACGCCGGAAACGGGTCAAAGGTCATTTCCTTCGGTGCCAGAGTATTCCATCCCAGCCAGCAAACCGTCCATGTTAGAATAATGAGAAAGAATCCCATGCTACCGACCTTGTCAGTTATACTCAATGCAAATCTGTCGAGCTTTGACATACTGTTTTGCACTTGAACATTCGGATTGACCGGCTTCTTATGACGTTCTCTTAACTGCTGTAATGATTCTATTACGGGATGTCTCATGTTATCCTCCGAGGTTTGTTAATTTGAATTCAATTTAGTGAGGTTAGAGTATCATTGCAACTTAGATCTTGAATTCTGATTAATTGATAGTGTTCTCAGCAAGGAATGTCTGTTCAAAAATCATTTTTCACCTTTAAGGACTTATATTGTCAGGTATGAGTTGAAGGTCATTCAATTAAAGATACTGACGGTTGTCATTACTCGAAATTGATTGAATACAACATTAATTCTTCTTTGCTTTCAGGATAGATGATATTCCGTTCAAACTGCATTCCGAGTTTCTTCAGAACATTGATTGACCGAATATTTTTCTCAAGAGTTATTGCAGCAACCTTTTTCAAACCCAGTTCCGTTCTTGCATCCTCCATAACGGCAATAGCTGACTCGATCGCATAACCTCTGCCAGTGCACTCCGGAAGAAATGCAAATCCAATATCGACATCTTCAAGAAAGTCACGTTTGAAAAGTCCGCAGAAGCCGGTCAGCGTTTCATCTTCTTTCGTTCTTACTCCGTAAGGACCGTATCCGTACTTTTCATATAGCGTGAATACTTTATCAGCAAGATATGTCTCAGCAGCTTTAATATCCCTGACGCCTCGGTCACCAATGAATTCTAACCAGCCCGAACTATTGAGAAGACTAAGTGTGAATGCTGAGTCATTGATGTTAAGCGGCCTGAGGATTAGCCTATCGGTTTCTATTATGTTTGTCATCGCACAATGATCTTGTACTACATGTGATGCAAGAACTTATTAACAAGCTTCCTGATCTCATCATCTTTTCCGTAAAGCCTTTCACTAAGATCTTTGTCATCACAGGCTATTAGTTGACTGATGAATCTGTCAATCGTTCCTTTTGGGAAAATGTTGTTTCGCTCGAAGAAGGTTCTGTCTTCATTCAGTGCTTCGGCTGATTCAATACAAGAAGTCGGAAGTTGCTCGAGAGTTCGCGCCCTTTGCTTGTTCTCCTCCTTGAAAATATTCACATCAACAAAAAGCTCATCTGCACGCTGAAGTGCATCTGGCATTTTCAATCCATGCTGTGCTGCCATGATAATACCCGCAAGCAAATGGTAGATGTCCGCTGAGCCATCAGGAGTTCTAAGTTCTATAGTTTGTTTTCCGGGAATGTATGGAACATCATATCTCTCGTACGGATTTGCATCTCTTACCATATTGGTTTTTGCTATCCAGCCAAGCGGTACTCTGATTAATGCGGAGCGGTTTGTATCTCCCCAGCAGATATTAGTTGGAGCTTCCTGATGAGGAACAAGTCGCAGATATGAGAGCGGAGTAGTGTTGCCGAATGCAGTCAACGGCTTTGCCTTTTCAAGAAGTCCTACAATCATCTTTCTTGCAATATCACTAATTCCTAAATCATCAACCATAATATTCACTCCGCTTTTCTCCGCCTGCATGTGAATGTGCAGACCGCTTCCGGCCTTGCCTACAGTAATCTTCGGAGCGAAACTCACATTAACTCCGTACTTGTGTCCCAGCATACGAAGTATCCATTTTGCAATCACAATCTGATCTGCAGCTTCCTCAGCTTCAACCGGCTGGAACTCAATCTCATGTTGCTCAAAGTATTCATCGCCCGAAGTAAAATTTCCGACTTCAGAATGTCCGTACTTTATTTTGCCGCCGGTCTGCGCTATGAGATTCATTGCTTCTTTTCTCAGATCCTCCCATTTTGCAAAAGGTTGCGAGCTTGTGTAACCCATTTGATCCTGTGACGGATACATCTCATCCTTCTTGCCAAACACATAAAACTCCAGCTCTCCCATTGCTTTGAATGTAAGTCCGGTCGCCTTCTTGAATTCTGTATGCGCTTTCTTAAGAATATACTCCGGTGCGCTTTCCAATGGCTTGCCTTCTCCCGTATAGAATGAACAAAGTATGTCAAGTGAAGGAACTTCCGAGAATGGATTTACAAATGCGGAGCTGAATCGGGGGATCACATACAGATCACTTGATGCTGCTTCAACATATGAGAAAAGGCTTGATCCGTCAACACGCTCGCCGGTTGCAAGTATAGATTCCAGATAGTCACGGCTTGTTACAACAAAGTTCAGTGTCTTAAGCTTTCCGTCCTCGCCAACAAATCTAAAGTTCACCATCTCAATTCCGTTTTCATCTATGAATCTTATTATGTCATGCCTTGTAAACTCGCTTGCCGGCTTCTTCAGGAATTTTACAAGTTTGTTAGGATTCAGAGTTATTTCGTATTCTCTCATGATTGATAGGGAATGTTTACATACTAAGAGCAAAATTACTCTGAAGTATTTCGTTCTTCAAGACAATATTAATTCTTATTGAGAAATACGCATTGATTCGCACAAGATGTAACCATTGTTAAGACAAACATTATCCGCTCGTTCATGGTTGATTTAACCGTAGAAGTCTGCGAGTAATTGCGGTTAAGAAATTTTTTTAATTCTATGAGTTGAATTGAAGAGCTAACTATAGTGATCGCAAAGTTATTGAGAAGTCCGTAGGTTTTTAGTTGCTGGTTTGGTTTAATCTCTTAGGGTTCAATTCCTCGCTGCTTCCGGCGAAAATGATTCTTTGTTTTAAAAAGATACTCCGCTGCTTGCGGCGGGGAGTTTCATTTTGACGGAAAAACCCTCCGCGAACTCTTCCCTCTCTCCACGCACTTCGCGTTTAACCATCATGCATGCTTTAACGCATTTGACTGAAGAGCTGTTATTCAGAGACAAAATGTTTTACAATTGCAGCAGAAAAAGTTGAATGATTAGCATCAGCTCACCATAACGTTCTTATGGATCTATCATAATATCTCCGGGAAAAGAAGACGGACTCAAAGATAAAACGTATTTAAAAACATTATTGCCAACGATCATCACGTCTGACGCATCTATGATTCTGTCGCCATTCATGTCAGTTCGCAAATATCCTGTCATATAGTTTGACGCATCGTTATTTGCCATGCTCAGATCTGTTGCATCAACAATACCATCCCTCAATACATCTCCACTGAATATGCACCATACACTATCTTTCTTGACCATATTGTTGCCAAATGCTTTTGCAGAATCTTCAGTAAAATCGTACCTTAAGTCATCATCAAAGATCACCGGATACTTGCTCCATGTCTCTATTGAGTTTCTGTGAGAAATTGAGATGTAGTATGATGAATCATATTTTGCATTGGAGAAATTGAAAAGTCCATTGCCCAGTGAATCTGTAACTGCCTTTGCAGAATCATATATCAGAAATGGTGAATTAGTACTGCGAAGAAATACTCTGATAGTATCAGGGATCATTTTATCTGATGATGTACTATATGCCCCCTCCATAATTGTTCTAATTCTCACAGTTCTTGGCTGAAGAAGCACATATCTGTCTGTTATCTGATTATTTATATTTACAAACTTGAACACCAGACTGTCACTATATTCTTCAACCAGCTGTGCACCATATTCATCGTTATACAGTATCTTGCTTTCTGGTATTCTTACGAAATTTGTTAAGGTATCGTCAATCAACGGATCAAATTTTCCACCGCCTAATCCGTTTGTAATGTAGGTCATATTTCCTTTCCTCACTCTTTCATACCAATGAAAATCTCCATTCAGCACGATATCTGCTCCCCATCTCTTGAACGGCCATCTAACCCTCTTGTATATATTCAGACAAGAATCAAGATATGAAAAATATACCGGCTTATGCTGATAAATAACATGCCATTTCGCTGCTGAAGTATCGAGAATTGATTTCACCCATTGTCCCTGAACAGAAGATGAATCAATACCATCCGGCTCCCAAACAGTTGTATCTGTATAAATCCCTCCTGTCCATGTGCTTCTTCCGCCACAATCAGTATTAATACAAATGAATCTTATGTTGCCTTTGAGGAATGTATAGTAACGTTCGTTGTTGGGGAGAGTAAAGTATTCTTTGTAATATGCAAGATAAAATCCGGGACGAGGATCAAGATCAATTTCACCGGCGATTTCATGATCACCGATGCAAGGATAGAACCGGTTGGTGCTTACATTCTTTGTGTAGTAATTTCTGTAATACTTATTTATGGTCGAATCGTAATCATTAACATGCTCTGGAGTGCAGCTGTTTTGTGAAATGTTATTTCTGCCGTAATAAATATTATCACCTACTGTGATTATGAATGCAGGGTTCCAGCCATTTACAAGGTCTGCAACTTCCGATTCATTAGTATTGCATTTGTCGTTTGTTCCGAAGTCTCCAATGACGGCAAATTTCTGTATTTGCGCAATGGCTGTGTCAAAGATTGGGGTAAGAAAAATGGAAATCAAAGAACAAAGGATCAATCTTTTCAGATTATAACTCCATTCTTAATTTGTGGTTACTGCAACTTAGCAATTAATTCAACAAAAGAAATGAAGAAGAAAAAATTTATATGGGTGCCGTCAAAATTGATTCGAAAATCCTTCCGTAAAACATTTAATATGCGAACCGGAGGGAGGCTTAAACAAAAAAGTGTTCTCGCCATCTGAGTTCAATACATTTCACATTAGGTATTTCCGTATGTGTATATAAAAACTCCATGGAATCATATAGCGAAGTCTTACTCCATTTCACTTTTAATTCCATTTCCGAGTCTGTTCAGTGTTTTCGGTAGAGCAAAGAAATCAGCCTGGGTAATGTTTTCACATTCTCCTCATCAAACCACTCGGATAATTCTACACAACTAAGTCCGCTTATAGAGCCGGCTTTGAAGAAATCCGAAATGTTGTGAATGAAGCTTTCGATCTCATGTGTGACATCACCATTTTCAAACCTTGCCTTAACTCCCATATATTGCCTGTACGGATGAAGCTCGCCAATGTAAAAGTGACCTCCGCTTTTTAATACTGATGATGCCTGTTCGAATATGTGATTTATGTCGTTTATGTGTTCAAGAATCAGACTGCATGTTACAAGATCAATGTCATTTTCTGAAAACATCCAGTCGCCTGTAACATCCGCTTCAATAAAAACTACATTTTCTTTGCGCGTTTTGCTTGCAGCATTTTTCAGCATTTCCTCTGAGAAATCAACTGCCGTCACCTTCTCTGCCTTTCGGGCAAGCCATTCCGTGTTCTTGCCTGTACCGCATCCTATTTCTAAAACATTTCTGAATTCAACTTCATGAAGCGTCTTAACAAGAGCATTTGCTTCAATATCTCTTGTCTTGTTAGACATAGAATCATAGGTAGAAGCCCATTCGTTGTATGCATTCTTTATCTTCAATTCAAGAGACTATTTAATTTTTATCATAACTTGTATTTATCAGAAAGTTTCTTATAAAGCAACATTGCAGTATGACCTTGTAACTGCAGACAGTGCAAGTTCTCTCTTTAGCTTGTTAAGTTCAAAGCAAGTATAACCCACCTTGCCCCATTGACCTCTTGCAGGATAGGTTGACATTTCGTCTCGCTCACAGAATTCCCCCTGATCTACAGGTGTTAGCCTTAATACAGCAATATTGTTTAATGTGTCCAGTGTTGCAAATATCTTTTTATTGACGCGGTAAGACAGTTTTTCAAAATGCGGCAGTTCGACTGACTCGTCAAAGTATTTTGCCATATCTATAAATGTATAGCTGATAACCATATCTTCGCATTAGGGTTGAATCAAAAGATGTCTTCAGTAAAAATAGCAATGAAGATTAGAAATTATAATTTACTAATCAGTAATATTTATTTCACTATAATCAATGTTGATGTCTGACACCGCGCTTAATAAAGATGTAGTTGACAGGAAAAGCTGCAATAAATCCGGCAACAAGAGATGCAGTCATTCCAATCCAGAAAAGCGGCTCGGTTAGATGCGCAGCCATGACACCCGGAATTGCTACCTGAGTCATTACTTCAAAGGCTTCCATTACAGCAATGTTCAGACCTTCACATATAATGACAGTCTTAAGTGCTTTCCTAAATGTGAATCCAAATTTTCTCAAAGGCAAGACACCTAAAGCAAGTCCTGCTATGAAACCAAGGATCACCGAAAGTAAAATTGAAGCAAAGTTGTTGAGGCCGATGTGAGCAGAAATAACCATGTCCGCAACCTATAAGGGCAATGAAGAGTTGCGCTGAAGGCAAGCTTCATAATGCCTGCTGATTTTGTGACCGTTGCCCTTGAAGAACTGTTCGATTCAATATTTACAGATGAGACTATCTCGCTTGAACCGTGATGATGCAAATTATTCATTTTGGTAAAATGAGATTGTTGGTTGTTAGTGATTTTGTCTGAAGAATATTGAAAAATGATGGGGACAGTTCAAAACTGTCCCCAATAAGATTAGCGGCAGCATGTGCAACCGCAGCTGCAATTTGTTCCTGTGCATTCATCGCCGCAATTGCAGTTTTCACATTTGCAGGTTTTGTTGCCGCAATTACATGCTTCCGGTTGGACTTTAACGTCTCTTTCTTCTTGTGTTTTCATGATTATGTTTTGGTTTAATTAAGAACTATACAAAAATAATCATGATGATCCGGCCTTGTGTTACATTACTTTGGGAGATGTTTACAGAATTTTTGTATCAGATCTTGTCAATAGGCAATCGCCTGGAAGAACCGATTGATTTGAAGTGCGATGGTGTAAGTCCAGAGATCTTCTTGAATTGACTGGACAAATGCTGGACACTGCTGTAGCCCAGCTTCCATGCTATTTCGGAAAGTGTGAGTTCGTTATATACGAGAAGCTCTTTTGCTTTCTCTATCTTTTGTGCAATGTAATATCTCTCGATAGTCTGCCCTTCCACGGACGAAAACAGATTGCTGATATAAGAATAATCATGATGGAGATTGTCCGTTATTATTTTTGACAATACTAGCTTGTCGTCAATTTCATCTTTCTGTATGACAGACCGAATGACTTGTTTCACCTTCTCTATAAGCTTAGATCTGGGTTCATCTATGAGCTCAAACCCTTCCTTTTGAAGTGCGTCTTTTAGTGCTGCTTTCTGGCTTGCAGTGAGATGCTTTTCTATCTTTGCTTCACCAAGCATAACTTCCAGATATGATATATTCAAAATGTTCAACACTGATGCAACAGTTCTTACACACCTGTCGCAAACCATATTCTTTATAAAAAGATGATCCATGTTTGTTGTGTACTGAAATGAATTCTAGAGCAATATAACAATGAATGACTCAAAGTTAATGTGGAAAAGCGAGTTCTGAATATTTCTCAAAACATTATTCAATAATTGCACCTGTAAGATCTTATTGCTGCCTGTCATGCAAATCTTGTGAATCAGTGCCGATCTAAACAGATAAGTCATTTGAGTGTGACAGACCAATAGCAAAAACATTAACACCAATGAAATTCTTCCTCTTCATACACTGAATTCGTGCATTCGTGGCAATAATAATTTTTGCAGCTAATACTATAATACTGATTAATCTATCAAACTACTGAAAATGTCTCTTGTACTGTAAATGGATTAATTTGACAAATCTATATTAAAATTTGAAAACCGGAGCCACAAATTTAATATGGACTCCGGTTTGCAAAAGATATGAATAAAAGGAATTACGGCCTTACAACAGAAACAATATTGTATGCATTGTTGTCAATGATAGAAAGATCAGAGGCATCAACAGAGTTGTCACCATTTACATCTGTTGATACATATCCCGTTACAAAATTGAAAGCATCATTATCAGCAAGTCCGCCATCAGCTCCGTCAACGATTCCGTCCTGATTTACATCACCGCTGAATGCGCAATATCTCCCGCCTTTAAGAACCATGTTGCTTCCATAAGCCTGAGATGCAGCCGTTGTGAAATCATAAGTGTTGCTGCCTTTCACAATCACAAGGGCTGCGCCACTCCATGTCTCGATAGTATTTCTGTGAGTTACTACAAGATAATATGTTCCTGAAGCCGCATTGGTAAATGATACATTGCCTTCTCCATTTGAATTGAGAACCGTCTTTCCAATATCAACGGCATTGTATGGCGATGAAGAACTCTTAAGATAGCAAGTTACTGTATCACTCACTTGCGCAGGCGTGCTCCAGAAGCCTTCAATTCCAAACTTCAGACTGATCGTGCAAACACCGGGTTCACCATTAAACTTGATGTTCTGTGCATATATATCTCCCGAGCCGGAACGGTTGTCGCTCCATGTCATCACGGAATTACCCGAACCCTGATTCATTACCGCCTGCTTCCTTATCTTGCTGCTCAGATATGAACTTGCAGTTACAATATTTCCCGGCCAGTGAAACTCTGATGACGGGCCGGTTCTCAAAGCTTTGACATTTGCATTTGCACTTCCGAAGATCGACTCGGTATAAGTAACAACAACATTTGAGTCTTTGGAAAATGTTGTTATGAAGCTCAATTGATTATTGTCGAGCCCTTTGAATTCTTTTCCATTGCTTCCCCATTGTCTGTTTCCTGTTGCATCAAACTTCTGTCCGTAAAGTCCTCCGATCACAGTCTGTCCTCCGTTTGTTTCCGTCCAGAACATTACAGTCTCACCTGTGCTTTGGAGATAGGTCGCCGTCGGCTGAAAATGTTGATTAGCGGAATTCAGTGAACCCTCAGAGCCATTCTTGGGGAACTGTATCACTCCGGAAGAATTGTATCGCTGAACCCATGAACTGGCAATATTGTTTGCATCTCTGTCTTCCTGCCAGCTTATTACGCATCCATCCTGTCCGTCAGTTACAAGATACGGCTGATAAGAAATGCCGCTGACTCTGCCGATGTTCTGAACAGTGTCTTGCGGACTGGACCATTGACCGGTGCCGCTTGCGCTGAATTTCTGAATGAAGATTTTAATGTTGGATGATGTTACAAGATTTCCTGTATAGGCATCCCATATCATTATTGTGCTTCCGTTGTCTGACTTTACCAGCTTCGGATAATTGTAAATAAGTGTAGTGCCGCTTTGTATCTTAAGAGGTGCCGAGCCCCACTGCGGAACTCCGGCTGAGTTGAGTTTCTGCATAGCGATCTTCTGAACACCGTTGCTGTAAGTCCAGGCGAAGACATAGTTGCCGTCGGATGTTGCAGATACTACAGGTATGTTCTGAGAAACACCAATTGAATCTGTGAGTGACACTCCGTTCGGTCCCCAGAGAAAAGAGCCGGCGGGACTTATCAGGTATGCAAAAGGATTTAGAATCGTGCCGTTTCTTCTGTCAGTGAAAACAATTGCCGCATTGTCAGATGCATCAACAGAGATATTGAAATCCTGCAGTGATGTATTTTGAGGATTGTTGCTGATCAGCAGTCCGTTCTTACCAAATAGGTGATTACCTGCGGCATCGATCTTTTGAAGATAGACTGCATAACTTCCGCCTCTGTTGTCAAACCAAACTATATAGCATCCTCCGTCAGACGTAGCAGCAATTTTTGGTGTTGCCTGATCTCCGGTTGTATCGCAGATAGCGTTGTT
>CALEVL010000295.1 GCA_937924675.1 uncultured Ignavibacteria bacterium | reverse complement strand
AAAGCTTAAAAACATTGTAACCGGTTTCATATTGTTTTCTTTTAATTTTTGTGAAAACGTTTTTCGAAGCTGTGAAATGTGTTTACATTAGCCATTTGTATAAGTGACTGACAAAGAAGAATCCACATTGCAACTTCGTGAGTAAAAGAACAGGTTGATCATTCAATCAGTCACGAATCTCCATATTGAGTTTCGAAAACTCTGATGCATCTATGTAGTATCATTCAATTTCAATCTTCTCTATCTCATTCATTATTCTGCATGTTTCTGTTAATGCAACTATGATTTTCTGATAATGGAGTATATCTTCAAATTCAAGTTTTCTTCCTTTACGGTCTTTGAGCCATTTTTGCGCAGGCTGATACCCGCCGATGTAAAACTCCCAGGCAACAGTTGGCACCATTTGAAAAAATTGAGTTTCATTAATGTAAACTCTCCCCATTTTAAAAACCGGATCCATCATAGTAATCATTTCATCATTGATGAACTCATAGTCTTCTTCAAACTTAATCTTTGAAACAATATTGTCTCCATCTATTGGATATTGTGTTATTAAGTTATTCACTTTTGGACTCTCAAGCAAATGTATTTGTCTGATCTCACTGCCAAGTCTTACCAATTGCCAGAATATGTCTTTGTCTTTCGGATACGGCACTCTCGGAAAGTCAATTTTCAAAAATTCTTTGTACTTCTTGCGATAATTTGGAGAATGTAAGACTGCATATATGTAATCCAGAATGTCTATAGGTGCTAAAAACTTCATTGGCTCCTCGGTTGTGACCTCCCCCGGCCCCTCCAAAGGAGGGGAGATTTGTGTTTGCCCCTCTGAAGGAAGGGAGCTTGTGCCGTCAGATGGAATGTCTGATTTGGATTCCAATGTTCTCTTGATTTTTTCTGCTACCAATTCCGGATTGGAGAGTACTTCTTCATTTGTGAATCTTATTACATCATAGTTCAAGTTGCTTAGTCTTTCCGTTCTCAGTTCATCATATTCTTTTTGTTGAAGATGAACTTTACCATCAATTTCTATCACCACTTTTTTGCTCAGACAAACAAAGTCAGTTACAAAATTGTCAATTATATGCTGTCTTCTGATCTTGAAACCGGTCTTTTTATTTCTTAAATGTTCCCATAGAATTCTTTCTGCATTTGTCGGATTATTTTTTAAAATATCTCTCATTTCCTTGATGAGTCTGTAATTCTTCGGATTTGCTGTGATGTAGCCCGGCTTCAAATTTTCCTCCCGGACATATTCGCTTAGAGTTTCCCCTTCGTGGAGACTTGAAGAGACTTTCTCTGTGACAAAAGTCAAATCGAGTTTTTCAGCTATCTGATTTACAATTTCCATGTTCAGGTTTGGAGTTCGCTCAGCAGTTTGTGCGGTTGATTGCATCTCATCGGTTTCTGGGTAGAGGTATAGAGGGTACGCCATGTTGCCCCCTCTATAAAACAGATTTGTATCAAGAATAATACTAGAAATTGAAAC
The DNA here is from genome assembly GCA_937924675.1 of uncultured Ignavibacteria bacterium. GTDB lineage: Bacteria > Bacteroidota > Ignavibacteria > Tepidaquicellales > Tepidaquicellaceae > JADJAH01. The sequence continues at coordinate 96 of CALEVL010000295.1, read as the reverse complement.
CAAGTTCCACTGTGCATTTCCAACTGCTTGCCCCTGACGTCCAATAACCAAACAAACATTGCTTTGCTTAAGCAGGTTTTTAAGCAACTTATAAAA
>CALEVL010000294.1 GCA_937924675.1 uncultured Ignavibacteria bacterium | reverse complement strand
TCACCAATGAAAAATAAAGTCATGTGAAACTTTTCCGCGCTTTCCCATCTCAAAGCTCTGAATTTATGCTCACCTGATGATCTGACTTCGTCCTTAAATGATCTTTGTATCAAACTGATCTTACCGATCACCTCTTCATCCGGATGAATTGAAATAAAAGTTCTCATTTGCCTGTTCCTGCGATTTTCCGTGAAACTCTGTCAAACACTTCATCAACACTTATGAGCTTCATACATTCATTAGTCCCTTTGTAACAGATGAATTTGTTTCCCTGCCAGTATTTTTTGTTGCCCTTGTCAATTGCAGTGGCTGTGTTGTAACAGGGACTACACTCAACATTCTTGCTTATTACTTCGTGAATATTTTGTCCAGACGGATTCAGAGGTGCAATCAGATCAGGATCGGATGGTCCGAAAATTGTGAGTGTTGGAATTCCAAAAGCTGCCGCAATGTGCACTGCTCCGGTGTCGATACCTATCATCATATCACAGGCTGAAATCAGACCGGTATCTATCTTGCGGATCTTCACATTGTCACTGAATTTCCTGTCCGTAATTTTTTCAGAACTCTCTGTACCTTCCAGGAATAATATCTCAATTTCCGGATATGCTATTGAGATTCTGCTTGTCAGCTCAATGAATTTCTGAAGCTCCCACCTTTTTATATTCATTTCAGTTCCCGGGTTGACTCCGCCAAACGGGAATATTGCTACCACTTTCTTCCGGTGGTCTATGCCCGATTCTGTCAGGATGTTTTCACGCTTCTCAATTTTCTTTAGTTTCGGAATGTTTTCGTAATCTTCTATCCCAATTGATTTTAAGATGCGGAGATATCTTTTCGGTTCATGAATGTCATCGCGGAAGTTCTCACAGTTTGTAAGAAACTTTGTCCCGCAGAATCCTAATCTGTATTTTATTCCTGCAAGTTTTGTAATGAGTCCGAATATGTTGTTGCGGTGGCCGAGAAGAACCAGATCAAACTTTCCCTTTCTCAGTTCACTTATCAGACTCGCAGCGCCGGCAAGTTTGCCTGCAAGGCTCTTCTCATAAAGAGCATCACTGATGATGACTGAATCTATATTGTTGAGATATTCGGTGATGCCCCTAACCCATGAATTTACAATGATGGTTATTCTCGCATCCGGGAAATTCCTTTTGAGTGCATTTATTGAAGGAGTCATCATTACAATGTCGCCAAGGCAACAGAGTTTGAAGACAAGTATGTTCTTTATTTTTAAGCGATCATTATTTTTCAATCTCTTTTCCCGTTAATCAGTTTCAAAATATCCGCATAAATCTTCTCCTTTGTCTTAAGATACGTCAATCGAAATTTCAATCTCAGATAGCTCTTAAGCATGAGATTCTGAATTGAGCCGCAATGCTTCTCATAATAATGTATCTGTGATCTTTTCGCATGAAGATATGTGGAAGTGGAAAAATCTTCCTTTGTATTTTCTCCTTTGTAGTGGAGTATGTCAGATTCCGGATAGAAATAGTTTTTGTAACCCGTATCTTTCAACCTCTTGCAAAGTTCTGCATCTTCATAATACAGAAAGAACCTCTCGTCAAAACCTCCAACTTCATCAAAGACTTTTTTCCTCACAATCATCGCTGCACCGCTTACCCAGTCAACTTCGGTTGTTGCGGAAAACAGTTTCTCAACCGCATTCATGAAGGAAATATCTCTTGCCCTGAATCTGTCCTCGCCTTTCTTATTCTTCATCTCGCCGAAGAAATCAACTTCTTTGCCGAACGAAAGCTGAAATGTATCGTCAGCATTGAAAAGCTTTAATCCGACTGCGCCAAATTCCCGCTTTCCGAATTCATTTAGAAAACCTGCTGTGAAATCCTTTCTCACGATCGTATCAGGATTCAGGAAGAACAGGTAATCACCGATTGCAATCGCTGCCCCTTTATTGTTCGCGTGTGAGAATCCCTTGTTGTCATTTTCGATTATTCTAAGATGTTCAAATTCACCCGTAAGATAAATCAGATCTTCTTCCGGAGAGTTGTTTACTACTATGACTTCGAACGGAGTCTGAACAATCGTATCATAAACAGACCTGATACACTCCTGTAGCAGGTCTTTCTGTTTGAAATTTATGATGATAACAGAGATCATCTGTTCTCAATAATTCTTATGAATGTGATCTTACAGTAGAGCAATGAAGTGAAGTTGAATATTTTTTCAGGAATATTGTTGCCGTTGAACAAGCGGGATGTGAGATATCCAAGCACATACTTCTCATCTGCTGTCTTGATTGAGTTAAGCTCACTTCTTTTATTAATTATCCAGCCGATGTTAGCCGGAATCCATGCGTATGCTTTTACAAGTTGTCCCGCCGAGTACTTGCTTGAGAAAACGGATGTGATCAGCTTCATAACGAAATTCACAAGAAGATACGGAACATATCTTATCACAAATCCTCCGGAAAAGAAGAGAAGAAAATTCAGCAGTCTGTTTCTCTCCTGATAATAGTACATTGACGAAGGTTTTTTGCCTTCCGAAGTTCCGCCGCCTATGTGATGAACGACTGACTTAGACGTATGCAATATTTTTAATCCGCGAAATTTCACCTTGAAGCACAAGTAAGTATCCTCTGCATAAGCAAAATATTCATCGGGAAAGAGTCCGCCGATCTCTTCAACAAGTTTCCTTCTGATGATAAGCGAGCAACCGCTTGCAAGAAAAATCTCGCCGATGCCATTACTTCCTATCTCAAAGAATTCCATGATGTTATGACCAAGCAGATTTACCGTACCGTTCTTTTCGTAATACTTTGCCGGTATGCCTTCGGTAAGAACAAGTGATTGTGCCATACCGGTGTTTGGCTCTGACTCAAGGCAGTCAATGAGATACTTCAGCCAATCTCTATCTGTTATTGTATCGTTATTAAGAAGAACAACATACTCGCCTGTGCAATGTTTGTATCCGAGATTGTTGCCTCCGGCGAAACCCAGATTCATCTCAGACCTCACGATCCTTATCTTCTCAATAGCATAATTCTCTGACACATATCTGAAGCTCTCATCTGCAGAGTTGTTATCAACGAAAATGATTTCGAAATTCTGATAAGACTGAGCCATTATTGAATCAAGGCAGTCTTTCAGAAATCTCAAACCGTTGTAGTTGACTATTATTATAGATGCTTTCTTAATGAAATGTCTTTATTGATTTTTTGGAATGCCCTCGAATGATTTTAAGCGTATCTTCAAAGCAAAAATACATAAATCTAACTTTTAATAATCGTTCATTAGCTTTATTTTGATGCAAAAATTTACACACCTATAATGCAGAAACCTTTTCCTCCCGTATATTACGCTGATTATTTACAACTCGACAAACTGCTTTCAAGTCAGCTTCCGAAGAGTGATGAATACGGTAAGCATGCACATGATGAGATGCTTTTCATTATTGTTCATCAGGCGTATGAACTTTGGTTCAAACAGATTATCCATGAGCTCTCTTCTGTGCTGGCTCTCTTTTCAAAAGAAAAGACAGATGAGAAAGACCTCGGCACGGCAGTAGCCCGTTTAAGAAGGATCACCACAATACAAAAAGTTCTGATAGAACAGCTTAGTATAATTGAGACAATGACTCCGCTTGATTTTCTTGACTTCAGGGATTACCTGATTCCGGCATCCGGATTTCAGAGTTTCCAGTTCAGGATTGTTGAGAATATGCTTGGGCTCAGCATTGATGACCGTGTTAAACTAGATAACAGAAACTATTACTCACTTGTATCAGATGAGCATCAGAAGCTGCTTATTGAAAGTCAGAATAATCTTAGTCTTCACCAGGCAGTTGATAAGTGGCTTTCGAGAATTCCGTTTCTTGATATCGGCGGATATGATTTCCTTCTTGAGTATGCAAATGCAGTGGGTAAGATGATAGAAAATGAAAGAGAGATTATCATTAACAATCCGAGTTTGACAGAAGAGAAGCGCGGTAAGCAATTGGATGAGTTTGAAAATACAAAGAAGAAATTTGAAGCACTTCTTGATGAAAAGATTCACAATGAACTTGTGGCCGCAGGAAGCAGAAGGTTTTCGTATCGGTCTTCTCTCGCCGCGCTGTTCATAAATCTTTACAGAGACGAACCCATTCTTCATCTGCCGTACAGGTTTCTTACTTATCTGATTGATATTGACGAGAACTTCACGGCATGGAGATACAAGCATGCATTGATGGTTCAGAGAATGATTGGCTCGAAAGTTGGAACAGGTGGTTCTTCGGGGCATCATTATCTTATGCAAACTGCAGAGAAGCATAAAGTATTCGGTGACTTGCTGGAGATACCGACTTTTCTCATACCCCGTTCAGATCTTCCGGATCTTCCGGATGACCTGAAGAGCCGGCTTGCATTCAGTTATGAACTAAAATGAAAATTCGTATAAAATGATGACATTTGATCTGACAGGGAAGAAAGCAATTGTTTGCGGAAGCTCACAGGGAATAGGCAAAGCAACTGCAATTAAATTTGCTGAATCAGGAGCCGAAGTAACTTTGATAGCAAGAGATGAGATGAAGCTTCAGTCAGTGCTGAGTGAACTTGATTCATCTAACGGAAGGAAGCACTCTTATATTGTTGCAGATTTTTCTCATCCGGATCAGTTAAGAGGTAAGTTGAGCGAGTTCATGACTGATGGCAAGATCATAAATATACTTGTGAATAATACAGGCGGGCCGATGGCAGGCGAAGCGATAAACGCAGACACAAGTCAATTCATAAGTGCATTTACAAATCATCTGATCTGTAATCAGGTTTTAGTTCAGTCCATAGTTGAAGGAATGAAAAAGAGCGGCTACGGCCGAATCATAAACATTATTTCAACTTCCGTTAAGCAGCCGCTTAAAGGTCTCGGAGTTTCAAACACTATTCGAGGTGCTGTGGCAAGCTGGTCAAAAACTCTTGCCAATGAGCTTGGGCAATTCGGCATCACTGTTAACAATATACTTCCTGGCGCAACAAAGACGGAGAGACTTTTCTCGTTATTCAAGACAAAATCGGAAACATCCGGAAAGGCAGTCGAAGAAGTTGAAGCCGAATGGCTGAAAGAAATACCTGCCGGCAGATTTGCCGAGCCGGAGGAACTTGCCAATGCGATTACTTTTCTTGCATCGCCTATGGCTTCTTACATTAACGGAATAAATCTTCCCGTTGACGGCGGAAGGACCGGCTGTCTCTGAGTGTTCAACATCACAAAAATTCATAATGATTCTTTACAACGTTACTGTAAACATTGACGAGTCCGTTCATAAAGAATGGCTTGAATGGATGATCTCAAAACACATACCCGATGTTCTTGCTACCGGACTTTTTACGGGAAATAAGATCTACCGGATTGAAGAGCCTTCTGCTGAGGAAGGAATAACTTACTCGATACAATATTTCTGTAAATCAATGGAGGATTATTCAAAGTACAGAATTGAATTTGCTCCTTCACTTCAGCAGGAGCATGAGCTGAAGTTCGGCGGAAAGTTTTTTGCATTCAGGACTCTTCTGAAAGAAATTGAAACGGGCGGAAAATAAATTGGATAAGATAAAGAACTACATAGACGGAATTCTTACAACGCCTTACAGCAATGACTACTTCAATAACTTTGATCCTTCTACCGGCAAGGTTTTCACAATGATCCCGGATTCAGGGGAAGAAGATGTGGAGTTGGCTGTCCGGTCAGCTGAAAAGGCATTTCCGGCATGGTCAGCGGCATCTGTTGAAGAAAGATCTGCGATGATGATGAAAGTTGCTGCTATGATAAGAGAACGTCTTGACAAGTTTGCCATGGCAGAGAGCATGGATAACGGCAAACCATTATGGCTGGCAAAAAGCGTTGACATACCGAGAGCGGTAAAGAATTTCGAATTCTTTGCAAGTGCCATCACGCAGTTCTCAAGCGAGTCGCACATAACGGATAACATAGCAGTGAATTACACTCTGCGACAGCCGATAGGAGTAGTAGGCGCCATCTCACCGTGGAATCTTCCATTGTATCTCTTCACATGGAAAGTGGCTCCTGCCCTTGCTGCAGGCAACTGCGTAATTGCAAAGCCATCGGAAGTTACACCGCTTACCGCATACTTATTATCGGAGATATTCATTGACGCAGGATTTCCGCAAGGTGTATTCAATGTGATTCACGGTTACGGACACAAAGCCGGTAAAGCGATCGTCTCACATCCCGGAATCAAAGCAATAACATTTACAGGCGGTACAAAAACCGGAAAAGATATTGCAACAATCGCTGCTCCTATGTTCAAGAAACTTTCGCTCGAACTCGGCGGAAAAAATCCTACCATAATATTTGCAGACTGTAATTATGAACAGATGCTTGAGACAACGGTAAAGTCTTCATTTACAAATCAGGGCGAGATATGTCTATGCGGTTCAAGAATTCTTGTTGAGAAAAGCATCTACGAAAGATTCAGAAATGACTTTGTGCAAAAGGTCAGACAACTTCGTGTCGGTGACCCGCTGCTTGATGATACAAAGATCGGTGCAATAGTTTCGAAGCAGCATTTTGACAAGATCATATATCACATTAGTCTTGCAATGAACGAAGGCGGAAACATTCTTTGCGGCGGCAGAGCCGTGAACGTTCCCGGCCGCTGTGCTGAGGGCTGGTTCATTGAGCCGACCGTGATTGACAATCTCACGCCGACATGCAGGACAAATCAGGAAGAGATCTTCGGGCCGGTCGTAACTCTGATGCCATTCGAAAGTGAGAGCGAAGCGATTGAAATATCAAACGGAACGGAGTACGGACTCGCTTCGATCTTATGGACCGAGAATCTGACAAGAGCACACAGAATTGCGGCGGCACTTAAGTCGGGCATTGTTTGGATCAACTGCTGGATGCTAAGAGACCTTCGCACGCCTTTTGGTGGAGTTAAGAATTCCGGTGTCGGAAGAGAAGGCGGACTCGAAGCGCTCAGATTCTTCACGGAGCCGAAGAATGTCTGCATTAAAGTAAACTAAAACTTCCTCACAGAAACTTCTCAATGTATTCTATCTGGGAAAAAAATTCTTTCACTGAATTTGATTGCATTATAATCGGCAGCGGAATTCTCGGGCTGTCAACTGCAATTTCGATCAAAGAAAAATCTCCTGACACAGATGTGCTCATACTTGAGCGCGGATCATTACCTTCCGGAGCAAGCACAAAGAATGCCGGATTCGCTTGTTTCGGCAGTTTGACGGAAATATTGTCAGACATAAAAAGAGTTGGTGAAGATGAAACAGTCTCGCTCGTTGAGAAAAGGTGGATAGGCGTAAACATGCTCAGACAGCGGCTTGGCGATGAGAGGATGGGATATCTGAATTACGGGGGATATGAGCTTATCCAATCGGATCATATTGATTCAATCGGGAGGATAAGTTATGTGAATGATCTGCTCAGAAATATCTTCAATTCAGATACATTCCTGGAAGATAAGAACAGGATCAGTGAATTTGGTTTCAATAAGAGTATAGTTGAGTCATTGGTATTCAGTCCCTGTGAATCGCAGATTGATACAGGAGTGATGATGAGATCATTGATAGCGATGGCGCAGTCAAGAGGAGTAATGATCATAAATAACTTTGATGCGCAAATAGAAAATGATTCGGATGAAAATATTGCAGTTTACTCAGAGGGAACCGATGTGAGATTCAAAGCTAAGAAACTGATAAGTTGTTCGAATGCTTTCACAACAAAGCTTCTCCCGAACATGATCATAAAGCCCGGGCGCGGTCAGGTAATTGCTACCAGGCCAATTGCCGGACTTCCGTTCAAAGGCGTGTTTCATATTGATGAAGGATATTACTACTTCCGGAATTTTGGCGAAAGAGTGATTTTCGGAGGAGGAAGAAATCTGGATTTTGAAGGAGAGCAAACCGGGGAGTTTGGAACAACAGAAAAGATTATAAGCAATTTGACAAGTATTCTAGGTGATGTAATTCTGCCGGGAAAGAAGTTTGAGATTGAAATGAAATGGAGCGGTATCATGGGATTCAATGATTCAAAGCTTCCTGAGATCACAAAAATCAGCGACAACATAACGGCAGGATTCTGTTGTAACGGAATGGGAGTTGCGTTGGCGAGTTATGTTGCGGAGAGTTTGTCTGAATCAGGAATTTCCTGATCTTAAGAATTCAGGACTGCCTGGAAATTTGTTGTGCACACAATTCCCGGCAATCCTGAAAACAATCATATTCCTTTACTCACATACCTGCATCATCTGCCGTTGGTCCGTAAACACTTGGCAGCGGTACATCAAGCAATCGGAGATAGACAGACAACTGCCCCCGGTGATGAATGAGATGGCTATAAACAAATGATCTCAGCACTGCAATCTTAGGCAGAGTAAGATAAACTGTTTCACCGTCACGCATAGTCCACATAGTCATCATTGTTTCATCGCTTGTATTTTTCAGCACGTCAAGAGCTGAGGAGAGTTTCTCATCAAATTCCTTCATCAGATCAGCGTTAGTTTCTGGTTCCCGCATTTTATAGTCCATCTTCGAGAAATCCAGTTCATCAGCAAGAAGAGTTGCATTGACCCAACCTGGAATTTCAGCGAGGTGCATTGAAAGTCTGCCTAGAGTCATAGATTTTTCGTGCGGCTTCCAGCTAAATTTATCCTCCGGCACTCTCTCGAGCATTTTTCTCGTGGTTTGGGCTTCATGCTGAAGCTCCATGATCAGAGATTCGTTAAGCGGCATAAATATTTTTTGGTTTAATTGAGGACAAAGTTAAGGCAATTTACTTGAAAGCTCAATCTAATACAGGCGGCAGTGGACATAGTCAGCAACATACCCGCATATAAAAGTTTGCGGTATGAACTGTCGAAATTCATATTACATTGATCACCTTCCACCCAGCCCACGATTTTAATCGTGGGCGAAGTTACTGTGTGCCAATACATTTGCTGCTTTACCCGCAAATAAATTTGCGGTCTGAGTTGTTTGGATTCACTATGCATTCATCACCACGCACCCAGCCCACGATTTTAATCGTGGGCGAATTAATCGCGGGCGAATACATTTGCTACTTCACCCGCAAATAAATTTGCGGGCTGAGTTGTTTGGATTCACTATAAATTCATCACC
>CALEVL010000293.1 GCA_937924675.1 uncultured Ignavibacteria bacterium | reverse complement strand
CCACACCTCTCAAATCTCAGCATGCATTCATACGAGTCTTCTTTTGCGAGGATACTAACATTATCAGCTTGCTTCAAGCGGGAGACTAAGCGAGGACGAAGAAATTTGCAGCTGTTTGAGTTACTGCCGGAGTGAATAAGCAATAAATAGAGCTATTGATATATGTGAAAAAACTTTTCTGAGCAAATAAAATCTGTTCTTCTGTTTCGACTTTGGAATTGAACGAATAATAAAATAAGCTCATATTTCTGTCGCAGTATTCATTTAGTCTATTTTCATTTTATAAAAATAATATTCTAACAGAGAAGAATTTCATTCATGAAGAAAGAGAATTTCCATCCTGAGTTAATCACAAGAGACCATGTGTTACAAGCGATTGAAAAGATCGAGCGGGAGAATATTGAATTAATCCCTTCAACGAAACATGATGTATTGATCAACGAGAGAAAATATCCTCCTAAAGAGGTTATGCGTTATGCTCATGAATTCATGAACGGGGAACACATTTGGGACCGTGGTGGAGGGATTGCAACCAATAAACATCTTGAAGCATTTGGTTTTAAGATACTTGAGAAGACTGACAAGGCAACAGAAGCAATTAAGAAACTGATTGCGGATTACAAAGTGAGTGTTTCCAAAGGCGGCCTTAAGGATGAAGAATACAAATGGGTGTTGCTTAGCAAATACAAAGGAATGCCTGATACAGATTCTGATGATTTTGCGAAAGAGTTTTCAAGAATCGAGTTCAGGAATCTTTTGTATTATCTTAATCTTGACTCTCTCAGAAAACCAATCGCGCAGTATCCTAATGAGTCAAAAGAATGCTTTCGCAAACTATATGATGAAGAAATTCCTTTAGAAGACAGAATTCAGAATTTCGGCGAAGAACTTTCTGACCTGTTTGAGAAGGTTGACTCATCTAAGGGAAAATTCTTCAAGCCTGATGAGAGAACAATTGCCACACTGCTTACCTTTCACGATCCATTGAAATATACTTTTTTCAAAGACACATTTTACAAAGAATATTGCAGAGTTCTTGGGAGACAGGCTAAGAAGGTCGGCCGAAAATATGCACATTACATGGAACTGATAGACGATCTTATCGAGAATTATATTGATGAAGATGAAGAGTTGATTCAGCTTGTGAACAATCATCTGCCGGAAGGTTCATTTGACGACACCAACCACAAACTTCTTGCACAGGATATTCTATATACAATGCTTGACAAGAAAGAAAGCAACAAAGATGATAGCGATTCAAAAGAGCCGGAATGCAACTACTGGGTATTCCAGGCGAATCCGAAATTTTATGATCTTGTTACTTCGCTTCAGACAGGCAGACTGAGAAACTGGACAGTGTCGGCACATAAAGAAAAGATAAAGCCCGGCGACAAAGTGATCATCAGAGCAACGGGTGAAAACGCCGGTATCTATGCACTTGCGATAGTAGAGTCTGAACCACATTTATCAGAAGAAAGCGAAGATTCGGAATTATGGAAAGTGGAGGACAGAGCAGGTCTAAAGGCAGATATAAAAGTGACAGACAATATAGTAAATAACCCAATCCGAATTGATTCCTTGGTTGAGTATCCTGAACTGAAAAATCTTAAAGGCGGAAATCAAGGTACGAACTTCGCAGCTACTAAGAAAGAATTTGAAACAATTTCTGAAATCATCAAGAATATGAGAATGAAGTTTAAGGACATACCATTGAATCTGATTCTCTATGGTCCACCGGGAACAGGGAAGACGTACGAACTGAATAGGATTAAGAAGGACTCTTTCACTGATGAGTCCAAATCCAAAACAAAGGAAGAAGCTCTGAAGGACTTTGTCGCAAGATATCCTCGTTGGAAAGTTATTGCGGCAATACTTGCAGTTTCAGAAAAACCTATGCTTGTGAATGAGATTGTTGAACATCAATTAGCCAAAGCCAAAGCAAATCCTGCAAACACATCGCCGGAAAGCAATGGAATATGGTCTGACCTTCAGATATATGCCGATGATGAATCAACTAAAACTAAGGAGAGATACAGGTCAAGCAAAAAGATGTTTCATAAGCTTGAAGGTAGCAGATGGTCGTTGATGGAAGAAAGGAAGTCGGAGATTCGTGACATTATTGATCCGGCATTGCTCGATCTTGCAAAGGATTCTTCAGAGTTCAAGCATAAAGAAACTGAAGAGTTCAAGAGATACAACTTCATTACATTCCATCAAAAATACAGCTATGAAGATTTCATTGAGGGGATCAAACCTTTAATCAGGGATGAAGAATCCGATGACTCCATCGGCAACCTGCAGTTTGAGCTTAAGAAAGGAATCTTCTACAGAGCATGTCTTGAAGCATTGAAGCTGGCCGGTTACAACTCCTTTGAGGAATGCTACAAAGATACGCCTGAGATTCGAAAGGTCAAATTTAAGCAGATCAAGAATGATCAGAGCAAACATTACGCACTGCTTATTGACGAGATCAACCGTGCAAATATTTCGGCAGTCTTTGGTGAGCTGATCACTTTGATAGAAGATGACAAGAGGATCGGAGCTGAAAATGAAATATGGCTTGAGTTACCTTACTCAGGTGAGAAATTCTGTGTGCCGCCAAATCTTCACATAATCGGGACTATGAATACTGCAGACAAATCAATCGCATTGCTTGACATAGCTCTTAGAAGACGAT
>CALEVL010000292.1 GCA_937924675.1 uncultured Ignavibacteria bacterium | reverse complement strand
GCGGGCGACTTTTCTTTGCCAAGCTTTCTTTTGGTCGTTCAAAAGAAAGCGGAAAAACCTTTGACATCGTAATTAATTAAATCCTATTCACCAAAAAATTCAAACGTTTTGGACAGAGTTGGAATTCTCTGTGAGGACATAAATAGAATTTTGTTTTTATGAATATTATTCTAAATTACAATCGACCCTCGCTATAAAACATCATTGGACCTGATTCTGCTGCCTTTCACGATTGCTTCCGGCAGCATAGTCCTGCAATAAATCAGCCATGGCAAGAAGACCATCAATATTAACGGCGCTTATAATATTTTTCTTTGCCTCATCAGTTCAGGCACAGTTTGTGGACTTTGGAAGAAACAAAGTTCATTATTCTGATTTTGACTGGCAAATACTTCAGACTCAGCATTTTCAGATATATCATTACAAAGAAGCCAAAGAGCTTGCAGAGATTGGTGCTAAATATGCAGAAGATGCTTATGCACATCTTCAGCAAAAATTCAATCACTCATTGCTCGATACAGTTCCGCTGATATTCTATGCATCGCCGTTACACTTCAAGCAGACAAATACAACACCCGGATTGATTCCTGACGGAGTCGGAGGTTTCTTTGAATTCATCAAGGGCCGCGTTGTAATTCCTTTCGAAGGATCTCTTTATCAGTTCAGGCACGTTATCCGTCATGAACTGACACACGTATTCATGACAAGCAAAATCGGAAATTCCCTCAAATTACACGGAAAGAGCGTTGGACTCATGCCGCCGCTTTGGTTCATTGAAGGACTCGCGGAGTTTTTCTCAACAGAGTGGGATACACAAGCAGATATGGTAATCAAGGATGCTGTGCTCTCGGGTTATATGGTAGGACTCAGCAACTGGGAAAGAGTTTACGGTACATTTATCATGTACAAGCTGGGTCAAAGAGTGCTTGAATATATAGCAGAACAATATGGCGAAGAGAAAGTATATCTCTTGCTGGAAAACTTCTGGATGGATGAGAACTTCTCCAATGTGATGAAGTACACGATTGGAAAAGACTATGAGGAGTTTGATAATGAATTTCTCTATTATCTTGAGAAGCATTATTACCCTCAGCTCAAAGACTATGATAATCCTTCGCAGGTTTCTCAGAATCTTCACACCGAATCATTTGCACACAAGCCTACGTTTTATTCAGGTAACAAGAAGAAAGAAATTTACTATATAGGCAACAAAACAGGATACACAAGCATTTTCAAGATCACTGAAGGCTCTAATGACGGCCCTGAGCTTGTTATAGAAGGGGAGAAAGGAGATGAGTTCGAAGAGTTTCACTTTTTCAGGACAGGTATGGATGTTTCCTCATCCGGAGTCCTTGCCTTCGTCACACAGAAAGGAGATGCGGATGCTCTTCATCTTTACGACACGAAAAGGGAGGAACTGATCTCGAGTTTCTCATTTGACGAACTTGTCGGAATTGGTTCTCCGTCATGGAATGCGGATAACAAGACAATTGTATTTCCGGCAACGGATTTCAGCGGTAAGAATGATATCTACATTCTCAACACAGCAACTAATGCACTCAAGCGTCTCACAAACGATTACTATGATGACCGTGATCCTGATATTTCACCTGACGGCAGATACATTGTATTTGCTTCTGACAGAACTTCGTTTGGCATTGAGCAAAGTTACAATCTCTTCCTGTACAGCATTGAAGACGAATCGATCGACTATCTGACCGTAGGGAAGCAGATAGATCACTCTCCTCATTTTTCACCTGACGGTAGAAATATAATTTTTACTTCGGATGCGGCCGGCCCTCAGAATATATGGATGATGGATCTTGGAGAACAGTTTGCAGTTGAAAATCAAAGCAAGGGTGCAAACTCTGTATCTAACTTAGTATCAGTTGATTATGAAAATCTTGAGATGCGGCAGATCACAAATTTCATTACGGCAGCTTATGATCCCCGCTGGGCCGGCAAAGACAAGATAGTGTTCTCTGCGTTTGAGAAAGGCGGTATAGATATTCGGTTGCTTAGAGATGTTAAGAAAAATTTTGACAGCTCATTAAATGTGAAGAAGATTGATCTCAAAGAAAAAGGCAGCAACTGGTCAGCCGAAAAGATAGAAGCGAAGTCCACCAAGAACTCACTCAACTATCAGAAGAGATTTTCATTTGATATTGCAACAACAGCCCTTACTGTTGATCCCGTATTCGGTGCAAACACAGGCGGAATCATTTCTCTAAGCGATCTGCTTGGAAATGAAAGATATTATTTTCTTGTCTTCAACAACTCAACCGGCGATGCGGAATTCTGGAAAAGTTTCAACATAGCAATATCAAAAGTTTCGGTTGAAAAAAGAATGAACTACTCTTACGGAGTATTTCATCTTTCCGGGAGAAGGTATGATCTGCAGGATTACAATACTTCATATTATGAAAGGTCATTTGGCGGATACCTGAGTCTTGCTTACCCATTATCCTTCTTTAGAAGAATAGAAATGACTACAGGCTTATCACAGACCATTCGCAATTTTGAATTTTATGAAAACAACCGTTCACTTCTTTTATCTAATTATCTCAGCTACATCAAAGACAATACGTTATGGGGCTGGATGGGACCTGTTGACGGAGAAAGGCTGAATGTCACTCTCGGATATACTACCGATATTGCAAACTCACTGACAAATTATTATTCCGTATTTTTTGATTACAGACGTTACCTCAGAATGGGCAGTCCAACCACGCTTGCACTTCGCGGTCAATTATTTGCCAACGAAGGAAAAGATCCGAGAAGATTCTTCATGGGCGGCAGCTGGTCATTGCGCGGCTGGCCGCTGAATTCAATCAGAGGTAGCAAGATGTGGCAGGCAAATGCCGAGTTCAGATTTCCATTGCTGAATATTGTAGCGCTGAGATTTCCTCTCGGGATAGGATTCGACTTTCCCGGAATTAAGGGAGCAGTATTTTTTGATGCGGGAAAAGCCTGGGATAAAAACTATAACGAGCGTATAACTTACGGGAGTGTTGGTGCAGGCATCAGAATGACAGTGCTAGGATTGATAGTCCTGAGGTATGATATCGGTAAGAGAATAGAAGAGGATTTCACACAGATACAGGGTGATCTGTTTCAGAGTTTTTACTTTGGTTTCGACTTCTGATTTTACTTATGCCATCCGTGCATCAGTGGGGATCAGAAGCTCAAGAACTCTGCCTGCAATGTGATCTGCAAGATCATTGAAGTCACGGGGATTATACTCAAAACTCGGCATTGCCGGTACAATCTTTCCTCCGGATTCAATAATTTTCACCATGTTTTCTAAATGTATTCTGCTAAGTGGCGTTTCCCTCGGTACTATCACCAATGGTTTTGAATATGCGAATGCATAGTCAGCTGCTTTCTCAATCAGCGTCTTTGACTGACCCGTTGCAACACCGGCAAGTATTCCCATTGAGCATGGGCTTATTATCATTCCTGAACTTACAAATTTATTCGTGAATATTTCCGACTTAAGATCCAGATTGTTGTGAAATGTAACAGTAGATTTCATGATCAGTATTTCCGGAAAAAGAGAGCCAACGTTAGAAGGTGTGATCTCCACACCGCACTCATTGAAAATTGTAAACATGGCATACTCCGATAGAATAAGATCAACATTAAATTCGTTAATGAGCAATGCCCTCAGCATGCGAAGTCCATAGATGGCTCCGCTTGTACCTGTTATTGCAAGTATTATGTTTTTTCCTTCACCGTTGACCGGCTTTATCAGTGGAGATGTTTCTGTTTGTGCTGAAGTTGTAGTCTTAGATTGAGGCATGATGCGTAAGTCAGTTTCTGTTAATTAAAAATGACAAGAATAAGAATATGCTTATTGAAGACAGTGCAAATATAATATTTTGGAATGCAAAAATCTGAATCAAAATCAGAATTACTCCGAGCCCCATTGACAAAAATATCTCTCCAAGCTTTGAAGCTGAATTGAATTTTCCGCTTTCGAGTGTAAAGGGCATCGTCTTGTCAATGAGAGATGCGATGGAATTAAAGAAATAAATACCTGACCCAACATACAGCGTGTTCAGTATAGCATCTGTTAATCCTCCCTTTATGGCAAGAGCTGCAAACAGCAAAAGCATTACAGGTAATAGAAATACTATGTAGATGGATTTAGAAGCTCCTTTGAGGAAGTGATTTCGGTCCTTTACGGGAAGCATCATGTAAATCCAATCAGTGTCATGCGTAATATCATCCATGATCTTTGTATTTGAGACCAGCATTCTAGAACTCATCATGAGTATTATCGTTATGGATGGGCTGAGTAATTGAACAAAGGATGGAAATGCCGGGGAGAGTGAACTGCTCCCGTCAAAGAACAGGAATCCCTTCATATTAAATACAAATCCAAATGTGATGAACATCACCGGCATTATAATGTATGGTATGTATTTCATCCGGAGAAACCCTGAACCTGCAAGTTGATTAGAGACCAAATGAAATGATGATCTCTCCGGGTCATTTCTTAAGTAGATTCTGTCAATTAATCTGCTCAGTGCCGGCAGTTTGAAAGTGAGCTTTTTCCGGCGGCGCTTCTTTCCGATCTCAATTGAATTGTCGGAGATTTTTGAATAGTTAGCAGAAACAAATTTGTATCCCGCAGCAAAGATCAATCCCGTAAATAGAATTATAGCAAAAAGAAAGATAGGATTATCCACGCTCTTTGCCAGCAAAGTCTGCGGCAGAAAATTAATTCCGGGAGTATCCATTACCGAGATCTTCTCAAAGCCGGGTTTGCGGATTCCGCCTTTTGCAGTTCCTGCAGTTGAAGAATAGAATACAAATATGAAAAAAAGAAATTGTATTACACCTGTGACTATTAGTGTCTTGTCTTTAAATTTTAGTATTACGATTGAATAAAGATATATAAGTGTTGCTGCCGTCATCATTGCAAAACAGAATGACGCGATAAAAAACAGAATGAAATCAGCCACGCTTTCGTTGTAAAAGTAGAAGAATATACTTTGCGGCAATGTCGAGACAAGCACAAAAGGCAACAGAAAGAGAACTGCGGAAATAAATTTTGCTTTGAAGAAAGAACTGCTCTCTATGGGAAGTGTAGAAATGCATGAGTAACTGCTTCCGGCCAGTATCAGATTATCGAAGTCATTCAGCAAGAGAATTACTATGAGAAAAACTCCTGAACTCAGGGCCAGTATCATGAAACTCTGCCTGTCAAAAACGCTGAAAAAGTTGAATGAGATAAGAGTATTTGAAAAGAGATAAGCGATAAGAATGCCTATGAACTTCTTCTTTCCAGAATTGTTCTTATCTCTGAAATCAAGTTTTGCAAATAGACCGAGCAATGCCCTTTCAATCTGAGATGAATTTGCCGGGCTCATTTAGATTTCATGATTACTTATTCTTCCTCTTATTTCTGTAATCCTGAACGGCTTTCTGATGGTCCGAATAGTTCTCGGTAAAAGTATGCCCTCCGTTTCCCGTTGCTACAAAGAAAAGATAATTATGAGATGCGGGAAATAGTGCAGCCTTGATACATGATATGTCAGGATTGTTTATGGGACCGGGAGGAAGTCCGGTGTTGAGATATGTATTGTAAGGTGAATTTATCTTCAGATCTTCGTAAAGAAGCCTTTGTTTCGGTCCGCCGGGAAGAGCATATTGTACGGTTGGATCCGCTTCGAGTCTCATACCTTTTGCTATCCTGTTAAGATAAACTCCGGCTATCACGGCTTTTTCTTCTTCAACGTTGGTTTCAGCATCTACAATAGAAGCAAGCGTTACTGTCTTTAGTATATCCGATTCATTCTTCCTGATCTCATTCATTATTTCTTCGTTGTTCAATATTCGCTTTCTAAACTGATTAAAGAGAATGGAAACAAGGTCCTTTTCATTAATGCCAGGAGAAACATCATATGACTCAGGATAAAGAAATCCCTCAAGATTTTTTATCCTGCCTGTGAGACCGAGTATTGCTATAAGAGAATCATTCTCTGCTTCTTTCAGGAATCTTTGTTGAGAAAGAGAGAGAACTTTTTCAGCTATCCTCGCTGCCTGGCGGAGTGTTGAGCCGGGAGGAAGAGTATATCTGACAAGTACAAAGCCTGCCTTTCCGGTTATGATATTCAAAACATTGCTGTTGCTTACACCATTTTTCATGAGATAAGAATTAGCAATGATCTCATCTTCCTTCCCTGAAAGTTTGACGATGGTCTTGAATAATGTCTTGCTTGAAATGATATCGTTGTTCTGTAGTTCCTCTGCAATTTCATCGAGGTTTTCACCTTTTCTGATCGTGAATTTTTTTTCAGAAGCTCCGTCCCAGGTATGAGGAGAATAAAAGGTCTGATAGATAATCAATGATGCCAGAATGACATCAATGACAATGATATAGAGTAGCTGCTTCTTCAACAGGGAAGATTGTATTGAAATATGAAGCAAATTTGAGACTCAGCAAACGGGTTCAATGCATGGCTCAGTTTATGGGAGGAACCGGAGGAGGACCAATCTGATCATTGATCTCTTTCAACCCATTAGCAGCCCTGACATTTGCCGACTCGAGCTGAAGAACTCTTTCGTAATGTGTCCGTGCTTCTTCAAACCTTTGAACACCTTTAAGATATTCTCCATAATACAGATGCGCATCCTTAAAATCCGGAAACAACTCGATAGCCTTGAGCATACTCTTCTCATAATTAGCATTATCCTTAAGCAGCTGATATGCATAAGCCATATAGTAGTAAGCAAGTGAACTTCTCGGCTCTATTGTCAACAATCTGTTTCCAAGATAGATTATTTGCTGAGCGGCTTTCTGATTCGCAAGCTTGGTCATCATTTCTATAATGCTGTTGCCTTCTTTCGAGAGGATCTCAGTTTGCCCCGGAGTGTATTTAAAAACATCCATTACCTCCGGAGGAAGACTGTTTGAAGTGGTGAACAAAGGGTTCTGATTTGAAACTCTGTACCATTCACGAAGGAAAGCGAGATATGTTACACCCTTTTCTTTCATGTAAGTTTGAAGGTATTCCACATAGTTGAGGTCATTGATCTTTCCAATCAGTTCCGGAGTTACAAGTCCTGCAACATCAACAATTTTTCTATGGCTGTAATAACCTATTGCACCAACATCATGCGTTGCAACAATGTCATCTTCTTTAGTGTATTTTTCCAGCCATTGAGCAGCAAGAACCTGCCTGTCGTAAATATACTTACTTTGAATTGCATAGAGCTCACGGTTCTCGTCAAAATTTTTCACTCCCATGAAGTAAGTAATGGCAATAAGGATGTAAAATATGCTTTTAGAGAAGAGTGGATTGTTTGTGTACTTATTTATTATTCTCGACATATCCCTGAATCCGATTGTTGCAGTCAGAATAAAGAAAGGTATAAGTGGCATCATGTATCTTCCAAACCTGTGAGCATACGGAAGCTTGATGAAATACATCAGTACAAACAGAAGAATGAACACAATATATAGAGTGTTCTGATTATATGTCTTGGTGTAAAGATCATAAATAAGCTTGCCTACCGAGAATAAGAATCCTATCATCAGAACATAATATGAACCCGCTCTGAAATACTCCCACACTTCATATTGAAGGAAGTCCCATCTGCTCCTGAACTCAGGTGAATAATATGTAAGCTTTGCATTATAAGTATTGGGCAGGATCGAACCGGAAAGCATGTAATTCATTGCAAAGTATAGTGCTGCAATTATTCCAAATGAAAGTACAATATTCCGTAATTCCTTTCCCGTGAACAGCTGCAGGTTTATCTGATCCTTTGAGTAGATTCTTACGAGCGCATAGTCAAAAATCAGCGCGCCAATAAATGCAACACCATCAGGCCGTGTCCAGAGCAAAAGACCAAGCATTGTACCCAAAGGTAACGCCATTCTTTTTTTGTAGAAATAAGAAGCAAGTATAAGTACAAGTATGAACATTGTAGTTTCCATACCTGAAACCGAAATGAAGACTATCCATTTATCTATTATGAAAATTCCTGCTGTAAGCAATGCATAGATTATCTCTTTCCCAAATTCATAAATTGACAGTCTGTAAAATGCATAAGCAGACAGAATAAAAAAGATCACACCAAGTCCGTATCCGATTACCATTTCATTGTTGGTGAAGAAAAACCCTAGCGACTCAAGAATAGTAAACAACGGAGATGTTGAACCTGCCGTAACCATTTCGGTCTTGTAGAAAGAAAAACTGAAATGCTCGAATATATTTTTTGCAAAAGTAAGGTGGATCCACGGATCATCAAGAGGAAAACTCTGAACTTTGTTTTGCTTTACAGCAAATCTGTAATAAATAAACGAAAGAAAAAGAGGCAGCAATACAACGACAACATTAAATATTATCTTGAGGGCTCTGTTGGGTCTGTAAGGAGTATCGAAGTCATATCTTTGAAAATCATCTCTCTTAGTTCTCTTCTTCTTTATAGGAATTTTCATTTTTTTCATGCGTTCAAAATACTTATTTGAGCAGGTAATTTCAATTTAAAGCTTTTGAAATTAATCAACATTAATCATTGCTGTCCAAAACGTTTTTGCATTTCGAAAATTATTTCGAAATCGAGCAGTAATGTTTGAAAAAATTCAATTCGGAAAAACAACCCGCCTGCCTGTCATACTGCCTCCTGATTTGAAAATGTATGATGGCAGACAGGCCTTCGTATAATTGCCGTTAAAAAAAATGTGAGCAATGGCGTAGCCTGCCCGGCATCGATTATTCAAGTTGAAGAGAGTGTGAGGCAGACGGGCAAGAATTTCTGTTTGACGAAGCCCGGCAGTGTTCTTCTGTCGGGCGAGGAGTTTAATTCTTGCAGCCATTGCGAACAATTTTTAGGCAATTATACGGCAACGGGCGACTCGCTGCCCTGAGCCTGCCGAAGGGTTTCTTTGCCAAGCTTTCTTAGCCTGCCCCCGAATGATTCTATCGGGGGTTCAAAAGAAAGCGGAAAAACCTTTGACATCGTAATTTATTAAATTCTACTCACCAAAAAATTAATACGTTTTGGACAGATGTGGCTCAGATGGGTATCTGTACTTTGAATTTCATATAAATTGAAACGCTTATCAACTAAGTTTAAGAATTATGAATTGCATTAACTCATATGATAAATCCTAAGCTTAAGGAACTCTCGGAAATCATAAGCAACAGTTCAGACAAAGAAGAGCGCAAGCGATTTGAGGAATATTTGCTGTCACCATATTTTAACAAGAGCCAAAGGACTGCAAAGTTTTGTCTTTATCTTGTGAGATGTTCTGCAGACGGAATGATAGCTAACATTTCAGAGAAGTCGATCAGAAGTTCGATCTTCAGAGGTGAGGCAATCAATGAAAAAAAGTTTAGTTCACTTTGCACAAATGCGAAAAAGCTTTTCGAAGAATATGTAACTCAGAGAGAATTTGAGAAAGCATCAGATTTGCATCCGAATCTTCTCCTTAGGTCTCTTAGCCGAACCGGCGCACAAAAGAATTTTGACTCACTTGCCAAGCGGATTGAAAGCAATTACAAGAGGCAGTCATATCATAACAACGAATACTTTGCTGGAAGAATCCTGTTTCATAAGACCATTATCGAAAGAAAGGGGGTTGATTTTGAGAAAGATCTCAGCAATGAGTACTTCCATTTATCAGATTATGTTGACAAACAGTTTGCCATTTCAAAACTGGAGTTGATCAACTCATATCTCAGCAGAAAGTATCATGTCTTAGGCAAGGAGAAGACAGAGCTGAATCTTCTGGAAGAGGCTGTTCATTATATTGAAGATGACCGGGAGCATTTCAGGAAAAATGAAACAGCGATCTTCTCCGAGTATCTGATTTATAAGATGATGAGTTCTGGAGATAATGAAAAATATTTTCATGAGTTATTTGAATATGTATCATCAAATCACAGAAAATTCACACAGGAAGGTCTTGAGCTTGTATATTATCCACTGATAAATTACGGATCAAACAGGGCAGCGCTTGGAGACAGCATTTTTCTGAACTATGTTTTCAGGATCTATCAGTCGTTTGAGAAAAACGGATACTATGGGAGACTAAAGACATTTCAGGATCTTGATTTTATCAGCATAATAATAATAAGCCTGAGGGTTGGGAAAACGGCATGGGCTGAAAGATTTCACAGGAAGTATTCCGGCAGGTTGAATGCGGACACGAGGCAGGATACTGAAAACCTTTCCCGAGGACTAACAGAATTCAGTAAGAAAAATTATAAAGATGCAGTTGGATACATTGAAAAGGTTAACTACATAAATTCTTACTACTATCTCAAATGCAAGGAAATTCTGATCAAGATCTTCTATGAAACAAATGATATGATTGCTCTCATGCCGCTTCTTGATTCAACGAGACATTATCTGAACAGGCGCAAGAATTTACTTTCAATTCACTTTAAGCGATACGTTGACTTCCTAAAGTGTGTCAAACATCTTATTCAGGTTGGGCAAAAGGATAAGGGCAATGCCTATAAGATAAGGAACGAACTGAAATCAAATCACAACATAATCTCTCATGAATGGCTTCTTGAAAAATATAATGAGGTAGCACGCAAATGATTCTTTCGAAGAAGAAATGATTTGATGATACACGTTTTGTGACTAAAAGTGAGAAACAAGAAATATTTGTTTTATATCTTGATAGTTTTAGTTATTACTAATACTTTTGCATGCAAGAAACAACACGCCTTATTACTTCTTAAGGATTTTTTTTGAAATCATTTTCATTACTACGCATTTTTTAATTTCTTTTTTTGAAATAATTTTCCCCCTCTTTTTACCTCTTATATAAGGACACACTATGGACACAAAAATCACTGCTAAGCAGGACACATTCAAGGAAGCAAAAAACGTTTCCGACCTGAAATCTAAGAAAGTATCAGAACTTATTCAGATTGCGAAAAATCTCGAAGTTTCCGGATACACAGATCTTAAGAAACAGGAGCTGATATTTAAGATAATCGAAGCTCAGACCAAGAAGGACGGATTCGCGTTTGCAATCGGTGTTCTTGAAGTGTTGCCGGACGGTTACGGCTTCTTGAGGTCAGCAGATTATAATTATTTACCTTCACCCGATGATATTTATGTATCTCCATCTCAGATAAAGAAATTTCTCTTGAGAACCGGCGATACAGTTAGCGGACAGGTAAGACCTCCAAAGGAAGGCGAACGGTTCTTTGCACTGCTTAAAGTTGAAGCTGTAAACTATGAAAGTCCTGATGTGGTCAGGGACAGGATCTTGTTCGATAATCTCACTCCGCTATATCCTGAGGAGAAAATAAATCTCGAACTCAGTCCGGGTGAATACTCAATGAGAATCATGGATCTTTTCACGCCAATAGGTAAAGGACAAAGAGGATTGATAGTATCTCCGCCAAAAAGTGGTAAGACTATACTTTTGCAGACACTTGCAAACAGCATTACAAGGAATCATCCTGAGATACATCTTATCGTACTTCTGATAGACGAAAGACCTGAGGAAGTAACTGACATGGAAAGGCATGTAAATGCTGAAGTAATCAGTTCGACATTTGATGAACCGCCTGAAAGACACGTTCAGGTTTCGGAGATCGTTCTTCAGAAAGCCAAGAGACTGATTGAAGCAAGAAAAGATGTTGTAATACTTCTCGACAGCATAACACGTCTTGCAAGAGCTCACAATACCGTTATTCCTCACAGCGGAAAAATACTTTCCGGCGGTGTAGATGCCAACGCGCTTCACAAGCCGAAAAGATTTTTCGGTGCAGCTCGGAATATTGATGAAGGAGGCAGTCTTACTATTATTGCGACTGCACTGATTGAGACGGGCAGCAGAATGGATGAAGTTATTTTTGAAGAGTTTAAGGGAACAGGAAACATGGAAATTGTTCTTGACAGAAGATTGTCCGACAGAAGAGTATTTCCGGCAATCGATCTGAACAAATCTGGTACAAGAAAAGAAGAGCTCCTTCTTCCGAGCGATGTGATCACAAGAGTATGGCTTCTCAGAAAACTTTTGTCTGATTACAATCCTATAGAAGCAATGGAGTTTTTGTTAGACAAAATGAAAGGTACAAAATCAAACAAAGAATTTCTGGCATCTATGAACTCGTAACCGAATCGATGTCCACTTACAGTGCTTTATGAAGAAAGTTATACTGATCAACTCAATAGGTAAAGAAATCAGAATAGCAATTACCGAAGATGGTAGACTTGCTGAATTTTTTCTTGATACGCCTGACAAAGAAAGAAACGTAGGAGATATTTATCTTGGCAAAGTAGGAAAGGTTATACCCGGCATACGTGCAGCTTTTATAGATCTTGGCTTTGAACAGGATGCATTCCTTCATTTCTCAGACATTGGAAATTATCTGGATGAATATGCTTCCATCATAGGCGAAGATTCTGATATCGAAGAAGATGATGAAGACGAAGATGAGGAAGAAGAAACACCAAAGAAGAACGGAAACAGCAGAGACAACAGTTCAAAAAATCCCAACCTTGAACGCGGACAGGATATAGTCGTTCAGATCACCAAAGAACCGGTCGGCAAGAAAGGTTTTCGTGTTACCTCCAAAGTTTCAATTCCAGGCAGATATCTTGTATTGATTCCATTCGACAGGAAGATCGGCTTGTCCAAGAAGATTTATAATTACAAAGAGAAGCGCCGTCTTCGAAGCATTGTTAAGACAACTCTTCCGAAGGGATTCGGAGTAATAATCCGGACAGTTGCAGCAGGGCAGGAAGAAAGTCTCATTCTTGATGATCTTAATTCATTGATCAAGACATGGAATGATATTCAGGCATCTCTCAAGACAGCAAAGGCACCGTCATTATTGCACAAAGATCTTTCAACAACATCCTCAGTTATCAGAGATCTGTTCAAAGATGAC
Source organism: uncultured Ignavibacteria bacterium (assembly GCA_937924675.1). Classification (GTDB taxonomy): domain Bacteria; phylum Bacteroidota; class Ignavibacteria; order Tepidaquicellales; family Tepidaquicellaceae; genus JADJAH01. Next base: position 2,880 of record CALEVL010000292.1, on the reverse strand, counting down.
ATCGATATGGCTATAGTTGATTCAAAAAAAATATATAAGGACATAAAGCTTTATCTGGATGAGACTTCGCCGGAATTCTCCGATAAGATCCAGCTATTCGACAAAGTGCAACCGCTCTTTGATGTTTACAAGATAGAAGAACAGCTTCATGAATCACTTCAGCGTAAGGTATGGCTGAAAAACGGCGGTTACATAATCATTGAACCGACCGAAGCAATGACAGTTGTTGATGTTAACAGCGGAAAGTATGCACGCCACCGTGAACAGGAGATCAATTCGCTTAATACAAATCTTGAATCAGCAAAAGAAATTGTAAGGCAGATCCGGCTTCGTGATATTGGCGGAATCATTGTTATTGATTTCATTGATCTGTATGATGATAAGAACAGGCGCAGACTTTATGAAGAGATCAAGAAGGAATTCAGGAATGACCGGGCAAAGGTAACTATACTTCCTGTCAGCGATTTCGGACTTGTAGAGATCACACGGCAGAGAATCAGGCAGAACATACTGCAAAGTGTTTCAGATATTTGTCCTGTTTGCAAAGGCACCGGAAGAGTTCAGTCGAAATCTACATTCATGAACAGGATGGAGAGGTGGATAAGAAGATATAAGGGAGGCAATAATGCATTGAGCGTGAGACTTGCCGTGAATCCTTTTGTCGGCTATTATCTTACTAACGGAATATGGAGCAGGCTGAATAAAATCCAATGGAAGAATAAACTGCGTATCAAGATCATCGAAGATGATACTCTGGGGCTCGACGATTTCCGGTTCTTTTCAGCCAAAGAAGAAAAAGATATTACGGCCGAGTTCGACAAGTAATCTAAGCTTCTTTCTTATCAACCCCGGTAATCTCACTGAGATACTCCCAGGAATAAATCCCCGTATTATGTTTGTCTTTCCAAACTATATTCACGGCATAATTTCCTACCGGTTCAATCTTTTCAATTTCATAGAAACCTGCCGGCTTGAACGGGTTCTTTATCGGAATATATGAACTGAATAAAACAGTTTCTCCCTGACAACTTACACAGGGACATTTATCCCTAAGATCGGTGTAAGAAATCTCCGAAGACTTTCCGTCTTCCCATTCTATCACAAGTGTATCTGTATCGCCTCGCTTTATTTTTTTCGGTTTATTCATTTTTTTCAATTAACTCAGTTTGTCTGTTTCTAATGGCGGGATCAACGGATCCTCCATTGAGAATCATTTCTGTATTGCGTGCAGGTTCTTTTACAAAATAGTAGATAAGAAAAGCATTTAAAAACATCATTGTCCCTGCAATCAGGAAAATATACTTCATAGAAATTCCATAAAGAAGCAGCGTGCAAAGCAGCGGTCCTATAAGGTTTCCAAGAAGAGTAAAGCTTGAAGCAAATCCCATTATCCCGCTCTTGCGATCATCTGAGATGTTCTTGTTAATGTAAGCATACACAACAGGAACTATTCCTCCAATGAAAAATCCAAGTCCTGCCCTTACGGGAAACAACAAATATGGATTCGATATGAAGGTATGAAGTATGTAAAACACTCCTGCGCCTGAAACGGCAATTATTATATTCTTCTTGAAACTCTTGCTGTCATTTCTTCTGCCCCACCAGGGTGACGATATCACGCTGAAAATTCCAAGCGTACCGAAAATAGCTCCGGTAAGTGTAGATATGTATTCTGTGTTTTTTGTGATCGACTCTACAAACAAAGCAAACACCGGCTGTGCAACAGTTATGGAGATCTGTAAGAATGTTATGGATATCATTGCGGTTAGGATTCCCTTGGAACTTAATATATATCTGAAATTGTCAGTCACCGAGAAAAGCTTCAATCCGCAGGATCTAGGCGGCTCTTTAACTATAAGAAGCACAAGAATTCCGCTTACAACACACATTGCTGAAGTGATAAAGAACACTGTCCTGTATGATGTCATATCTGAAAAAACTCCGCCAATGAACGGGCCTATTACAGTTCCGGATGAAATAGATGTCTGAAGTATCCCGATCGCATAACCTGATTTTTCTTTGGGTGTACCGGCAGAAACAAGTCCAAGAGATGATGCAATAAATCCGCTTATCGCACCCTGAACCATTCTGAAGATGAAGAGTTGTTCGACATTTGCAGAGAATCCAATCAGGAATTGCGAAAGTGCTAATCCGAATATTGCTCTGAGAACCATAGATTTCTTGCCGAACCTGTCTCCAAGTGCTCCCCAGAGCGGAGTCAGAAGGAACGATAAAATAAACGGTCCGCTGAAAACGATCCCGCTCCATCGCTCAAGTTCCTGTTGATCTACTACTCCAAGTTCTCGAATATAAAACGGAAGAAATGGAATGACCATGCTCATTCCAACCATTGCAATGAACTGTGCTATCCAAACACTGTACAGGTTCTTTCTCCAGCTTTCTAATGCCATATTAATTCAAGTTAAGCATGACAGTTCTCTTAAGAAATGTAAAACCATTCTGCCGCGCAGCAATTTTTTAAGTAATTTGGATGATGTCTGTCCGCCGGCTGTTCTATGAGTTGAATTTTTAGTTGACTTGGCTGGCGGGTTGTCTTTCCGAACCGAATTTTTTCTAACTTTCCAGCTTGATCTCTAATCAATTTTCGAAATACATAACGTTTTCGACAGATGTGATTTAATTCCAGTGCTGACCAAAACGTTTCTTGAAATTTAAAATTGTGGTGAATGAAGTTCAAAAATATATGCTTTATAGAATGTCGCAGGAACAACCCGCCCGCCTGTCGAATTACTACTCACTTGAAGCGAATGACGGCGGACAGGCCTCATCCTAATTGCCGTAAAAAAATTGTGAGCTTTGGCGTAAGCCTGCCCGAAGAATACTGAACTTCAACACTTTACGCAGGCGGGCCCGTCCTTG
>CALEVL010000291.1 GCA_937924675.1 uncultured Ignavibacteria bacterium | reverse complement strand
ACGAGCTTTCTGTCGCTTTCATCAAAAGATTCTTTCCTCTTTCCAAATGACACCCTGGCGGAATTTACAACCGTCAGGTCATTTCCAAGTTTGTCTATTACCTGAATGAATCCCTTATCGAGAATTTCTCTTTTCAATTTAGATGTTTTTTTTGAGTAGCAATATAATTGTTTGGCTCTGAAGATTTTATCTTAAAGCAATTCTTTTTCTCAAAGACTTGATGAAATATAAATCGTTCTTTTACACTGAGCTTCACAGAGAAATCACAGAGATCCGCAGAGAAAACAAGCAAGAAATAATTGTATTTAAGAAAGTATAAGACATTCACATATCAAACTCAGTGGAACTCTGTGACATCTCAGTGTATCTCTGTGTGTTTTATTGTCCGGAGTCGGCTCAAAGACTTGATGAATTGTATATCGTTCTTTTACACAGAGTTGCACGGAGAAATCACAGAGATCCGCAGAGAAAACAAGCAAGAAATAATTGTATTTAAGAAAGTATAAGACATTCACATATCAAACTCAGTGGAACTCTGTGACTTCTCAGTGTTTATATGAGTGCCACATAATACGGCCCCGGCTCAAAGACTTGATAAACTGTGCATCGCTTTTTTACAAAGAGAAGCACTGAGACAACACAGAGATCCACAGAGAAATCAATAAGTAAATACTTGTATTTGAAAAAATATAAGACATTAACATGTCAAACTCAGTGGAACTCAGAGACTTCTCAGTGTTTCTCTGTATACCACATTATTCAGCCCCGGAATGAAGACTCGGGGAATTGTATATCATTAATTTACGCTGAGCTGCACGGAGATAACACAGAGTTCCACGGAGAATGCATCCTGTAAATAGCTGCTTGAGAATTCAATTTAACAGAGCTCTTTCATTTAAGTAGCAAGTGGAAATCAAAAACCTATGTAAATAAAATGTATAACACACTCACCTATCTAATTCAGTTCTAATTCAGTGGAACTCTGTGACTTCTCTGTGTGCCTCTGTGTGCCACTGACTTAGAATATTTGCAATTTCTATTCTCGGCTAATATTTATAATTTCTTTCCCCGATGAAATCAAAAACTAAGTTCTATGTCGGCATTGACTCCGGCGGAACAAAATGTGAAGTCACAATTGCTTCAAAAGAGCTTGAGGTAGTTTCGGTGCGGACATACAAAGGAACGCATTATTCCCTTACAGGTGCAGTGAATTACTCAGGAGATATTAACAGATTCATAAAAGATTCAGTCAATAGTGAAGGGCTTAGTTTGTCTGACTGCATTTGCATTTGCATCGGAACTGCCGGAGCCCGCGAGAATAAAGACAGGGAAGAGATTAAGAAGAATTTAAAAAGGTTAACAGGAGCAAGAGTTGTTGCTTCAACCGATGCAATGACAGCTCTGGCAGGATCTTTTGACGGCAGTGACGGTATTATTCTTATCAGCGGCACCGGCTCCGTACTCTATGGGCTTTCGGAAAACAGAGTGATCAGAGTTGGAGGCTGGGGAAGAATATTCGGTGATGAGGGAAGCGGCTACTGGATAGGTAAAAGAGCTCTGAATATTGTTGCCAGGGAGTATGATGAAAAAAAACTGAAAGGAAAACAAAGCATCTTATCCGCAAGATTGCAAAAGGAATTTGGAATGGACAGGTCAAACATTAACTCAATGATCTTCGGCGAAAAGGTTGCAATTCAATCCATTGCTCCATGCGTAATCAATTGTGCAAAGGAAGGCTGTATGATTAGCCGGAGAATTGTTGATGAAGCTGTAGAAGGATTGATGTGGCACATTAACACTTACATGAAGATCTCCGGCAGGAAGACTCCGATTGAAATAGCATTTACAGGGAGCATCATAGAAAATGACAACATTCTCTCCCGAAAATTGAAGAGATTGATTTCCGGAATTGGAAAAGTGAAAGTAGTCAAACGCCGCCACAGTCCTTCATTCGGGGCTGTCCTCATAGCGGCCGATAAATTTAAACCTGCGGAGATAATCTGATTGAAGAAGCTTGATTTTATATTGATACTCGATTTCGGCTCGCAATATACACAACTCATTGCCAGACGTCTGCGAGAACTTAAAGTTTACTGTGAGATACAACCGTTTAACATAGACATCGAAAAATTCTTACTTGGAAGATCTGACAATTACGAATTTCGCGGACTGATACTCTCGGGCGGTCCCTCAAGTGTGCTCAGCAAAGATTCTCCAAAAATCGACAGGAACGTTGTGGAGAATATTATCACTGCAGAAATTCCGGTACTGGGAATATGTTATGGACTTCAGCTTCTTTGCAGCATGTTCGGCGGTAAGCTTCATAGATCAAAGCAGAGACAATATGGAAATACATCAGTAAAAATTTTGAAGAGGGGTAAACTTTTTAATGGAATTCCTCAGTCATTGATAGTGTGGATGAGCCATGGTGATTCGATTGACATGCTTCCAAAAGGATTCAGCATTACATCCAAGAGTGCGTCGGATGTCGTCAGCAGTTTTGAGGATGTTTCAGGATTAGTTTACGGATTGCAGTTTCATCCGGAAGTAGAACATACTCAGCACGGCAGGAAGATACTCTCAAATTTTGTTTTCGGAATTTGCGGAGTTAAAAGTCTGTTCAAGCCGTCATCATTTATAGAGCGGAAGACAGAGGAGATAAGAGATACTGCAGGAGGAAAAAAAGTAATATGTGCCTTGAGCGGAGGAGTTGACTCATCTGTTGCCGCCGTTCTTGTTTCACGCGCAGTAGGAAAGGATCTCGTTTGTATTCACATTGACAATGGGCTGATGAGAAAAGACGAGAGCAAGAAGGTTGTTGAATTGTTCAGAAAAAATTATAAGATAAATCTTGATTTCGTTGATGCATCAGAATTGTTTCTCAAGCGATTGAAGAAAATCAATGACCCTGAGGCAAAGAGGAAAATAATCGGAAAAACTTTTATCGATGTATTTGAAAGAGAAGCTAGAAGAATCAAAGATGCATCATATCTTGTTCAGGGGACATTGTATCCTGATGTCATAGAATCAATTTCATTCAAGGGACCGTCAGCCACAATAAAGACTCACCATAATGTTGGAGGGCTTCCCGAGAGAATGAAGTTCAAACTTATTGAGCCGTTCAGAGAACTCTTTAAAGATGAAGTAAGAGAGATCGGCCTTAAACTCGGAATGCCTAAGGAGCTTATATTCAGGCATCCGTTCCCGGGTCCCGGTCTTGCAATCAGGGTGATGAGTGATGTGACGAAATCAAAACTCAGTCTGCTAAGAGATGCAGATGAAATTTACATTGGTCAACTTAGAAAGCACGGATTATACGGAAAGATATGGCAGGCATTTGCTGTACTTCTTCCGGTGCAGACGGTTGGCGTAATGGGTGATGAAAGAAGTTATGAGAATGTGATTGCATTAAGAGCGGTAACATCGGTTGACGGAATGACTGCAGATTTTTTTGACTTCGGCAAAGAATTTTTATCCGAGACTTCCAACATGATAATCAACAACGTTAAAGGAATTAACAGAGTGGTATACGACATCAGTTCAAAACCACCCGCAACAATTGAATGGGAATGAATAATTTTTTGAAATATACATTGGTTGCTCTAATCTTAATTGTTCAGGTATCTGTTGTGTACCCGCAGTTAAAAGTTGGAGTAGCATTACCGTTGATGAAGAACTCGCCTGGCTCTCCGGATGCATCAACCGGTGAAATGATGCTAAAAGGAATCAAAGATGCTGTCAATGAATATAATCTTGAAAATGTTGAAACCAAGGTTGAGATAATTATCAAAGATACAGGCAAGGATCCGGAAATGACAATCGAAGCGCTTAACAGTTTTGGAAACGATGCAAAAGTGATGGCGGTGATAGGTCCGGTATTCAGCGCAGAGCTTGTTAATTCAGCCGGGGCGGCGGAGTTTCATAAGCTGCCTGTAATATCTCCTACAGCAACCGTGAATTTTATTGCAGAGAAGAATCCGTATGTATTTCAATTAAATCCAACCTATGATGTAAGAGGCAGACTCATGGCAAAGTATGCAATTGAAAAACTGGGAATGAATAGATTCATCATCCTGTCTGAGGATACTTACGGAAAGCAATATGCCGAAGGATTTGCCGGTGAGATTAGTTCAACATCCGACTCAATTCTGTTCGCAAAATACTATGGGAAAGATCAGTGGGATCTGAGCACTGAAGCAGCTGATATCCGGAGATACCTTGAAGAGAATGACACGTTCATAGATTTTGGAACAATAAACGTTTCCGATCTGGAGAAGCTGAGAAAGATTGGTCTCACAAAGGAAATGTCAGATTCATTAATACTCAAAAAATATCTAGTAAGCATTTATAAGCTTCCGGGTGGCATAACTCCTGAAGTGCTGTCAGTTTCCGGTGTAACAATGTCGCCATACAACAGCAGGTCATTTAATGTAATATTTGGAATTGCTGATGCCATATACATTCCGATTGCAAGGCACGATGAAATTGCAAAAGTAGCACTGGCATTGTTCAAGCAAAGAATTAACCTTCCGATACTCGGAACAAGTGACTGGAACAATACAGAGTCCCTGATGGGAAGCAAAGATGTTTTGCCTAAAGTATATTTTGAAGCAGACTTCTCACTTACAAATCAACAGATACAGGATGTGAAGAATATGAATGATTCCGAAAGAAGGAATTATTACTTCGGACTTGGCTCGATGCAGATATTGCTTGATCTTTTCTCAAAGGGAGTTACCTCAAAAAATGAGATCAATGATGCATTGGAGCTACTCAAAGATTATGAAACGCCTTATAACAGAATCACAATCAGGAACAGAACGAATCACAGTTTGAAGATCATGAGGTTTGAGAAAGGCAGTTTGGAGAAGATAGAGGATTTTGTGTATTAAAATTATTAAGATGATTGCCGTTTGAGTTAGGGAATTTCATTGTGGCATCAGCACTTCTTTCTGACGCAAGTTCAAGCAGCATATTATGATCGTACCCAGATTCCTGTTTGGGTTCGCGCTTATTGAAGAAGCACTGCTTCAATTCCTTTATGCAATTGTTTTATTCCGGATCGTCAATCTCAGGTTCTCCTTTTACACCAGATGTAATGAAGCGCAGAACTGAATCTCCAATACAGAAGCTATTAGACAAGTCCTCTCTTTAAGGGATTTGCATCAGGAGGGAAGTCCGCAGAAGCCGCAAAAAAGATATGAAACGGAGTTTCATATGCAAGTGCGATCCCAAACGGAGTTTGGGATCGAGCGGGAAAAGTGGCTGGAACAATTTTGATTTCTCGATAGTGGCAATTGCTCTCCTTCAGGCTTCCGGAACACTGGCGGTATTAAGATCATTAAGGATTCTTAGGTCTCTTCGACTCATAAAAAATATTGAAAAGCTAAGGTTTATTGTTGAAGCCCTTCTTCATTCGCTGCCTAGCCTTGGTTGGATATTTGTTCTACTTGCTCTTGTATTCTATGTATTTGCTGTTATAGGCACAAAACCTTTTGGCGCACCTTATCCGGAATGGTTCGGTAATCTTGGGGTTTCTATGTTTACATTGTTTCAAATTATGACTCTTGAGGGCTGGGAAGAAATATCCAGGGCAGTTATGAAAGACTTCATATCTGTTCAAAACGTTTTACTTGGAAAGAAGTTGGCTCGAATAAATTTTATAGAATAAAATCATTTCCGCTTTCTTTTGAACCCTTCGGCAAGCTCAGGGCAAGCTAAAGAAAGCTTGGCAAAGAAACCCTTCGACAGGCTCAGGGCGGCGAGTCGCCCGCCCGCCTGCAAAAAGTGCTGAAGTTCAGTATTCTCCGGGCAGGCCCGCCTGCAAAAAGTGCTGAAGTTCAGTATTCTCCGGGCAGGCCCGCCTGCGTAAAGTGTTGTATTTCAGTA
>CALEVL010000290.1 GCA_937924675.1 uncultured Ignavibacteria bacterium | reverse complement strand
TAACTGTTTTAGTTCTGATTTTCCTGTGTTTCACGTTAGACCTTAGCGCGCAGACTATAACTTGGCAGCGATCCTACAGAGGTCTGGGTCCAGTAGATTCAGAGCAAATCACTGCAATTGTTCAAACTCCTGACAGTGGTTTTATATTTGTAGGAAACACAAGACCGGGAGGTGGAGCAGGTTCTTACATGATGGCTACAAGACTGGATAAGTTTGGAGACAGCGTTTGGTTTAGATATTACAACTTTGAAACAGCAACGGGAATAATCGCTGATGGAAGCGGTAACTATATAGTCGTCGGTAATTATGCAAACCTGGTTAAGATAGACATTTCCGGAGATACGATATGGACAAGAAGACGTGGTAACAGCAGTATAAGAACTTACCAGATGATTAAGACATCCGACGGAGGGCTGATAATTGCCGGAGATATAGGTCTGCCAACACATCCATTCTTGATGAAAGCCGATAGTCAGGGAAGAATACTCTGGGAACGAACTTATTCCCAGTATTTTGTGGGTAGATTCACGGATGTTGCTGAATATTGGGGTGGATTCTTGATGTGCGGCAGTACCAACAGCCTCATGGACATGTTGATATCTCATTGTGACGCAACTGGAAACATGATTTTTGATACAACCTACCAGATTAGATTTTTGCCAATCAACATGGTCGTTCTGAACTCCGGAGAAATAGTATTGGGAGGCAATGGAGAGCCGGCCAATTCAACAGGAGTCAGTGCATCTCTGATTAAGCTGAGTTCAAGCCTCGGTATCCTCTGGAAAAGAACATACGATGTGGGAGAACCTCAGTTTGGAACCTGTGACGAAATGATACGTTCCCGTGGCGGAGGCTACTTATTAATAGGAAGCGCAAGCCGCGACTCGATCTTTGTACTCGCGCCAGTAGCTAGAATTTTGAAGACAGATAACGAAGGGAATCTTGTTTTTAAAAGGAAGTACGGATTTGACAGCAGTACACAGGGGAACCTGACGGGCAGATTCATACGGGAAACTAATGACAATGGATTGGTTTTTGGAGGAACAAGGGATGAAGGCAGTTATAATTACCATGTTATAAAATCAGACAGCTTAGGCTTTGTAAATCCCGTTACGATATTCAATTTGTCCACGGAAGTCCCTGTAGAATCTGAATTGTCACAAAATTATCCCAACCCTTTCAATTCATCTAGTTTGATAAGATTTACAGTACAGCAGAAGAGCAGAGTAGTGATTGAAGTTTTTGACCAAATGGGGAGGAAGATATCTGAGTTGGTCAATTCAATATTTAACCCCGGTGTCTATCTGGCAACTTATTCGGCCAATGAATTATCTTCAGGAGTCTACTATTGCAGGATGTCCGGCAACAATGCACCTAAAACTGTGAAAATGGTTTTGATTAGGTAATCACATGTGTAACATTTTAGAATTAAATCTTAAAATTCAAATCAAAATGAAATTATCAATTGCAGCTGTTTTGGTTTTTGCAGCTTGCACCATTCAAGCAACTGCCGAGGATTTCGATCCTCAATCTGAGATGTTCATTGGAAACCTTACTAAAAATGTAATCTTCGTAAGATTGCATCCCCAAGGAACGCTCTTTAACGGATATCCGAAAAGTCTTGATGACGACACAACAAGATATGACTTTCGAAAAACCATTGAGGGCATAGTACCGCGGAGATATAGTCCAATTGATATTAGTCATATAATAGGACTGGACGGTATAGGTATATCATTTCCAAATGCAAGTTTTGGATTCTTTCAACTACCAGTTTTCAATGGTATTGGATCAGAGTGGAATAATTATCTTCTACTGACAAATGACCAATCTGGGGTTGTGACAGTTGATGGGACATTCAGCTATGGAAAGTATGTTCTGGAGATCTTCGACTCAAGTTACAGTTTCATTGTTAGCATTCCCATTGATAACTCGGATTTTGATTATCCCTACCCTCACGACGGAGTTCCGCCAAACTCCAGAATGTGCAATGATCTCTATATCTACATTAACAACATCAACACATCGCCCCCCGGGATTACATACCGATGGAGTGCTTGCTATCAAGTCCCCGGCAGCCCTGGAGATACTTTGTCTCTTTTTGATCCTGTAACAACAAATGGAGAGATTCATTTCTTCAAACAGTTCTATAGCTACAGAAATCCTATATTAAAATTACAAAATCGCGGGAAGTCATTTGCGGCAAGAGATTCCGGGCTCCTGGATTTTCCGATTAGGTCAAACAACATCAATTTGTTTGGACAGTTTGGAAACGAAATCCATTTGAATCCAGGAGATCTGAACGGAAATCTCACAGTTAGAAGCTCTCAGCATATTAACATCAAGTCAGGAGAGACATTCAGAGTCACAAACCTTTGTACGCTTACAGTGAATCCGAGAGTGAATCAGCCCGATCCGCTTACAAAGATAAATGTTGAATCAGGAGCCAAGCTGATAATAGCAGAAAGTTCTACATTGAGCTTGAAGAGTTATGCTAATGTAGTAGTGTTACAGGGAGGCCGTACAGTGCTTGAACAAAACTCCAACGTTTATTTCCACGAACGCGGCGAGATCATTGTAAAGAGCGGAGGCTCGCTTATCAACTGCGGCGCTAATTTCACAAATAATAACTACGCCTGTATACTTGTCGAATCCGGAGGCTACTACGGCACAGGAGAAGAATGCAACAGCTCTGTTGTTCATACTGTTGACAGCGGTGCATTCATTGTCGTTGACGGCGG
>CALEVL010000289.1 GCA_937924675.1 uncultured Ignavibacteria bacterium | reverse complement strand
ACTCCGGATTTGAATATGAACTTGCACCGACGATAATGTCGCTGTAACCGTCACCATTAACATCGCCGGCCGAGGCAACGCTTGAACCGAAAACGGCACTCGCCGAATTGATTTCCAATAATGTGTTCCCGCTAATCCCGGTTACAGAACCGTAATGCACCCAGGCAACGCCTTCATCTGTCTGGCCGTTGTCAAACGTCCATGCTCCCACGATCACGTCACTGTAACCGTCGCCGTTTACATCGCCTGCAGCGCTAACTGAATATCCGAGTCTTGCATTTGCCTGATTGCTTTCGGTTGACCATGAATATGTCGAATTGTTTAATCCCGTGGATCCGCCGTTGAAGATGTAAGCCCTTCCTTCCTGAGTCTGTCCGTTTGTGTAATTCTCAGCGCCGACAATTACATCGGAATATCCGTCGCCGTTCACATCGCCCGCAGTGGAAACGGAGCAGCCGAAATATTCTCCTGAGCCATCTGCATTCAGCGAATAATTCCAGACTGTGGAAATTCCAGTCAGCGAACCGTGAAAAATATAAACCCTGCCTGAACCTGCCCAGCCCGGTCCTCCAACAAGCACATCGGAGAATCCGTCACCGTTGACATCGCCGGCTGCTGAAACAGAATAACCGAAAAGCGCCGAAGCGGAATTACTCTCGCTGACTGTGTTTGCCGTTGTGCTCAGTCCCGTGGATGAGCCGTGATAAATGTAAACCCTTCCCTCGTTGGTCTGACCGTTGTCAAAATTGTATGCTCCCACGATCACATCGCTGTAACCGTCGCCGTTAACATCGCCTGCAGTTGATACTGAATGTCCGTAGAATGCATCCTGCTGATTGCTTTCACTTGACCAAGCAAGTGTTGTACTCAGACCCGACTGTGAGCCGGTGAACAATGAAACCTTTCCTGTTCTGTTGTAGCCGTCATAAGGGAAAGAGTTTGAAGACACAAGCACATCTGAATATCCGTCGCCGTTAACATCGCCTGCTGTAGCAACACAACTTCCAAAATAGTTTGTGTCAAGATCGCTTTCGGCCGACCAGTCAGCGTTTGCCGGTATCCCGTTTGCGCCAAGTCCCGTTGAAGAGCCGAACCAGGCGAATGCTTTTCCTTCATTTGACTGACCGTTTGAGAGATACGGAGCTCCTGCTATTATGTCTCCATAACCGTCGCCGTTGATATCACCGCCAGATGACACAAAAGTTCCCAATCCAGCGCCTTCAGTGTTTGATTCGGCGAACCAGTTTGCAGTTCCGCTCAGTCCTGTTGATGAGCCGTGATAAACGTTCACTCTTCCCTCAGAAATGTTACCGTTTGTAAAATTCCATATCCCTACCATCACATCCGAATATCCGTCGCCGTTCACATCGCCCGCTGTTGAAACACTTTGTCCGAGTTCGGCGCCCTCATGACTTCCGAGCACAGTCCAGTTAGGATTTGCCTGAAGCCCGCTTGCCGAGCCATGAAATACAATTGCCTTGCCGGCGTTCGTAAATCCGTTTGGTTCTCGAGGCCCTCCTACGATCACATCCGAGTAACCGTCACCGTTCACGTCTCCGGCGGTGGAAACAGAAGTTCCGAGATAAGCATAAGAAAATATGTTGGTGTATTGCCAATTGGGATTAGAGTTAAGTCCTGCGGCACTGCCGTGAAAAACGAAAGCGGTTCCCGGATCAGAGTTTATGCCCGAATAAGGTGCTCCCACTATTACATCCGAGTACCCGTCTCCGTTTACATCTCCGGCCGATGATACCGAGTAACCGAAACCGCTGTTTGCAACAATGTATGCGTATCCCCAGTTGGCTCCGGCAGAGAGTCCCGATGATGAACCGTGATAAACAAATGCCTTGCCGGGTCCGTACTCGCTTGGTGAGTTTGTAAAAGTTAATGCACCGACAATCAGGTCAGAATATCCGTCACCGTTAACATCGCCTGCCGTGGCAACACTGTAACCGAATCTTCCTCCTACTGTAAGACCCAGTTCATCTTTTGTCCAGTTTGCTGTTGCGCTGAGTCCTGCGGCGGAACCATAGTAAACATAGACTCTGCCGCCGCTGGTTTGTGAATTGTCAAATTCCGGCGCGCCAATGACCACGTCTGAATAACCGTCTCCGTTCACATCTCCCGCAGTTGCAACAGTATGTCCGAACAGATCTTCCAACTGAGTGCCGATTGCCGTCCAGCTTGCGGTCGTTGAAAGCGGGTCTATTGTAACAGGATATACAGCTTCAGCATCGTTTACCAGAATTGAGAATTGCGAATTGAGAGTTGAGAGTTCTTTCTTCTCAAAGTAAGCTCTCAATGGCTTTCCATTCGCATCCCATACTTTCAGAGAAGTGTACTTCATCTTTTCTTCGCCTTTGTCGTTCTTGAACATGAGCGCATCAGCGCCGACTATCATCTTCAGCTTTGTTTCTGCAGAGAGATCGAGCTTGAGCTTTCCTTCACCTGCAGGTTTTTGTTTTATGATGAAGTCCTGACGCATGCCATCTTTTGTGTTGGTGTAGTCAATTCTGATCTTTTCGTTTTCTATCCATGCCTTGTTGTCCGCTGCTTTTATTTCACCGTTTTCAATTTTCAATTTTTCATTTTCAATTTTCACTTTCACGCTCCATTCTTCAACCTCTTCATATTTCTTTTCTTCTTCACTCAGCGTCTTGTCATTCACATCAAACTTTGGGATCTTGTTTGATCTTG
>CALEVL010000288.1 GCA_937924675.1 uncultured Ignavibacteria bacterium | reverse complement strand
TCTTCCGTTAAGTTCAATTCCATATTTAATATTCGTGTATTCGTGGCAAAATTATTGTTAGCCACGAATAGGAGCAATTAGAAATTAGAAATTAGAAAATAGAAATATAGAGCCCGGCATATTGTCTTAACTCCTTCCCAATGACATTTTCAGTTAAGCTCATTATCTGTTTTTGTATTCGTGGCAGAGGTTTTTTCCTCACAAATTGAAAAATCTTTCTTTGCGATGCAACAGGTTTTGTTTCATCTTTGTACAACTTAAAACAAAAACAAAACTACAATAATGAAACACGTAAATCTGATGAAGGCCTTCATCTCAACTGCCATACTTGCCGGGATCTCGATCACCTCCATTAACAGTAATTCACAAACAGAAGTTGTTAACGAAGAAAGAACACATAGAATGGTTGAAGTTACATCATCAACTGAACAAACAAGCGCGAGTGTGTTTTCAAGGATTGGTTCGAAAATAAGCAGTTTGTTTAGTAACCCTAAGGTGATCATAAGGCTAAGTGGAATAAATCTGCCTAATCATTCAAATAAATAACCCTGAGAGCGGTCCGTCAAATAACTTCCTCACAAATTAAAAAATATTTCTTTGTGAAGACGGAGAGTTGAGACTAATTTTGCAATATCAAATTCAAAATAAACCAAAACAAAAAGGAGACAACAAAATGAAGATCGCAACATTTGTAACAAGAGCCTTAGCACTGATTGCAGTAATTGCAAACATTTCATTTGCACAAGAGTCATTCAAGCCCGAACCCGCTCAAAACAGTTTCTTTGATGAGCTTGTTGGCAGCTTCATAGGAGATGAAATACGCGATGGAAAGCAAGTATCCAACACAGTGGATATCAAATGGGGTATCAATCACCAGTTTCTGATGATCAACCTGAAAGCAGTTAACAAAAATGATCCCGGCGATTCCTACGAAGCGTCAGGCATTTGGGCTGTGGATAAAGACGGCAATGTAACCACATGGTGGTTTGATATTTTCGGACTGCAAAATGTATCCATTGGTAAAGGCAAAATTGAAGGTAACAAGATTACAGTTGACGATAAGAGCAATGCTTCATCATCAACATGGACACTTGAATTTGAAAGCAACGGGGCAAGAATGAAATCCAATGGCAAGTACAAGACTCCCAATGGGAGCGAAATTCCATTTTCATCCGATGCCTTTTTCACAAGGAACTGATTAGATTGTTTCCTTAAGGTAAATTGCCTGACCGCCTGTATAGATATCTGCGGTCAGGCTTTACCTGTTTCCAATCTGATCTTTTCAAGCAGCCATTCCCTGGAATTTGTCGGTGTCTTCTCTATCTCATTCTTCAGAAAATCAAGTTCTTCAATATTGCCATCGGAAAGGTTGCGAAGGATTCTCGAATAAAATCCGGCAAAGTTCCTGTTCGATCTTTTGTGAATTTCTGAAAGTACTTTGTCGTTCTGAACCATCTTCTTATAAGTGTCAGCTAAAGACAAGCCTGCTATGTAATCATTCAATTCGTAATAGATCTTCATCTGCAGAATTCGAATATCGTGCTTTGAAAGAAAATGTATGTTCCTAACTCTGTGAAGTTCGGCAAGAGCCCCTTGGTAATTTTCTCTCGCATACAGACTTGTTGCTTTTGCCCATGCAGTAAGACTTTCTCTTTGGTCAGGATTGATTTTGCTTTCATATTCATTGATAAATCTGTCCATCCAGTCATACTTCCTGATATTTACAGAGGTAAGTATCACATTTCTGTAACTGTCCTGGTTTATAAAACCCGTAGTTTCATTTATAAGCATTCCCTCTTTTATCATCAGCTTATGAATATCATGCAGCTCCGATACATACTGCCTCTCTCCGCTTACAAACTTCCTTATACAGAAATTTTGCAGCGCAACAAGCATAGTAAATTTATTTTCTCTTGTAAACAAGTGCAGATTTTTCAACGCGGAAAGTCTGAATTTTCTGAATGAAGCATCGTCAAAGTTCAGCATACTCAGGTATCTGAGATAGAAGAGCTCAATTACCGAATGAACTTCAAGAGCTTCCTTCTTCAACATCTTGAGAAAAGATTCAACATCAGTCAAATCCATTAAATTAAGTACAAGGTCAGTCTTGCCGGCATACATTGTATTTTGACCGACAATGATATTGTAGGCAATGTCTAGTAGGTTGATCAAACTGTCACAAACTATATGAAGCTGAATACTCTGCATTGAATTGTTCTGTTCTTTCACAAAAGCGTCTGACTCTGCAAAGTAGTTGATCTTCTCAATTTCAATCCTGTACTTTGTGCGAAAGTATTCAAGATCAATGCAACTGTTCTTAAGTTCATACTTCTTACCAAGTTCATCTGATTTTTTTTCAAAAAGGTCAGACAGTCCTCTGCGTCTCAACATGCTGAGATTCAGGATCTCTCGGAACGGGTCATTATCTTTGTAATGGTTATAGTTCAGAAATTCTTCGGCGAGTTTCTGAAGTGAAGACGACAGCTTACGCATCGTATCATCATCATAAGCTTTGTTCGGATATAGAACTTTATAAAGTCTGTCTCTCGTGATGAATTCACTGTCAAATTCAGGATGTCTTTTGACAAGCTCATCAAAAAATCTCAGCACATATTTTCCCTCCTTATTAAAAAAAGGAGAATCAACAAATCGTCTGAATGATTTCAATTCATCGTTAGTAAAAGTCCTAAGAATCTTAATTATTTTTGTGTTTTTCATTGAGATGTGTTTGATACGTATGCAAAAATAAGATTTATGAATATGAGTTACATGATTCAGTTGAAATTCTATACATACGGAGGAGGACCCTTTTCTTCCATTTATTAAGAGCAATTAGAAATTTTTAATTAGAAATTAGAAATAAAGAGCTTGACATATTGTCTCTACTCCTTCTCTATCACATTTTAGGTTAGGTTCATTTGCTGATTTTATTCGTACATTCGTGGCAATAGCTTTGATAACCACGAATAAGAGCAATTAGAAATTCATAATTAGAAATTAGATTTAGAGAGCGTGTGGATGCCTTGTCTTCACTCCATCTTCATCTCCTTCAAATTTTATGCTAAGTTCATTTTCCCTATTAATATTCGTGTATTCGTGGCAAAAGCATTGTTAGCCACGAATAGGAGAAATTAGAAATTGAGAATTAGAAATTAGAAATATTGAGCTTGGGAACTAATTCTTGCTCTTTTCATCACATCTTCCGTTAAGTTCAATTCCATATTTAATATTCGTGTATTCGTGGCAAAATTATTGTTAGCCACGAATAGGAGCAATTAGAAATTAAAAATTAGAAATATTGAGCTTAGGAACTTGTCCTGACTCTTTTCATTACATCTTCCGTTAAGTTCAATTCCATATTTAATATTCGTGTATTCGTGGCAAAAGCAAACTTAACCGCGAAAGGGATGTGAGTCAGATATTTACCCGCTAATACTTGCGTTGAAGAATACACTTACTATAATTAGATTTGTTAAGTAATATTACTCAAGGATTTTATAACTTCAGTGACAATAATCACAAAAGGAAATCTCATATAATGAAAAGATACTATCTTACTTCCGTATTCTTGATTCTGTTGTTCGTCACATTTACAACAAACAGATCATTTGCTCAATATGATACAATCGCAATATCAATACTTGACAGCATGACCTATAATATTGGCGAGCTTGAATCATGCAGCTTCAGTTTTGTTGCCGAGAATGATATTCCAAATGATGAATTCGGACTCATCACTCACGGTGAATTCGGCAACATAATTCTGAAAGCCCCGAACAGAATGTATATGGAAAAGAAGGGTGACAAGGGGCACAGAGAATTTTTTAGCGATGGTGAATCATTCAGCCTCTATTCTCATGATAAGAATCAATACGCCACTGCTCTTGCATCTATGAGTCTTGTTGAGTTTATTGATTCTTTGAGCGGCTATTACGGAATTGAGTTTCCCGGAACAGATGTTTTCTACCCGGATTTTGTGGACAATATTCTTGCAACGTCAAACAATCTGATTTATCTGGGACTGGCAATGATAGGTGTGAACGAATGCTACCATATAGCAGGTGCAAGAGATGATATGACATTCCAAATATGGGTATCATCCGATGGACGCTATCTCCTGGAGAGATTGTCGCTGGTGTATATCTTGAAACCGGGGAATCCAAGATACAGCATAACTTATTCAGACTGGAAGCTGAATGAATATTTTGAAGAATCGAAATTCAAGTTCAAGATTCCTGAAGGTGCAAAACAAGTCAAACTCATTCAAAGCGGAAATTAAATCAAAACGATAATGTCAGTAAAAATCTTTTTAACAGTCTTCATATTCTCTATCTTTGCCATTGCACTTACACCGGACGACAGCAGTGCTCAAAGAATGAGAGGATCAAGAGGTTCCAGCATGTCTGGAAGAAGTATGAACAGCGGCAAGATAAACGGAGGCAACATTAACAGATCCAATACTAACCGGACTTACAAGAATCAGGGCACAAATCGCAACAAGGTCAACACAGGTGATGTTAACCGGAACAAGGATCTTGGCAACAAAAACACAGATGTCGGTAATCGTAACAAAGATGCCAAAGGTGACCGTGATATAAACCGCGGAAACAATGGCGACAGGGAAGGAAATCTCGGCGACAGGGAAAACAATTTCAACGACAACAGAAATAACTACTACGACAACGATGTGAATATTTATCATGGCTATAACTACAGCGGATACAGGCCATATTACTATCATCCGTATTCTCCGTACGGCTGGGGTGCATACTGGTATCCGGTCGGAGCGTTTGTTACAATTCTTACGGCTTCTGCTATAGCAGTGTCAGCTTCAGATAATTACTACTACTATGATCAGGGAGTGTATTATCAGCAAGTTGATGACGGATACAAAGTTGTTGAAGCACCCTCAGGAACCGAGATCACAAGTCTCCCGTCAGGATATACTACATCTGATGTTAACGGCAAGACTTATTACTATTACGGCGGAGTATTCTATGAGAGCATTAACGGAAAATACAAAGTTGTTTCAGCTCCCGTCGGCGCTATAGTATACAACCTTCCTGAAGGCGGCAAAGAAGTTGATCTTCAGGGCAATAAGCTCATAAAATATAGCGGCGCATTCTACCAGCCAATTATTCATAACGGGCAGGATGCGTATGAGGTTGTCAAGTATGAAGGTTAGAACAGAGAACAGTTTTCTCTGACACAGTTCATTTTCATCAACTAAAAAATTTTGGAATCGAAGAGAGTCCGGGCGGAGATTCTTGTTCATGCAGAGTCTTGCGCGGACTGCGCAGTGAAGAATATTCCTTCATTCCGGCAGTTTCTCAGGGCGCACTCATGAGAAACCAATACAATTCCTGAGTTTAATTCACTTCTTAATCTCAACACTTATTACCCGGATATCCTGTGTGCCGCAGTTTTCTAATGAATGAGGAATCAGCGGTTCGGACCACATCGCTGTGCCCGGGCTTAGCGCTTTGTTGAGATTTCGTGAATCAAGCATGACGTTTCCTTTGTCATCATACCTGATAAAATCCGACCAGCTTATGACGTAATATGTCGCCGGCCACTTGTGCGTGTGAACTGCCGTTCTTTCACCCGGAGGAATGCATGTATCGAGAACACGGACACTTTCATTCTCAAGCAGAAGTTTGTGATGCTCCGGCGCAGCGGTCATTGCATCAAGTTCTTCAGGCCACTGCCATTTATCATTATTCATTTTTTATGTTTTGATTTTAGAAGGTCTCACTTCGTATGGATTTCAATTTTTCCGTATGCGAAGGGTAGGCAACTTTCTATTTTCAATTCTTTCCGAAGGACGGCTTCGCAGTAACTTTCAATTTTCAACTGTCTTGTAATACTTATCCCTCAGCCAGAATGCAACATTCACAAGCAGGATCAGTGCAGGCACTTCAACCAGCGGACCAATCACTCCCGCAAATGCCTGTCCGCTGTTAATTCCGAAGACACCTATTGCAACCGCGATTGCCAGTTCAAAATTATTTCCTGCCGCAGTGAAGGAGATCGATGCATTCTTGGAATAATCAGCACCGAGTTTTTTTGCCAGAAAGAAACTCACCAAAAACATGACGGCAAAATATATAACAAGAGGAACGGCAATTCTTAGTACATCCATTGGAATCTGAACTATCAGCTCACCCTTCAGGCTGAACATTATAATGATCGTAAACAACAGAGCTATCAGAGTTATTGGTGAGATTATCGGTACATATTTATTCTCAAACCATTCTTCACCTTTTGCTTTGATCAATGCATAGCGGCTGATGACACCTGCCGCGAATGGAATACCCAAATAGATCGCTACGCTTTCTGCGATCTGCCCGATGGTAACCTGCACCTCAATGCCTTCAAGACCGATCCATTGCGGCAGCACAGTTATGAAGACATAAGCATAGACGCTGTAAAGCAGTACCTGGAAAATACTGTTCAGCGCAACAAGTCCGGCCGCATATTCGCGGTTTCCTTCAGCAAGCTCATTCCAGACAATCACCATTGCTATACATCGTGCAATGCCAATCAATATCAATCCAACCATGTATTCAGGATAGCTGTGCAGGAACAGCACTGCAAGTACAAACATCAGAATCGGACCTATCACCCAGTTCAGCAGAAGTGACACGCCGAGGATTTTTGTATTGCGGAAAACCTCACCCATTTTTTCGTATCTCACTTTTGCCAGAGGTGGATACATCATAAGTATCAGACCGATCGCCAGCGGGATGTTGGTTGTTCCGCTCGAAAGGGAGTTTATGAATGTTGATGAAGACGGAAAGAGAAATCCTATCGCAACTCCCAATAGCATAGCAAGAAATATCCATAGTGTCAGATATCGATCCAAAAAGCTTAACTTAGCTCTACCATGAACCGGTGCGCATTTTTCTGCTGTCATTCAAATTGGTTTGATTGTTTGTGTCAGTGTTAATTATGCAGAGGGTTTTTCAGCATATACTGTAATGCTGAATATTCCGGCATTTCCGTCTTTGTATTGTGAAAGTTCCTCATCATTCAGATAGTTCTTCAGTATATCATCCGGAAGTACAATTACTTTCTCCTTTTGCAAAGTTACATTTGTAAAGCCATTCTTTTCAATCAGACCAAGATACTCATTTTTCTGAATGGCTCCTGATACACAACCTGCATACATCATAGCATCCTGCTTGAGTGCTTCCGGCAGTTCACCAACCAGCACAATATCAGAGATACTGAAATGACCACCGGGTTTTGTAACTCGGAACATCTCACTGAATACGGCATTCTTATCGGGAACAAGATTCAAAACGCAGTTGCTGACTATCACATCGGCTGTGTTATCTTCAACAGGCATTTTATCAATATCACCCTGTATGAATTGAACATTTGAAAATCCAAGCTTCGCGGCATTAGTCCTTGCTTTTTCAATCATTGCCGGTGTGAAATCAATTCCGATCACTTTGCCTTCTTCACCGGTTTCTGCCCTGGCAACAAAGCAGTCATTGCCGGCTCCTGAACCAAGATCAATTACAGTATCTCCTTTCTTTATCTTTGCAAACTGTGTCGGCAAGCCGCAACCTAGTCCGAGGTCAGCTTCAGGATTGTAACCCTTAAGAGTCCCGTAGTCATCATTCATTATATTGTATGCTTCATCGGAGCAGCATCCCGATCCGCAGCATGATGATTCGTTTGTTTCTTTGCTTTGCATCGCGATCTCGCCGTATTTCTGTTTCACTGTTTCTTTTAGTTCATCTGCAGTTTTCATTGTGCGTTTTGTTTTAGTTTATCGTAAAATTGCGATTATTTTAGGCAAAAAAATTCAACAGCACTCTGCCGTTGTTCGTTTGCAACTGTCAAACAGCTCATTAAGACAATCCTGTGCGGTCTTCAATTCTTTCATATCCACGCAGTAACAAACTGTTGCACCTTCAATGTCACCCTTAATGAGTCCGGCGTTCTTAAGCTCTTTAAGGTGTTGTGAGACTGTACTCTGTGACAGCGGCAATACATCTACTATGTCACCGCAGATGCAGGCGTTCTGCTTGAGAAGCAATTTCATGATCGCCACTCTTGCCGGATGCGATAATGCCTTTGCGAATTTTGCTATCCTGTTGTCTTTAACGGAAAACTCTTCTGACTTTGTTAATCCCATTGCAAATTTTATTTATCGTAAAATTACGATAATAGTTTTAACATGCAAGACAATTTTCACAAGGGTGTAATTTTTTTTATGCCGGCTATAGGTTGCCGGTTCGCTACGGCTTTGAATTTGGCGTAAGCCCGTAAATGTTTCTAACTTCCTCAAATATCTCTTTCACATCGAGTTCGAGATCGATCAGCTTGCCGGTACGCACATCAAACACCCATCCATGAATTTCAGGACTCCCGGTCTTGTCCCATGATTTTTGCACATGGTCGATCTTGACAAGATTGATACACTGCTCCTTAACGTTGAGCTCTACGAGACGGTCAAAGCGTTTTTGTCTGTCAGTAATTGCGTCAAGTTCAGAAATGTGATATCTGTAAACATCTCTTAGCGTTTGTAGCCAGCTGTTGAGTTGACCCATATCGCTTGGATACAAAGCCGCTTTGACGCCTCCGCAATCATAATGTCCGCAAACTATTATGTGCTTGACCTTCAACTGCTCTACGGCAAATTGAACCACCGCATTCAGGTTATTATCCGTGCTTATAACAAGGTTAGCCAGATTTCTGTGGATGAACACTTCACCCGGTTCGGCACCCATCAAGTCCTCGGCAGTAACCCTGCTGTCGGAACATCCTATGTAAAGCAACTCCGGATGTTGACCCATTGCCAGATCCTCAAAATAGTTTGGATCAAGCGAGAGTTTGGCACTTACCCACTTTCTGTTGTTCTCAAACACCTTAGTAAAATCAAGAGCCATATTGTTCTATTTTTGAGTTTATCTCTTAGGGTTCAATTCCCTGCTGCTTGCGGCGGGGAGTTTCATTTGAGCCGGATTAACCTTTACTGTTCCTATGGTTGTCACAACTCTGTAAAGGACCTGTGCAATGATAACTGCATTTACTACTTACTTCAATGCTTCTAAACAGTCTATTTAATGCGAGAAGGATTTGATCTTTCAAATCCCAAAGTACTGAAAATATCAAAATTCTGCTTTGTACTGTCTTTAGTCGTATTATTACTCTATCTTGAATTCGGTCAAGAGATTATTCAACTCTTTCACGTGCATTCATATCAATTTGCAGGCGTCGCATTCACAATTGCCTTTCTAAATCAGCATACTGATAATTTCTGCAAGTAAATAAGAAGGAAATATTTTTCAGCAAAAGCTGAACACCTTTCTGTAATAATTATCCCGACTGAGCAATGATTGTCAGTTTTTACCGCTTAGAATAATCACCCTACTGTTCATTTCAAACTGCAATTCATAATCATCAAAAAAGTTTTTTCATTTAATCAATCTTCTATATGGCTATTCTCATTTTTTTCATCGCAAACTGGTACTTATCACTTTTTGCACAATCTTTTCTTCAGCATCGGTATGCCGCACACGGAGCTTTCACCATGAGTAAGTTCTGGGAGCGGTTCTTCTATATCTTTGCGTATTTTGTTCAGGGCTCTTCCTATCTCAGCGCCAGGGCTTACGGTATTCTTCACAGGATGCATCATGCTTATGCCGATACTCCGAAAGATCCGCATTCACCGCAGAATTTTTCCAACCTGTTCGCAATGATGTGGAATACAAAGAAAGTATATGCAGATATATTTGACAACAGAATGGAAGTTGAAGAGAGGTTCACAAAGAATCTTCCCGACTGGAACAAGTTGGACAAGTGGGGACAATCTTATACCAATAGAATAATGTTTGTGCTCTTCTATATTGGGTTCTACATTTACTTCGATGCATCATGGTGGATGTACGGACTTATTCCTATTCAGATCTTAAGCAGTCCAATTCACGGCTCAATAATTAACTGGTTTGCCCATAAATACGGACACAGAGAATACGAAGTTAACAACACGTCAAGAAATTTCCTGCCTGTAGATTTTCTAATGATGGGCGAAGACTATCACAACAATCATCACAAGTTTCCTTCAAGCGCAAACTTCGGTGTGAAGTGGTATGAGATTGATCCAACATATGTCATCATGCTTGCATTGGATAAAGTTGGGATAATAAAGATAAAGAATAAGGGGCAGCGTCTGGTGACAGAGTTCTGATCCAATAAATTTTTGAGATTGTCCCCTGTTATGATATGAACAAATTGATCTATAACTCGTGCAGAATTCTGTGATTAATCAGATTGTATCTAATTCAGATTTTTCACTTTCTCCAGCAGCCAGTTCTTAGCACCAAGCGGATTACTTTGCATTTGCTGAATCTCCCTAAATAATATCTCGAGTCTGCTGTCATTCTTTCTGATGCCTTCCGATCTCAGTCGGGTCAATTCACTGACAAAATTCAGAAACTCATAATGTGCAGATTTTTGCTCTTCATCTATCAACTTTTCACTTTTCAGATAGTGACGGAATGCATCTGTTGAAGTAACTGTTTGCTCATGCATTTTCTGTTCGAAGTAGATCCTAACCGTATAACTTCTTACCATGACTTTCATCAGAAACAATTTGAAAGTTGTTCTTGAAAAATAATCAAGCGCTCTGTCGTATTCTTTCTTCCTGTATGCCATAAACCCCTTGCAGTAATAAAGGGTATTGGATAGTTCATCCTCCGGTGAAACGCCATTTTGATACTTCTTTAAAAATTCTTCTGCCCACTCATATTCACCAACCATGCATGCAGCAGAGAATGTTGAGATCAGATTAACAAAGAGAACATAATCCGGTGATGTGAAATTTCTGTCAACAATTTCCTTGAATACGACAAACCTCTCCTTGTGAAAAGATTCATCACCGAGTTTGAGTCTGTATACAGCAAATGAATTTGCAACCAGAAGAACATAGTAAATATCTTCATCCGATAATTCATTTTCATACTTCTCCTTATAGTTCATCAGCAGATGATAATCCTTCTCATCTCTGGACAATTCAAGTGATATGATCTGCTTATAGATCTTGCATGAAGGGTTATCGTCAAAGTTCTTATCTTTGACATACTCCCAGATAAACTCAAACATTTCCATGTTGAACTCAACATTGCCGTGATTCATGTTCGTAAGCATTTTCGAATATGTTCGAAGCAATACGATAAGCGTGTACTGAAGAAAGACATCGAACTCATTCTGTATGAGATCAAAAGTATAATTGGATTTTGTGAACTTGAAATGTGAAGTGGTGACCCTCGCAAACTGATATTTGGATTCATAGAAAAACTCATCTCTGACTTTGAGTCCGTCCATATGTTTTGCAACCTGTTTCTCCTTTTGCAGATATAGATTGTCCAGCTTTCTTTCATGGAGCTCATTCAGCAAGTTAATATCATTCGTGATTCCTCCTTTCTCTCCGGCAATCATCTTCAGATAAGTTAGAGACAACTGATAAAGATCCGATATTATATTCTTGAGCTTAAAGTAGTTGTACTTTTCCTTTCCAAACATTCTCCTGTAGATCTTCTCTTCGGTCAATTCTTCAGAATCAAATCCCGGGTAGTATTTAACAACTTCTTCACACAATCTAATAACATTCTGATTCTTGTTGAAGAATGGCGAGCTTACAAATTCTCTTAATCGGTTTGTCTCAGATTTTGTAAGTGTCTTCAGCAGCGAGATTAATTTTGTATTAACCATTTGAGGATAAGTCTTCTAAAAAGTTTTATCAAAATAATCAAAAAAGAGAATTTAATAAGCATTCTTGTTGGAGATTGTGAATAAATCCTACCAACAGCAGGGAATCTTTGTCTTGTGGGGGATTAGAGGATTCAAATTGAATCAGTTTTTTCAATATGCAAATTAATAATCAACATATCAGCCACAACTGACCGTTTAATTCAGTACACATGATCGCTTGAGATCTTCTAGACATCAAGTCAATATTCAAAAGCATGAAAGTATAACTATTGTTTCGTAACCTACAAATTCATTTAAATGCGCAGCTTCCCTTTAAAAGGAATGTCAGCAATGTTGAAAGTATTTGCTACAAGATTTAGATTTCAATAGTTACAGTGGTTTAGTATTTTGCCGTTTATTAAAGTAAACGAAGATCTGTATAATGTCAAACAACACACCGATAACAGTTGCTTATGGAGACGGAATTGGACCCGAGATCATGGAAGCAACTATCAGTATTATCACTGCTGCAGGAGCACAACTTGATATTGAGACAATAGAAGTAGGTGAACAGGTTTATCTGAGAGGCAATGTTGCGGGAATTGAACCAAGTGCATGGGATTCTCTAAGAAGGACAAAAGTATTTCTGAAGGCTCCTATCACAACACCGCAAGGCGGCGGTTATAAGAGTCTGAATGTTGCTACAAGAAAGACACTCGGACTTTACGCCAATGTCAGACCTTGCGTTTCATTTCATCCTTATGTATCAACCAAGCATCCGGTTATGGATGTTGTGATCATCAGAGAGAACGAAGAAGATCTTTATGCAGGAATCGAATACAGACAGACACAGGATGTATATCAATGCCTTAAGCTCATCAGCCGCCCCGGTTCCGAGAAGATCATTCGCTATGCATTTGATTATGCCGTTGCAAATAACAGAAAAAAAGTTACCGTCTTCATGAAAGATAATATCATGAAGATGACTGACGGACTCTTTCACAAGATCTTCGATGAGATTGCAAAAGAATATCCGCAGATTGAAAACGAAGCCTGGATAGTTGATATAGGTGCGGCAAAGATGGCAAACACTCCGGAGGTTTTTGATGTGATTGTTATGGAGAATCTTTACGGTGATATTTTGTCAGATGTTGCTGCGCAAATAACAGGTTCAGTCGGACTCGCGGGCTCTGCAAACATCGGTGAGAACTTCGCAATGTTTGAAGCCATTCACGGATCAGCTCCAAGGCGTGCAGGACAAAACCTTGCAAATCCTTCAGGATTACTGCTTGGAGCTGTAATGATGCTCAATCATATAGGACAAAGCGACATTGCTACGAAGGTTCATAATGCATGGCTTAAGACAATGGAAGACGGAGTTCATACTTACGACATCTTTAAAGAAGGAATCAGCAAAGAGAAAGTAGGAACAAAAGAGTTTGCACAAGCTGTAGTAGAAAGAGTGGGTCAGAAGCCTACAAAGCTCAAGGCTGTTGAATACAAATCCGTTCCGAGAGTCAGCACGAAGACAGTCGAAACCAAATCAGTCAGACAAAACAAAGACCTTGTTGGTGTAGATGTATATCTTGATTTCAGCACCGGAAGCGCCGAGGATCTCGGCGAGCTTCTGAAGAAAGTCTCATCCGATGAACTGATACTGGCATTCATCAGCAACAGAGGCGTTAATGTCTGGCCGAACGGGCATCCGGAAACATTCTGTACGGAGCATTGGAGATGCAGATTTGTTTCTTCTAAGAACGATGTAAGGATCAACAACTCCAACGTTATTGAGTTAATGGAAAAGATCAACGATGCGGGTTTTGATTTTATCAAGACCGAGAACCTCTACAACTTTGACGGTGAGGCAGGATATTCAAAAGACAGTTGATCTGATTCGTTTAAATGAGTATTTCGAATCCCGTCAATCAGGTTGACGGGATTTTTTACTTATAATTTGTTGTGACGACAGGATTAAAGACTGATGCTATAATTAACGTTCTTCCTGCCACGAATGCACGAATACTAAATAAGTAATTGAACTTAACGAAAAACTTGATTGGAAAGGAATGAAGAAAAAATCCCAAGCTCTCTATTTCTAATTGCTCCCATTCGTGCATTCGTGGCTAACTTTTTTGCCACGAATACACGAATGCTAAATAGATAAATTAACTTAACATCGAATCTTTCCGAAGAAAAGCCCGAAGGGCTGACATGATTATAGCTATTGGATATTATAGCCGTCTAACCCCGAAGAGGTGATATTTTTTTTGCCCTCACCAGAGCCGCCTGTGTTTTCTGCGGGGACACAAATTTCACTTTCCTAAACCGTCACACTTCGACCAACTCAGTGTGACACACATTGGGCAAGAAGCTCTCTGCGAGGACAAACAGTTTCACTTTACCTAACCGTTACACTTCGACTCGTCCTCGCCGGGCAACCAGTCTCAGTGTGACACACATTGGACAAGCAAGCTCTGTCTGACACTCATTGTAACCCAAATCTATTTCGAAGTTTCTTTTAAAGGTATTGACAATACTCAAAACTATTGTTAGCTTTGCAAAGCACTTTAAAAAACAAAGTACTTTAGATATGATAAACGAAATTACAAGCCGGGCCGAAACAGAACTTGCCGTCATCAAGAAGATCATGGAAGACAGCAGGCAGACAGTAATGTACAATGGAATTCACTTCATCTTTTGGGGAACTCTCGTAGCAACTTGCCTCATCATTAACTATTTACTGCTTGTTACACACACCTTTGTTGACAAGATCGGTCTGCTCTGGATGGTCATGATGCCTCTTGGCGCAGTTGTGGATGTGATGATTGGCAGGCATCTCGAAAGAAATCAACCTGTCACAACCTTTGCGGGGCGGCTGCTTGGTGCACTCTGGACGGCAAGCGGAGTTTCAATGTTTATATTCGGATTTCTGGGACCAATGTCCGGAGCTTATAAGCATATTTTCATTTGTCCCATAATTTCAGTGGTACTGGGAGTTTCATTTTTTACAAGCGGAAGCATACAGCAGTTGAACTGGCTAAGAAATCTGGCTTTCGGCTGGTGGGCAGGTGCAGCTGTTATGTTCCTGTTTCCCGGCATACACACATTACTGATTTTTGCTCTGATGGTTATTGGCATGCAGGTTGTACCGGGTATTTTGATAAACAGGCATTACAGGAAAATTTTTCAAACTCAGGAAGCATAATTCTCAAGTCAATGAGCAACTTTGATTATCAGCAGATTGACGATGTCATTCATTCACGCATAAGAACGGCAGTAATGGCCGTGCTTGTAAGCGTTGAAGATGCAGAATTCAATTTTCTAAAAGAAAAAGTCAACGCAACTGATGGAAATCTAAGTGTTCATCTAAAGAAGCTCGAAGACGCCGGATACATTTCCGTAAAGAAAAACTTTGTTGACAGGAAACCCGTATCACGCTACAAGCTTACTCAAAAGGGTTACAAAGCATTTGAAAAATACATAGCGAATCTTGAAAGCATTATTAAAGGAAAATAAAAACACACACAAAATGGAAAAACTTACACAGCAACAGATTCAGGAAGCTCTCAATGAGCTTGAAGGTTGGGAAATTGCCGGCAGCTCAATTAAAAAGATCTTCAAGACAAAGGGATTTCCGCAAACAATGGGACTTGCAACATCCATAGGTGCCCTGTGCCAGCAGCATGATCATCATCCAGACTACTTAACAATGAAGTATGCAAACATCGAGGTAAGCTTCTCTACACATGATGCAGGAGGTATCACTATGAAGGATATCAATATTGCAAAGGATATCAACAAACTATAAACCACCTAAGGAAGGACTCACACTCATGAAATTGCTACTCATCTGTTTTCTTTGTTTGTCAGGTAGCCTCTATGCTCAATCAGGAGACTCTGCAACTTCTTCTGTGCTAACAAAGATATCCGGTATTGTAAAAGGTGATAAAGATAGTCTGATAAACGGCGCTAACATTGTCATAGAAGGAACAATCGACGGCGCTACCACTGACGAAAAGGGATTCTATGAATTCGAGACGGTTCAGACCGGCAGCAAGAATATTATCATCACTGCAATCGGATATGCGGAAAATATAATGATGATAGATATTGAAGGGGGAAAGGAAATGAACATTAACATCAAGCTCAAGAAGGATGAAGTGAAAACAGAGGAGATACTTGTCACGGCAAGTTCCTATACTTCCGGAACAAATGCGGCTGTAACACTTACACCTCTTGAGATTGTGAGAATCCCCGGAGCAGACGCTGATCTGTACAGGGCAATCACAACTTTTCCGGGCTCAAATCAGGTGAATGAGGGAAGCAGAATAACAGTCAGAGGAGGAGATCCGGATGAAGTTCTGACTGTGCTGGATCTTGCATCGCTTTATAATCCCTTTATATTTGACGAGACGTTTAATGTTTCTGCCTATTCTACTATTAATCCCTGGGGACTTAAAGGCATCAACTTCACAAGCGGCGGGTTCTCTGCAAAATACGGAAATGCACTCTCCGCCGTTCTGGATCTCAAATCATTTGATATGCCTCAGGGCTCTGGAATGTTTGCATGGCTGGGACTGGCAAATGCATCATTGTCAGGCGTGTATCTTTCAAAGGGCGGACAATTTGGCGGAACATTCAGCGCGAGTAAAATTATTCTCGGTCCATACTTTGCAATCAACGGAGAGTATTCGGAATATTCACCTATACCTCAATCCAATCAAATCGGCGGAACGTTTTCATACAAACTCGGCACATCTTCAAACATAAAGGCCTATGCAAACTACAGCGATGACAAAGTCGGAATAAGAAATGCCAGTCCCACATACGACGGCTACTATGAATCTTCTTCAAACAGCTACTTTGGAAATGTAAAGCTCATAACCGGATTGGACAATAATACAGTTCTGAATGCCGGCATATCTTTGAGCAGATATGACAGAGATTATAATTA
Organism: uncultured Ignavibacteria bacterium; assembly: GCA_937924675.1. Lineage (GTDB taxonomy): Bacteria > Bacteroidota > Ignavibacteria > Tepidaquicellales > Tepidaquicellaceae > JADJAH01. Next base: position 8,505 of record CALEVL010000288.1, on the reverse strand, counting down.
CGGTGTGATAGAATCAGATCAGATTGACACTTATGCAAAAGGAAGAGTTGATATAACTAAACAGATCAGCAACAAGATTGAACTTAACACAGGCGTAGAATATGAATATGACGGTTATGATCTGAACGGAATATTTCCTCAGTATCAATACAACATCAGACCCGGCGCGCAATCTTTCGGAATAGATACAACACAGAGTTCGGGCAGAGCAGGGATCTACGCCGAAACACAGATCAAACCGAGTGATAACTTCTTTATCATCCCGGGTTTGCGATCTGATTATCATACATTATCCGGAAATTTCAGCTTTGACCCCAGACTGTCATTTGGTTACAGAATCTCTGAGAACAATATCATAAGGGGTGCCTTAGGATATTATCATCAATATCCCGGGATTGAGAATTATCTGCGCGCAGCGGAGAATGATCTCGATGCACAGAATGCAATCCACTACATACTTGGTTATGAATATAATACCGGCGGGCCAATCCTGTTTAGGGTTGAGGGATATTACAAAGACTACGGAAATCTTGTACTGACCGATCCTGTAAATTTTCTTTACACTTCTGAAGGAGAAGGAAATGTAAAGGGAGTTGACGTATTCTTCAAAGCAAAGATAAAAAACAAATTCACGGGATGGATCTCTTACGCATATTCAGATTCAAAAAGAAAACAATATGAGGCAACACAGCTTGTTCCTGCAAATTATGACATTACACATAATCTGAGTGTAGTTGGAAGTTTCAATGCAACCGACCAGCTAGTTCTCGGTGCCGCATTCAAAGTCTCAACCGGAAAGCCGTATACGCCGGTAACAGGCAGTGAGTTTGTAAAACTGCAGGAAGCATACAAGCCAATTTATGCGGAGATCAACAGCGGAAGATTTCCGACATACTCAACGCTTGATATGAATGCCCAGTATATTTTTTCACTCTTCGGAAAATTTGCTGTGGGAGTCATTGCAGTGAACAACATTTTCAACAAGAAAAATCTTTACAACTATACTTACAATGCCGACTACTCACAAAGAATTGAAGTTTACTCAAACAATCGCAGATCATTTTATGCGGGGCTCGGTTTGCAGTTATAAATGATTCCGGGATCAGTAAATGAAAACACTTTCTCAAAAATAAACGGTTAACTTAAATCAAAACAAAAAAAATGAAAAACAAACTAACAAAGCTCCTGATCATAATCATGATGATTACAGTATCGGGCATTGCCAATTCAAGAGATGATTTTGAGGATGCAATGATGAAGGCAAGGAAGAACCTGACCGAAGCATCAGAAAAAAGTGATGTTGCCTTGCTGAAGAAGGCTAGAGGGCAATTCGAAAGAATACTGCAGTTGAAGAAAGATCCCTGGCTTGTAAACTATTACATAGCTCTTGCAGATTACAGTCTTTCAATGACCGGCAGCGCTTCCAATGATCCAAAGACTATAAAGCAATACACAGAATCCGGGATGGCTACATTGCAGAAATCCATTGATCTGAATCCGGAATTCTCGGAGTCATATATTCTTATGAAGGCACTTAACTTCAACAGGTGGCAATATGAACAGGAAAAAATGCAGGAAATAATTTCAGCAACGGATGCTGCTGACAAAGAAGCTTCAAGGCTTGAGCCCGAGAATCCGAGATATATTCTGCTTAACGGAATTTCAAATTACTGGATGCCTGAAGCATTTGGCGGCGGTGCCTCTAAGGCCATTCCTGATCTTGAAAAATCACTTGAGCTTTTCTCGAAGAGAAAAGAAAAATCAGAACTTTATCCGGAGTGGGGCAAAGACCTTGCATACGGTTATCTTGCAATGGCTCTTACTAAACGCAACGATGACGGTGACATGACGAAAGCAAAAGAAATGTTAGATGAGGGAATGAAACTTTTTCCCGGCTCAGGATTCATTTCGGAATATGCCATGGGCGAATACAAGAAGGCAGGAAGCAAATGAGTTTGAAAGAAGAAGAATCACAAATACCGGCCTAAAATCTCAGCACACAATTGTAATCTTGTGACTGATACACCTGAAGCATTCATGCCCGCAAATAAAATTGCGGGCATTACAGTTGACTTAGCAACATGGATCTGATCAGTTATTGACGCACCTATCTCAGCAAACCGGATCAACAAGGAGAGAAATACAAGAGAGCGCTCTACGGAAAAGCAGTGCCAGAGAATTGTGTTGGACTTTCATTTAAGTTTTAGGTTAAGTCCATGCATCTGTTCGACAAGGATTCTCTTCTGCCGGATGAGGGCAGGCGGTGTTAATTCAGATACCCAAGGTTGTTGCTTGTTTGCACGCTTTGTAAATGCAATTGTATTCTGTTATTGAATTTGCTTCATTCTGTTTTCTTTACACTAACGTAACACGTAAAAATTATTTTTGTATATGGAAAAATTCAAAGTACTCTTCGTCTGCATTCACAACAGTGCAAGAAGCCAAATGGCTGAATCAATTATTAATGAACTACATGGCGATAAGTTCATTGCCGAAAGCGCAGGATTTGAGGCCGGCAAGCTCAATCCGTTTGCGGTTGAAGCAATGAAAGAAATGGGAATTGACATTTCGAACAAGAAAACCAATGAGGTTTTTGATTTCTACAAGGAGGGAAGAATTTACAATTATGTTATAACAGTCTGTGATGAATCGAATGCAGAAAAGTGTCCCATTTTTCCGGGAGTCAGCAAGACAATTCACTGGAGTTTTGAAGATCCTTCATCCTTCGTGGGCACTGATCAGGAGAAGTTAATAAACACTATTCGTATTAGAGATGAGATAAGGATAAAGATAGATGACTGGGTTAAGAGCCTGTAAAAATTCCTATTGATCAGAAAGTCAGATATATAAAATAAATCCCGCCCATCATTACCAGCACACCGCAGATCTTTTTTGCAATACTCAAACCTTTGGATTGCTCAGTCCAGTTAAGATAACCTGCCAACTTCGAACTTGCCGCTGCCGCTCCTGCTATCACCATGCAATGTCCTGCTCCAAATGATGCTATGAGTACAACCGACAGCATAATATTTACGGAAGAATAGTGAAACGCCATCCCTAAGACCGGTGCCATAAAAGCAAAAGTGCATGGACCAAGAGCAAAACCAAACAGGAGTCCCAACACGAACGCCATCTTGTAGCCGCGTCCTTTCACCTTATTTATCCCAATTGAATTCCAGGTAGGATTGATTATTCCCAAAAGATAAAGACCGGCAAGAAAGAATACACCGGCAACCAAGTAATTTCCAACTGTGCCCACATCCCCCATTAGTCTGCCCATAGCAGATGTGATAAACCCTATCAAAGCAATTGTCACAAGAATGCCCAATGAAAATATTAGTGCTTTTGCGAAAGCAGATCCTGCCTGCTGAACACTTTCTCTGTTTATGTATCCGACAATCAGCGGAATGCTTGCCAGATGACAAGGGCTTAGCAAGATGCTGAGAATTCCCCACAAGAAAGCACCGATGACTGCAATGCCTATGTTCTGAGTGAGAAAGTTATTTAGCGATTCAAAGAGTTCGTTCAGCATGGTCAGTTTATAGAAGGCGTGATGCCTCTTTTCTCAAGCAATTTCACTATCTCGCTTTCCGGGAAGAATCCCTGATGCCGGAAAAACTCATTGCCGTTCTCGTCTAAGAATACCTGGGTCGGTATAAGATCTATCCCGTATTTCTTTCCGGCTGCTTTATCTTTCCACACATCGTGAAACACCACTTTGACCTGACCGGAATAATTATCCTCGATTGCTTTCATCACCGGCTGCATTTGTTTGCACGGAATACAGCTTACGGAGCCGAGCTCCACAAAGGTTACTTTTGTTTTCTCAACAGCAACTTTGCTTTCCTTATTCTCGCTTGCGGCGGAAGAATTTTTCTCTTCTGTTTTTCCGCAGGAGACAAGTATAAGACTTAAAAATATCGCAAATATTTTAAGCTTGTTCATGATTGTTCAGACTCGATTTTCTTGAATAGAAATCAAATTATGTTCGTGGTACGCTTTCCTCAAGCAGCCATGATAGTATTTCAGAGTCTTTAGGAATGTTTCCGCTTGACACAAGCTTTTCATTGATCACAAGTCCCGGTGTCATCATTATGTCATACTTCATCATATCATTCACGTCTGTGATCTTTTCAACTGTGGCATCAATTGTATTTGTGTTAATTATCGACCTTACTTTTTCTTCAAGCTTCTTGCACTTTGGGCAACCTATGCCCAGGATCTTCACTTTCATTGTGGTTTTCCTTGTTGTTATTTTGTTTCGTTAGTAAAATGCTCTAATTCATCTTTAAGATAACTGATGAATTCATTTTTATTGTTTGCAAGTTTCCAAATATCCTCGAGGCTCTTCCACTTCAATTCTTTACCCCCGGTTTGCTCCGATAATACAAGAGAACTGAACTGAAGACTGTACATATTCACATAATTCTCATTCTCTTTTTCATCAATGTTCAAAGCTTTCCACTCTACCTTTCCATCATACTTCTTTTTCCATGAGTTAACGGCTTCTTTTGAGTATGCTTCAATGTTAAGACAAGTTTCGCATCTTGCAGTCGGGTGAAAATAGTACACAACAATCAAAGGCAGTTTGGAACCGCTTGCTTCCGGTGCTTTAAAGTTAGCAGGTGTGGAAGAATCCGGATCTTGCAATTTCATGGAATCCTGGTCTTCGTTTAACTTTGTGTTAAATTCATTATTGCCTGAAGTCAGATTAGTAGTTGAATCATACTTCGCTGCACCTTCGTTGTTGCGCATACAACCTAGAATGAGCGGAAGTATCGCAATCAGAAGAAACAGATTTTTGTGAACATTTTGATTTTTCATGATCTGTAAATTTAGAAATATGAGCCATAGATCAGTCCGGCAAGAGTTGACATAACTATGACGAGTAAAACATATACAACTGTCTTCTGCAAACCGATTACACTTTTTATGACCAGCATGCTTGGCAATGAAAGTGCCGGACCGGCAAGAAGGAGTGCCAGTGCCGGACCCTTTCCCATTCCGCTGTTCAGAAGTCCCTGAAGAATTGGAACTTCAGTAAGAGTTGCAAAATACATGAAAGCACCAACAACAGATGCAAAGAGATTTGCGACAATGGAGTTACCGCCTACAAGCATAATGATCCATTCTCTTGGTATGAGTCCGTTCTGACTTTCAGCTGAGCCAAGCAGCATTCCCGAGAAAAATACACCTGCAACAAGAAGAGGCATTATCTGTTTCAGATATCCCCATGAAGAATCAAGCCAGTCATAAGCCATGCCGCCTGTAAGGAACAGGACTAAACTCAGGTACAATACCATGATCAGAAAAATCAATTGCTTTTGCTCCGGTATGGACACAGTCAGTATTGTCAGAAGAATTACACCTGCAATTATATAGTAATATTTTATTCCCATGTGTTTCACCAGCATTACAGCAAGCAGCAATGCAAAGGCAGAAGTTACAATCCATTTATACTCATACATAAAACTGAAGAATCCTTCTTCTCCGGAAGGATCTCCCCAATTAGCAAAAACAAGAATTCCGATCATCGAAACAAAGTATAGAAGTTCATTCATCAGTGATCTTTCCTCGGGAATGTTTGCTTTCGCCAAGGATTCTTTGGTTGAATCAGCTTTCATTTCTTCTTTCTTGTATATCAGACTCATTATCAGTCCAATCACAACACTAAAGAACACTGCGCCCACAGTCCTTGCAATTCCAAGTTCTATCCCCAGAATACGCGCTGTCAGAATTATGGCCAGAATATTTATTGCAGGTCCGGAGTAAAGAAATGTAATAGCGGGTCCGATGCTTGCGCCTCTTTTATATATACCTGCAAAGAGTGGCAGTACAGTGCATGAACAGACAGCGAGGATTGTTCCAGATACACTTGCAACGGAATATGATATCCATTTCTTTGCGGTTGCTCCGAAATATCGGATAACAGATTCCTGGCTTATGAAAACGGTTATTGCACCGGCTATGAAGAAGGCAGGTATCAGGCATAGAATTATGTGCTCTCTGGCATACCATTTCAGCAAACTCAAGCCTTCTAGTACAGAGTCTCTGAAGGCAGATGAATCAACCGGCAGGAAGTAGACGGCCGCAAATGCAAGCCCGATGTAAAGCAATATTTTTGACTCTCTGAATCTGTTCATGGATAAGCATAGATTTCACTTCGTCAATTACCGGGATGTGATGCCTTTGATCTTCAATCGGTCAACATTGTCAAGCTTCTTCCGGTCCTTTTTGACCACGGGGTCAACTTCCACCATGAAATGCAGAGCCGTCATGAGAGATGCAAGTTCAGGCTCGGAAGGATTCTTCTTTAGATGATAATTGATCCACTTTCCTTCTTTGGATACACTGACGAAGCCTGCTCTCTTTAGTATGGCAAGATGTTCTGAAACGGTGGATGCTGCAAGTCCGAGAATTTCCGTTATCTCACAAACGCATAGCGGCTTGACCTGAAGCATTTTGAGGATTCTGATCCTGTTTGGATCGGATAGTGATTTAAAAATCTCTGTTTGTTTGTTCAGCATAATTTCATTTCGGTAACTGACGAAACATACTTTGTTCGAATCTCAATAACAATGAAGAATATTTTGCGGTATTCAGGTTTGTATAGATTTATAAACTAACCGCAAGAGGCGAAAAGTTGAAACAGCGGAAGACCGCAAATTTCATGTGTGATTCGGTTCAGTATGCATAATTTTTGCAACTATTTTCTACATCACAATAACTATTTTGGATCATAAACAGAACAATCTAATACAATGACCAATAGAATTATTAAAGCTCCCACCGGAAATGATCTCTCATGCAAAAGCTGGATAACTGAAGCTGCCATGCGAATGCTTATGAACAATCTTGATCCGGATGTTGCAGAACGCCCGGAAGACCTTGTAGTTTATGGAGGCAGTGGCAAAGCCGCAAGAAACTGGGAGTGTTTCGATAAAATAGTTGAATCACTTAAGACTCTCGAGAATGACGAAACTCTTCTAGTGCAATCAGGAAAGCCGGTAGCAATTTTTAAGACTCATACTGATGCACCAAGAGTCCTGATTTCAAATTCACAGATAGTTCCTGCATGGGCAAACTGGGACGAGTTCAGAAGACTCGAAGCATTAGGTCTGACAATGTACGGACAGATGACAGCCGGAAGCTGGATCTACATTGGCACACAGGGGATTCTTCAAGGAACCTATGAGACCTTTGCAGCTTGTGCAGATAAGCATTTTCACGGAACACTCGAAGGAAGGTTTGTTCTCACATGCGGACTCGGAGGAATGGGCGGTGCTCAGCCTCTTGCTGCTACACTCAATGGCGCGGCGTTTCTCGGTGTTGATGTTGACAGGTCAAGAATTCAAAAGAGAATAGATACAGGTTATTGCGATGTAATGACCGATGATCTAAACAAAGCATTGCAGCTTGTTCTTAGTGCAAAGGAAAATGGGAAAGCACTTGCTGTCGGACTCATTGGCAATGCCGGTGAAGTTCTTCCTGAAATACTAAAGCGCGGAATAATTCCGGATGTTGTAACAGATCAGACATCTGCTCATGATATGCTTAACGGTTATGTTCCGATGGGCATGAGTTTTGAACAAGCTGTTGATATGCGAAAAAATGATCCCGTAAAGTATCAGGAGCTTGCAAGGAAGACGGTGGTTACGCACTGCAGAACAATGTGGGAGTTCATGCATCTTGGTTCTGTGGTCTTCGATTATGGAAATAACCTTCGTGGAGAAGCATACAACAATTGCTTCAAAAATGCTTTTGACATTCCCGGCTTTGTTCCTGAATATATCCGCCCGCTTTTTTGCGAAGGCAAGGGACCGTTCAGATGGGTAGCCCTTTCCGGAGACCCGGAAGACATATTCAAAACAGATGATGCTATCATGAAGGCATTTCCGGAAAATAAGCTTCTTCACAAATGGCTTAAGGCGGCAAAAGAAAAAGTACACTTTCAGGGATTGCCATCGAGAATTTGCTGGCTTGGTTACGGAGACAGGGCAAAGGCAGGCTTGCTGTTCAATCAAATGGTACGCGACGGAATACTAAGCGCTCCTATTGTTATCGGAAGAGATCATCTTGATTGCGGAAGCGTTGCTTCTCCAAACAGGGAAACTGAAAAAATGAAAGACGGCTCGGATGCAATTGCAGACTGGCCCGTTCTGAATTTCGGATTACACTGCATGGGTGGAGCAAGCTGGGTATCGCTTCATCACGGCGGCGGTGTAGGCATCGGAAATTCAATTCACTCGGGTATGGTAATCGTAGCGGACGGCTCGATAGAAGCTGATGCACGATTGCAAAGATGCCTGACCTATGATCCCGGGATGGGAGTAGTCAGACATGCTGATGCCGGATACAAAGAAGCGATAAGTGAACAGAAGAAATTTGGAATCAAAATGCCAATGATTAAGTGAGACTTTTTGGCAAGATCCGGATTTCAACAGTAAGTCATTGAAATAGCTTTTCTATTATAACCGGACTTCTCAAAAGAAGAAGTCCGGAAAA
>CALEVL010000287.1 GCA_937924675.1 uncultured Ignavibacteria bacterium | reverse complement strand
AAGAAGAATAATAAAGAAGATTCTTGAGAAAGCCGAAATGGCGGAATTGGTAGACGCACCGGACTCAAAATCCGGCGAGGCTCAAACCTCGTAAGGGTTCGACTCCCTTTTTCGGCACAAGAAATGAAACTACAAATAGTATTCATTTGTATTCAATGCGGTTTGTAATTCAGAATTAAAAGTAAGGAGCCAAAAATGTGTGGAATAGTAGGTTACATAGGCAAAAGAGAGTCCCTTCCTGTATTGCTTGAAGGTCTGAAAAGGCTTGAATACAGGGGGTATGACTCAGCCGGCGTTGCAGTAATAAATAAGGATAATAACATAATTTCCTTTAAGAAAGCCGGAAAAGTAAAAGAACTTGAAGTTGAGTTTGATAAGGAGCAACTGACAGGACACATTGGAATTGGACATACAAGATGGGCTACACACGGTGAACCGAATGATAAGAATGCCCATCCGCATTTTGATGAAGGGGAAAATATATTTCTTGTTCATAATGGAATAATAGAGAACTATTTATCAATCAAGAAGAAACTAATACTTGACGGGTATAAATTCTCTACGGATACAGACACAGAAATACTAACTAATTTAATCGAATATCATTTCAGGCATACTAATGATTTTGAAGTTGCTGTAAGGCTTGCCCTCACTGAAGTTGAAGGAACATATGGAATTGCATGTATATGCAAATCAGAACCGGACAAGATCATAGTTGCAAGGATGGGCAGCCCGCTGATGTTTGGGGTAGGCATAAATGAAACAATTATTTCTTCTGATGCTGCGGCGATTGTTAACTACACAAAGAATGTTATATATCTTGAAGACGGAGAATTTGCAGTAATCAGAAAAGGCGGTTTTCAGTTGAAGACCATTAGAGATGAGAACATCATACGTGAAGCGCAGAGAATTGAATATGATCTGGCAGAAATTGAAAAAGGCGGATATGAGCATTTCATGTTAAAAGAAATATGTGAACAGCCGGAATCGATTCAGAACACATTCAGAGGCAGGATAAATTTTGATACGGGATTTGTCAAATTGGGTGGAATAGAACCGATCAGAGAGAAACTTCTTTCGGCTAAGAGATTCATCATAACGGCTTGCGGCACTGCATGGCATGCCGGGTTAGTAGGTGAGTATATGTTTGAGAGGTATTGCAGAATACCAACAGAAGTTGAATATGCTTCTGAATTCAGATACAGACAGCCAATAATAAACAGTGATGATATAGTGTTTATCATAAGTCAGAGCGGAGAGACCGCTGACTCGCTGGCTGCATTGAAAGAAGCAAAACGTTTGGGTGCAACTACAGTTGGAGTTGTGAATGTAGTTGGAAGTTCAATTGCACGAGAGGTTGATGCCGGAACATACATTCATGCCGGTCCTGAAATAGGTGTTGCATCTACTAAGGCATTTACCAGTCAGCTTATGTCACTTGCTTTGATAACTCTTATGATTGCTCAAAGCAAGGGAACTATCAAAGATTCTGAGTTAAAGGAAATATTGTCTGAGCTCAAAGTGCTTCCTGATAAAATGAATCAGATTATTGAGAAGCAAAAAGAGTATGAGTTTGTAGCAGAGGAGTTCAAGGATTCGAGAAACTTTCTTTATCTAGGCAGAGGGTTTAATTTCCCGGTTGCGCTTGAGGGTGCATTGAAACTCAAGGAGATCTCTTACATTCATGCTGAAGGATATCCTGCTGCTGAAATGAAGCATGGTCCGATTGCCTTGATTGATGAGAATATGCCTGTAGTATTCATTGCTCCGAAGGACAGTACATATGACAAGATAATTTCAAACATAGAAGAAATCAAAGCAAGAAAGGGTAAGATCATCACAATTGCAAATGACGGGGACGAAGACATTAAGAGGTATTCTGATTATGTCCTGCATGTTCCAAGAACGGCTCCGATCTTCGCACCGATACTTAACAGCATTCCTCTTCAGTTCCTTTCATACTTCATGGCTACAGCCAGAGGTTGCAATGTTGATCAACCGAGAAATCTGGCAAAAAGTGTTACGGTAGAATAATTGCGTTGATTTTCTGATTTTGTAAATTCCCGATTACTTCAATGGTCATCGGGATTTTTTTTGCAAAGTTGATTGTCAGAATTATTTTTAAGAGCAAATTGCACTTCGTGATTTTCCTTAGTATTAATCTGAAACAGGGAAATCAATTCCTACAATCTCCCTCAGGAACTCTGAAACTACATTTGAACTAAGCAATGATTTTGCTATCTTTGCAAACCTTTTTAATACAATTCAAATCATCATATATCAATGCCGGATAACGTAATCAACAAGGGAAAGATTGTTCAAATCATCGGACCCGTGCTCGATATTGATTTCAGCGGGGGAAGCCTCCCATCCATAAATAGCGCTATCACTATTTCACGAAAGAATCCTGAAGGAAATTTTGAAAACCTTATTACTGAGGTTCAACAACATCTTGGTGAATCCAGGGTAAGAACTGTTGCAATGGACTCGACTGACGGTCTTGTAAGAGGCATGGAAGCGATTGATACCGGCGAACCGATTTCTATTCCTGTAGGTCCCGAAGTTCTTGGCAGACTTATCAATGTTACCGGCGGAGCAATCGACGGAAAAGGCGAGATAAATGCTAAACTAAAATATCCAATTCACAGACCTGCTCCATTGTTCAAGGATCTTTCAACCAAAAAGGAAATGTTCGAGACAGGGATCAAGGTTATCGATCTTCTTGAACCTTATACAAAGGGTGGAAAGACCGGGTTATTCGGTGGTGCGGGTGTTGGAAAGACGGTTATCATACAGGAGCTTATACATAATATTGCAAAGCATCACGGCGGTTATTCGGTGTTTGCAGGTGTAGGAGAAAGAACAAGGGAAGGAAATGATCTTTATCTTGAAATGACTGAGTCAGGTGTATTGCAGAATACTGCACTTGTATTTGGACAGATGAATGAGCCACCGGGAGCAAGGCAGAGAGTAGGACTCACCGGACTTGCTATTTCCGAATACTTCCGAGATCAGGGAAAAGATGTTCTTCTGTTTATTGATAACATTTTCAGATTCACGCAGGCCGGCTCTGAAGTTTCGGCATTGCTTGGCAGAATGCCTTCAGCCGTAGGATATCAGCCGACACTTGCCTCAGAGATGGGTGCATTGCAGGAAAGAATTACATCTACAAAGACCGGTTCAATTACATCAATTCAGGCGATCTATGTTCCGGCAGATGACTATACAGATCCTGCTCCGGCAACTACATTTGCTCACCTTGATGCTACAACAGAGTTGTCAAGAAAGATATCAGAGCTTGGAATTTACCCTGCAGTAGATCCTTTGACTTCAACTTCAAGAATCCTTGATCCTCTTGTAGTGGGTGATGAGCATTACAATGTTGCGCAGGGAGTAAAGAAGATACTTCAGACATATAAAGATCTTCAGGACATCATAAACATACTTGGTATAGACGAACTTTCAGATGAGGATAAGCTCACAGTGTCGAGGGCAAGAAAGATCCAGAAGTTTCTTTCACAGCCGTTTTTTGTTGCAGAGCAGTTTACAAATCTTCCGGGTAAATATGTCAAACTTGAAGATACCATCAAAGGATTTAAGGCTATCATAAACGGTGAGTATGATGATCTTCCGGAGAACGCTTTCTACTTGGTGGGTACAATTGAAGAGGCAGTTGAAAAAGCAAAGAAGCTATCAGAATAATTAATCAAGCAGAGAATTGGAAAAGAGCTTCAATCTGGAAATAATAAGCCCGGTCAGTACGGTTTTTGAAGGAGAGGTAGAGTCAGTTACCATTCCCGGAACTGTCGGAAGTTTTCAGGTTCTTAAGAACCATGCTCCTATGATGTCATCCTTTGAAATCGGGAAGATAAAAATCGAACAGGGACAGAATACAATTGAATACTCAACAGGGGGCGGGATTTTTGAAGTCAGGCAAAACAAGGCTATAGTTTTAGCGGAATCTGTTGAATCCAAGGAACAAATAGATATTGACAGGGCAGGGAGAGCTAAGTTAAGAGCCGAACAGATACTGAAAGCATCGGGGGTTTCATACGATGAGAAAGATGAGGCAAGGCATGCTTTGCAAAGAGCGGTCAACCGGCTTAAGATTGCACAAAGAAATAAGTAAACAGATATAAGGTCAGGGACCGTAGCTCAGTGGTAGAGCATCTGCCTTTTAAGCAGAGGGTCGGTGGTTCGAAACCACCCGGTCTCACGAAAGCAACAAAATAACCGCATTCATAACTTCAGAAACACTGAAATATGAGTGCGGTTTTAATATATTGCATTACTTGTTTAAAGCAAGTATATTGTAATCATAGTAGTTACAAGCAAGTATACAATGAGGTATACACATTAGAATCACATTCAATAATTAAATATTTAAGATTATGGCTTTCTTAACAAAGAGACCCAACGGATATTGGAACATAGTAGAAACCTTGCCGGATGGCAAAAGGAAATTCACCTCAACAGGTTCTAAATCAAAAACCGAAGCGAACAGACAATTTACTGAGTTTCAAAACCGTAAGAGAAGATTATGCTCCGGAAATCTTCTTATCAGTGACTTAAAAGAAAAGGTAATGAACGACGCTCACGCAAACGATTACAAGAGCAAGACTCTTGAGATTTACAACAAAGTGTTTGATCATATGACATCACTCTTTGGCAATTCAGAAATCAATTCTATCTCTCTTGATGACATCAATAAGTACAAGGTCAAACGCATTGAATCAATCAGTAAAATTTCTATCAACATAGAACTGAAAACTATGAAGAAGTTCTTCAGATATGCTTACAAGAATAATTATCTAACAGAAGATTTGTCAGCAAAGATTACCTTGTTCACGGTAACGGACAATAAGAAAAAAGCATTTACTGAAAGTGAGCTTCACAAACTATTCGAATCAATTGAAGAAGGGGAGTTCAAAGATGCCTGTGAAGTTGCCTACCTTACCGGCAGCCGAAGAAATGAAGTTCTGAATATTTGTTACAAGGACATTGATTTGAGTTCTCGTCTCATAAACATTTATCAGATCAAGCCGCGCAAAGAGAGGACAGTTAAGCCTCTCACGATCACAGACAATTTGTATCTGGTCCTGAAGAAGTATCTATTGGATGAATCAGGGGCTGTAAGAATTGTTAACATGGATGACAAGCTTTTTAACATTTCACCTTCTTGGATGACTCATAAATTCAAGAAGCTAATCAGAAAATTAAGGTTGAGTGATGATCTCAAGCTTCACAGCCTTAGACATACGACTACAACAACGCTAATCAGAAACAATTCATCAATGGCTAATACTAAAGAAATAATGGGACACTCATCGGTCAAAGTGACAGAAGGCTATACTCATTTGGTCCCTCCTGACTTTGAGGAAGATCTTAAGAAGCTTTCGGTAAGAAAGCAATAAGCGAATTGAAGCAACCAGTTTGCTTCAGGCAAGATATAAGCTTGGAGCAAACTACTGCTTTTCAATATCGCATCTTACAACGGGTTCCAACCAATTCCTTGATTTCACCACTAAATTACACTTTTCATTCCTTAAGGTTCCCATACTGGAGCATTAGTATATTAAATGTATGTTATGAGTAATAATTTTTAATGTTGTGATGTATTAATTATAATATAAATACACTTTGTATGATGTTATATTATTGGTTTATGTTTCATTACTTTCATATACTCACTTATCATAACAGACTTTAGTTCAGCTTCGAACTTATCCTCAATCATAAAGCTGTCATGAATAACCAGGACCGGAATTGATTTATTTGTGAAGTGCATGATGATTCCCGATGCTATCACAGCATCGTAGTACTGCAACTTGACACCGATGTCTGAATTGAAATACTTTGCGATGGCAGAATGCGCTTTCAACCATCGGTCGTAATGTAATCTGAGTCCGGGATCAGTTATGTCAGGTGTTATCTCCAGCAATTCACGTTTATCTGAAACTAGTTCACTTCTTATAGCTGCAAGAGCTTCTCCCAATGAGCCGGAATTGATCGACACCAATGCTATGAGCTTGTACAACTGCCTCAGTAAGGGATCACCGCCCGCGAGGTCATCATACACATTGCCCTTGATACGTTTGTTCTCAAGATGATACAACATACGGATGTGCATGGATCCGTAATCAAGTTCAACTGTTGTAGACCCATTGATGAGAAGCTTCTTGCGGATAGCCTTTGGCATCTGCGACTCAATGCCGTTGTAAAACCGGCCGCCGTGTTCAAAATCATCATTGAACGATCTGAACATAAATGGATTACGCAATGTCCAATTGCCTTCTGAACCTGAAATACCAAACAGCTTGAAGAATCTCTTATGATTTGTTTCATCTGTTTCAGTAACACCCGATAATGTAAACGCCGCAGATTGCCTTTGGTGATTGTACTCCAGCAATTGACGGCGCATTTCAGTCGTGTGTTGGTCTTCAGCGTAATCAAGCTTTGCTTTTGTAGCCCGGTCTTTGACTATTAAGAGTTCTGGCGGCTGCTGGTCATGAATCATTTCAGATCTGACAGGTTTCAGTAATTGTATGGTATCATCAGACGGTTTGATCTTTGTTAGTACACCGTAACCGTCTTCAGGATTCTTGAAACCTTTTACGGAGTCCACCAAACCCATTGCGCTCAAGCCGTCAATCACGCCACACATAATATTGTATGTGTTATATGCAACCCTGTACCTCAATGGTATCGCGGCGTAGTGAGCTTTGCGTCTGGAGTAAGCGATGTATTCAGTGGACTGAATACTCAACCACAGATTGACCAACACTGAAGTGAGACACTTTTGTTTCAAAGCCGATTTTCGTGATTTGTCTATCGGCAGGTCACACCAAAGTGTGTCAGCCAGTGCAGCCACCTTGTGGTGGCTGCTGTAGTGTTTGTGGCTGAATGGAAACGCGTCAAGCAAGTGATATTGGTTTTTTTCCAACATGGCTGTTATAATTAATGTCGAATAGTACTTTGTGACTTGAGTCATCGTATCCGATGATGTAATGATCATTCACTACAATTGCAGACTTCGGAGCATTGTGTGCCGGATCCGTTAGCAAGTCTGCATGTTTCAGGAAACCAAGTGCGACAAGTTCTTTATAGGCAGCCTTCACTGTGTTAATGGAAACACCTGCGACACGAGCTATCTTGCCAAACGTGATCGTAATCGGTTTTGATAATGACCATTCAAAGAATCCCTTTTCGAATTCAAACGGCTTAGCATTGAACTTCAGATACGCGTACAGATAAAATGAAAACGCGCACTTGAACGGCACGCTATACATCACTGGGTGATGCTCATGGTCGCAAAGATCATAGAACGCACGAAGCTTTGCATTTTTGTGATGTGATTTCTGCCGGGTTTTAAATTGCCGCTCGGATTTTGCCAGTTGCTGTTGTTTGTACCTGAGTATGTGTTGGTACTCATTGTTATTCAGTAAAAGCGCCTTCATCTTCTAAGTCCTTTATTTTTTCATGAATTGTGTATTCGTCAACCCAGAACGGCGGGGTCCCTGAGAGTAATTTGTTCATCTTGCAGTGCATTCCAGCTTTCTTCTTATCAAGGAATCCTTTGTTGTATTCTGTGATAAGTTCGAGCTCAATTCGTTTGAACTCTTTAAATATTTTTTCATATACACTGGTGTCCCCGGGATCCGAGGTTTTAAGCTCCCAGTTGAGCTTCTTGATATTTGGTAACATTTGTAATTATGTTTATTTATTAAAATGTTTAATAGCATTTGACAGATGATTATCAAAATTCGGAATGTTCAATACATAGAATCTTGATCCATCAGTCTACATAAGTTATAGCATTTGACAAACTGATTATCAAAAATCCAAACAAGGATTGAGCATGCTGAGGGAAACACGTAAGGAACTTGATTCAGGGAAAACATCGGCGAGCTATCGAAAAAGGGTAACTACCCCACCCGGTCTTTTGACGTATGGTGCCAGCACTTGCGCGCGAGGTGGAGGTTGAGGATTCTTGTCCAAGGCATGGACAGCGATTCAAAATTTTCGGAAAGGATTTTTTTTGGGAATATCCAGTTCGTGGACAGTCCTAAGCGCAATTATCAAAGGGTTAGAATGGAATTTGATTTAAGTTTATTAGAACATTTAAATTTGAGATATTACCGCATATTATATTAAGTATGAAGATAATAGTGCCACTTGATGACCTGGCGATAGAATTATTTCCCGGCATTTCAAAATATTCCGAAGACATTGATACAAATCTTGAAGAGATAAAGAATCTCATTTCTGATCACTATTCATACGGTGCGTTTCGTCCGAGTGTGACTATTGTAAACCGGATAATTGAAATAGATATTGATACCGAGGACATTGAGAAACATGATTCTGATTTCCGAAGGGCTGTCAACTATGCTGAACAATCAAGATTCTCTGAAGCCAAGCCGATCCTGAAACGCCTGATTGGCGACAGTCCGTCTAACACGGAGTTTCACAGAGTGTTGGGACAGATATATGAAGTTGAAGGAAATTCGGAGAACGCCAAGAATCACCTGATTGATTCAATTCGCTGGGATCCGAGAAACAAAAGCGCTCTTATAATGATGGGTAATATACTTGCAAAGCATGAGAATGATATCGAGTCAGCAATGAAGTATTACAACTCCGCTCTGGCGGTTGACCCGAATGATCACATTGCATTGTATAACATTGGCGCAAACCTTGCCCATTTAAAAAAGTTAGATGATGCCGAAAGATATCTTGAACTGGCTTATTCAATCAACAGCAAGTATGCAAATACAGTATACGGACTCGGAGTAATTAAACTTGAGAGGAAAGAATTTTTCAAAGCTTTCGAATATGCAATCGAAGCAGTGAAGTTATCAAATGAGAATGATCCGATTTATTCTAATGGTTATGCGCTTGCTCTCGAAGCAGCACAAAATTATGTCAAAGCCGTTGACAAAGAATTCATTTATGAAGATTATCTCAAGCTGCTCGAAGAAAGATCCGGCAAAAAAATCCAGATCATGGAAGATTCAAGCATCGCATCTGAAGCAAAAGTTGAAGTGGCGGAATATCGCGGAGCAGACAAACATCTATTAAAATACAATAAGTCCACCGAGACATTGGCTCATTTGATAATGCACGAGCTGGTTCATTTGGAATTTATATTTGACGCGAGAGATGACGCAAAGAACAAAGTGTTCATTTCCAATGAGCAGTATAAAGAAGCATTCATAAAAAAATTTGAAGGCACCGTTAAGAAGCTTAGAAAAGCCGGCACTTCAGAACAGCAGATTGAAAAGTATCTCAACAGTGTTTACGAAGGTATCAATACACAAATGTACAATGCGCCTATTGACCTGTTCATAGAAAGCAAGCTGTACAACGATTTCCCGCAACTAAGGCCGATTCAGTTTCTTTCTCTCAACGGCATGGTAAAAGTGTACATTGCAATTTCAAAGGATGAAAAGATAAAAGATTTATCGCCAAGATCGATCTGGCAGGTAAATACTATTCTGAATCTTATTCTTAGTTATCAGTTTGAAGATCTCTTTGGGATAAGAACTTCTTCAATGTTCAATGCAGCAGAGTATGAAAATCAGTCCAGGAATCTTTACAAGCAGTTCAAGCGAAAATCGAATACAAGGTCGCCGGGTGAAGAATATGAGTTTGTTTCCAAATGGTCCAATGAATTGGGACTAAGCACATGTTTTGAACTCATGGATGAGAATAGCTACTTATCATCACACGAATCGATTATGGGTAATGTAAGTGAAGTTGAAGAACTGCTTTCACGTCTTGAATCTGTCGACCGTGATGAAGAAACCCGCAAGTTTGTTGAGAACCAAAAGAAGTCCGGACTTAACATGGCAGTTGTAACGTACATGGTCGAAGCGTTGAAATATTTTGAAGGAATGAGTCAAGAAGATATTAAGCTTACTGCATTTGATATTGCTTTGCTTGGATCAAATGGAATACATCCTGATAAAGAAGGTTACTCAGTTGCATCAATCCCCGACAAGACATTTTCCGGATTTCATATGCTGGCTTATTATTATGTATCATGGGCGTTGGCGATTCCGGATATGCTAAAAGATTTGAGTTTGCCATATGATGATGAATTTGAAATGGCAAAAAAAATAATTGATGATGATGGCTGCTAGAATAATTTGTTGCGGTAATTCTGTTGAGAATGCGGAGATGAATTTGCTCTGACTGTACAGCAATAGTGATTAATTTATCAACTGACGATAAGATGAACATCAACCAAGACATAAACATGCTTGCAAGCCTTCGTGATTTTGGCTTGGTCAGCACTTTGATGAAAGAAGATCTAAGATCTTTGGATATGGAAAGCTTTCCTCTGGTTCAGAATGTTATAAAGACAAGCAGTTCATTCAAGAGACTCAGGCAAGGCATTAACAGAACTCTCCTGGGTTGTAAGAACGAAAAAGTTTTTGACCTGTATAAGTCGATGATACTCAACGAAGGAATTACTTCTGACAGTCTGATTTTTCTTTATTGGAATTGTTCATACAACAATGATATGTTGAACTATTTGAATGACCGGGTATATTTCCCTTCATTTTTTGAGGGGAAATCAATCTTGAAAATAGATGACACTATTTCATGCGTTAATGAACTTAGGGAAGTGAATGAAGAAGTAAAGGCTTTTGCAAGTTCCACGGTGGAAAGGTTTTCATCAAAGTATCTGACACTTCTGAAAAAATTCGGATTGCTGGAGGGCGGAGTGAAGAAGAAAATATTGAATCTCTATCTGAATGATAAAATGTTTGTTGTGTTCATATACTGGCTACTTGAAGTTGAAACAAAATCCAATCTTCTTGAAAGCCCATGGCTCAAATACAGTTTCCTCGAACCAAAATTTTTTGCCGAAAGAGTTATGCAAAAGAAATTTACAGCGTTCTATAATATGACATTTACCGGTGACAATCTGAAGATTGAACCAATCATAGAATATTCTAAAGTGCACAATGCCATTTCGACAACCTGAACATGTCGTCAGCGATCTGAAACGTGTTATAGACTCCAGGAACTCATCCGACATCCGTCTGAAAGCAAATGGAGGAAACTCAATTCTGGTCGTATGCGAACCTGAGAGGGAGCATTCTTTCATAGAAGCAATTGAAGAACTATCTCCTGACAAGTATCAGATAATTGATGTTAATCAGTGCTTAATTGAATTTGTCAATGACAACCATGATTCTTTAAATGACCTGTTTGATTTGCTTCAGTCTTCTGTAGGTCAGATATTCAAATCTCCTGAAGGCGAGACTACTCTGGATCTTTTCAAGCTTTTGATTGGTAAGGTCAGTTCAGTTTTTGATTCAGGGAGCATACCGGTTCTAATCAATTCGGGAGCTCTATACGGTACCGGAATAGACAA
This sequence comes from uncultured Ignavibacteria bacterium, assembly GCA_937924675.1. Classification (GTDB taxonomy): domain Bacteria; phylum Bacteroidota; class Ignavibacteria; order Tepidaquicellales; family Tepidaquicellaceae; genus JADJAH01. The sequence goes on along the minus strand of CALEVL010000287.1, from coordinate 13,758 downwards.
CATCCATTTGATGGAAGATAAGGTTGTTATGGAGTCACAGTTGCCATTGGTTATACTATACCCGGCAGAAAAGAATAAGGAGGAGCTTCTCTTTCTTGGCAAAAGACATGCGTCCAAATACAGATGCATGGTGATTCAGTAATATTAAAAAAAATATCATGTCAATTAAAGACATACTTTCTATAGATCTAAGCGAAGAAATTAAGAGTGTTGTTGATCTGGAAGATCGCGAGGATTCTGTTATAATTTCTGAAATTGAGAAATATATAGTTACAGACGGAATTGCAAAACACTACACGGACTTTGCTTCAACATTTCTGGATAACGTGAACGAAACCGGTGTCTGGATCTCAGGCTTTTACGGGTCCGGCAAGTCCTATTTCGGCAAGTTGCTTGGATATCTGATAGGTAATCCAAATCTAAACGGGACAGAAGCACGAGAAAGAATTCTGCAGAGATTCACGGGTTTGAATGATGAAGCTCTTGTTAGAAATTCTCTGTCAAGACTATCAACCAAGGATTCATTAGTAGTTACGCTTGACATTGCAAAACAGGAAACAAGTAAAGGACTCGCATTTACTCTTTTCAGAAATTTTCTGAAGTCACTTAACTTACCCGAAAACGAGCATGGGTTTTTTCTTTATCTGCAGCTTTATAATGCACGCAGTTTCGATATCGATTCCTTCATTCGAGAAAGAGCTAATGTGGATTGGAGTGAAGTTAGGAAGGATATGATCGAATATGTGAATACTTCGAAGAGAATATTTCTAAACACAAATGATGACAATACCTACTCGAACATCATGGAGACGATCAGAGGAGAGATTGCTGAATTCAGCGCCTCCAAGCTGAGAGACGAATTGAGGAAGTATTTGGATGTTGATCGGAACAAGACAGTTGTATTTATGTTTGACGAAGCAAGCGAGGCAATAAACCAAAGGAAATTTACTCTTCTTGATCTCGAAGGAATAAGCGAAGCACTAACTGCTCTTGGCGGCAGGGTTTGGACAATAGCAATAGCGCAGGAGAAGCTTGATGACGTTATCAATAATTCAAACATTAGCGTTGCCCAACTTACAAAAGTAACCGACAGATTCAGAACCAAGATCCATCTTGAGTCTTCAGAAGTAGATGTGATAATTAAGAACAGGCTCTTGAGAAAAACTGATGAAGGCAATGAACTATTAAACAGACATTTCAATGACAGATCCGGTCAAATTGCAGATCACAGCGCACTTAATGGTGCCGGTAAAACAGATAACATCGAATCATATACAACATATTACCCATTCTACAACGGGCAGTTTCAGCTTCTTCAGAATTTCTTGTTCGGTAGACAAGGGTATACTTCTACGAAGGTTGCTGAAAGAGGAATGATAATTACAACTTATGATATTCTGAGGAATGAACTTAAGGACCGGAACTTGTATGATGTTGCCACGGGCTGGCAAATAGCCGGGCATGCACAACCGCAGCCCCCTGTGCATCTTGTAAATCGTTTTACAAATGCCGACAGAATTCTCAGTAACAACAACATACCTATATCAGGAAGAACGCTTCTTGAAACAATTCACTTTCTGACAGAGTCAGAAGTTGTTCCCACAACTATTCAAAACATAACGAAGTCATTTTGCAGTAAGTCTGAAGAAGTTCGCACTGTAACAGAAGACATGAAGGTGGCTATTGAATTACTTTGTGATTCTCAGATCTTATTGTTTGCAGAGGGCAAATATCGCATTACTTCTGACACTGAGCTGAATCTTCTCAATGAGATGAAACAGTTTCAGGTACAACCAAGGAATAAGAAGTCAGAATTTGTAAAATTGCTCAAGGATACTGACATAGTCAGTTCTATTTCCAAAGTGAGGGATGTTGCTTCCATTTACGAGTTTTCTGTAATGACAGATAGTGACGAGCCACTTAATCGTGCGCCCGACAATAATCTGAAGCTTAAACTGAAGAGTATTTTCAACATAAGTGAGAATAGAAACAATGACATTGAAAGCCTTAAGCTGGAATATCAGAATGACAAGAGTACAATCTGGATAGTCCCGGATAACAGCGCTTACCAGAAAATTGATGATCTGATAATCGAGATAAAGAGAATTGAGCACCTGGAAGAGAGATATACAAACCCTGAAACTGCTGAAAAGAAAATTGTCAACGGACTCTCTGGTGAAAAGTCAGGCAAGGTTTCCAAGCTGAAGGACCTTATAGTGGAGTGTATCAAGAATGGTACGCTGATCTATAATTTCAACGCAGATCAACTTGACCCGGCCGGTTTTGTAAGCAAAATACAGCAAACTCAGATGGAAGCAATCAACAGCATTTATTACAAGAGATTGCCGGCTCAGTTGAATGAAGATATCGCAGTCAGATTCATAGCTGAAAGATCGCCTGACAGACTTCATAACCTCACGAATGTGATCGCCGCAGATTTTCATTTCTTCGATGCTCAAGGGAGATATGTTGGAGACAATTTAAGACCTGCTGAAGAAGTGACTAATCTTATTCGGAATGCTTATGTCCGGGGGAATGATCTGGAAGATAGACTGAAGGCTCCACCAACTGGTTACTTGATTGGGACAATAATGACCACAGTCTCAGCGCTAATGAGAGGCAGCAAGTTGACAGCAAAATACAATGGCAGAGATTTTTTCTCCTGGCAGGATGAGGGCCTGAAAGAGATATTTATATCCCCTCGCGCATTTCGCAATGCTTCTTTCAAAGCTTTGCAGAGAACACTTTCGGCGGAGCAGAGAAATGATATTGTCAATGCTCTTAGACAAATCAATGTTAATACCTATACTGAAGTCAATGTAGATTGGAACACCAACGATTTTGACCTTGCCAGGGCGGTTAAGGATCTTGCAAAGAAATTTACAGAAACAGTTGCAGGTATGGAGCGTGATGTGCAGCGCTTTGCTGAACTCTTTCCATCTGCCGTTGAGGGAAGGGATTGTCTGTCAGAGTTTCTTGGAGCAGTAAGTGACTCCAATTATCTGGAAAAATGTGAACAGTTTCTTGCGGAAACCGAGCACTTTGAGATTGCCGTAACTGCAATAATAGAATCACAGAACTTCATCAGAACGAAACTCCCTGAATTGAACAAATGGAAATCGTTCATTGATTCTTTGGATGATGAAATAGAAAAAGCAAATATTGATAAAACCGATGAGAACACATTTAATGAAAGAATGCAAAAAGTTACCGGCTTAAATGTAGTCGAGAATTATTCAGCAGTACAAAGATTCGTTCAGAAAGCAAAAGACTTTTACTTCAATATTTTCAATGAGAAAGCAGAAATCCTGTCAGCTAAATACAGGTCGTTAAGGGATGACATTAAATCACTTATCAGAGAAATCGAAACACTGCCACCAAACTTGAACGATGATTGCCTTGTAAAGGCAAACTCGCTGCTTGATTATTCTTCAAGAAGAGTTCTTGAAAACGTGGCAATCGACTTTGATGTCAAGGACAGGAATTCAAAGTTCACGCTATCAGAGATAATTTCCTTTACAGAACTTTACTCAACCAAGAAGACAGAGCTTGAGATAATCAGGAACAGCCTGTTAAGAAAAGCCCCTGTTGTAGCGAAAGGCAAAAAGACCGCAAAGAATAAACCTGTCATCAATTCAAAAGCACCTTCGGGAAAAATGAAAGTTAGTGAATACAGATCCTGGCTGCATTCGGAATTGCAGAAGCTTGCAAGCGCTGATGACAACGATGATATTAACATAGAGACTTAAGGAGACTGATGCATGAAACTTGCCGAGCATGTTGAGAAGATAAGAATTGAATCAGACAGGGCCATCCGGAATATTCTGGGACGAATGGGTATAACTGAATCGGGTATCAAGCCGATGGAATCTGTTCCAGCCGACCTCGCTGAAGACAGAAAGCGGATTGAAACTGTGAGAGACACTCTCGTAGAAGAAACCGGAAGCATAAAAGAAGGTTACGAGAAACTTGTCGAAGAATTCACGTTCACACTGTTCAATCGTATTGCTGCGCTCAAAGTTATGGAGGCACATAGGCTTCATCCGGAGATCATTACGAAGAGAGTTGAACAGGGAAACCGCTCATTTGCCCACAGACTTTGGCTGGAGCAAAATCCTGATGGGAGAGCAAGAGAATTCGAAGGCTTGAAGGATTTTATCGGAGATAAGTTAAAAGAGCTCTCGGGAGAAATACCTTTGTTTGCACCAGACTATCCCTATCACTTGTTACCGACAACAATTGAGCTGAATAAAATAATTGAAGCCTTCAATGCAGTAGAAAAAGATGAGCAGATTGAAGCCGGTATCTGGAAAAATGATGACATATTGGGCTGGCTCTATGAGAGTTATAACAACTCCAAGAAAATTGCATTTAAAGAAAGCGGAAAGAAAACTGAATACGATAAAGTTTCCATTCAAAGCCAGGTTTACACGCCAAGGTGGGTAGTCAAATTTCTTGTTGATAACAGCCTGGGCAAGCTGTATCTCGAGATGTTCCCGGATTCACGCATAAAAGAGAAATACAAGATCGCCAATGTTACTACAAAGCAGATCAGAGATGCAAAACCTCTGAGCGAGATCAGAATGCTTGACCCGGTTACGGGTAGCGGGAATTTTCTTCTGTACGGGTTCGACTTATTCTATGACTTGTATTTTGATCAGATAGAAAACTACGGAGCAGACTATAATAAAGACAAGATCCCAGAACTCATAATTCAGCATAATCTTTTCGGAGTCGATCTTGACGACAGGGCTGTTCAGCTTGCACAGTTTGGAATGTACATAAAAGCAAAGCTGAAAAAGAGTTCCTTTAAAGCTGAACATTTTAATATTGTCAGTACGGATTTTTATCTTCCTGAGTATAAAGACATCAAGTACATTTTCAGCAACGGAGAGTCATTGCCCAAAGAACTTGAGGATATAGTAATATCAGTTTGGGATGACCTTAGGCAGGCGCATAAGTTCGGCACTCTTATACGCATTGAAGAAGTTGTCAACCAAAGACTGGAGAAACTCTCTCAGCAATTTCAACAGCCTCAGATCAGCTTTGCGGAAGAACAGACTCTTGCAAGCTACGACGAGTTCAGGGAAAATTTTTTTACAAGACTTAAGCAGGCAGTAGAAAGTAATGCAAGAAAGCTTGGCAAGACTTTTCTGAACACAAAGACTCATGATGCTTTCACTTTTCTGGAGATGATGACTCAGAAGTATGATGTTACCGCAGCAAATCCACCATATACTGATAGCAGTGATTTCGGAGTGGAGCTTAAAAAGTTTGTGGATACAAATTATAAGAAACCTTACAAGTTCAACACAAATCTTTACGCGACGTTTATATCAAAATGTATTGATCTCGCAACTATAGATGGTAAAGTTGCATTGGTACATCCCCCAACATTTATGTATATCAAGACTTTTGAAGATGTAAGGGAATACATAGTTTCCAAAACAAAAATAAGCCTGTTTGTCGAGTGGGGTTACCTGGGGATGTTCAATCCTTTGGCAAGAGTTGACTCAGCAATGTATGTGCTTGACAAGAGGCAAGACGGCAAGGAATCAATATTCATAAAACTAAATGATTTATATGAAGGGCATAGATTTAATGCATTATTTGAATCCTACAATGAATTGATAAGCGGAGTTAAGAATGACCGAGTCTATTTTATCGACCAGTCCAAACTCAAGATCATTGACGGCTGGCCATTCATTTATTGGATAAGTGATGGATTTAGGGAGAAGTTTAATTTGAAGACCGTTTCAGATTATTTAAAAGTATGTTCTGGATTAACAACCGGAAATAATGACAGGTTTATGAGATATTGGTGGGAAGTCGACAAGAATACTATATCGTCTAATGTTGAAAAGAAGAAATGGTTTTATCATACAAAGGGTGGCACATACAATAAATGGTATGGCAATATCTGGTTAGTCTTGAACTGGCAAAATGACGGCTTTGAATTGAAGAATTTTCTTGATGAATACGGGAATCTTAGATCTGTAATTCGGAATGAAGAATTTTATTTCAAAGAGGGTATAACATATCCAGACACTGGATCAAAGGGAGTAACATTTAGGGTATTGAATAATGAAACGATAATTGGAGCAAGGGGCCCCGGCATATTCAATTTAACCAATGACTTTAGTACTTATTACGCATTAGGATTTCTCAATTCTAAATTGAGTTTTTATGTTGCTGATTGTTTAAATCCAACAGTTAGTACTTCAATAGCTGATATTCAAAAGATACCTTTTGTAAAGCCACCTCAGCATATAGAAGATCATGTTTCAATATTGGCAATTGAAAACGTAGTGACCAAAAGGAAGCTTAACTCGTTCAGGATTATTGAAACCAACTATGATCTGAATCCAATACTTGCTTATTCAGATACTAAGATGAAAGATCGTTTATTAATGTACCTCAATTTTGAAAATGCTCAAACAACTCAGGTATTGTTGAATGAAGCTATCATCAATCAGCTTATTTTCAAAGTGTATGATTTAAGAGAAGAAGATAGACAACAAGTAGAAACAAAGATGGGCAAACCAGTGGGGGAATTACCTGTTTTAGATGCTGCAAGTAAATCCTTCCTATCAGAACATACACTTGAACAGGAAATTGCAAAAGAACACATAGCTAGCCTCGGAGTAATTCAATATGATGGGCAACAAGTTCAGTCAATTAAATCAGAGTTTGGGACATTTTATCAAAGCAACAACGACCTTGAAGAATTCTGTATCCGTCATCAGGTAAATCCAATCAACGTATGGTATTGGTTTAAGGAAAGCAAAATCCTACCGGCAGGAATAGCTCACGACATCACAATGGAATTTCTGGCAGACTCGTTCAGAACTCTGCTGATGCAAGACGAAGACGGAATAATACCGCTTACCGGTACACCGGAGGAAGCTGCACTCCTTGAGAGGTTTGAGAAGTATTGTATTGACAAGGGATTTACAGAATCACAAATAGGCGAGCTTGATGAATTGCTGGGAAAACCATTGAAGGAATATATTGAACAACTTTTCTTCAAGAGGTTCAGTGATCATCTTAATCTGTTCATGTATCTGCCAAAGACACCTTTCATCTGGCATCTGAGCAGCGGAGAGAATCAGGGCTTTGAAGCATACATTGTAATATATAAATGGAACAGGGACAGTCTTTACAAGCTGAAGAGCAAATATCTGAGCAAGAGAAGCGAAAGACTTCAGCACAGGCAAATGGAACTTGTAGAAAACAACAGCGCACAGGCGCAGACAGAAAAAGAGATTATAAGATTGCAGCTTGAAGAAATTGAGAAGTTTGAATCTAAGATAGATGAACTCATCGCTGAAGAGTATGATCCGAAGCTTGATGACGGAGTCGGTAAGAATATTGCACCTTTGCAGAAGAAAGGAATGCTGAAGTGCGATGTACTTAACAGCAAACAACTCGAAAGATATTTAAATGCAGACTGGTAATGACTGATAAATGGTTTCTTGAAGAAGTAACGTCCAAAGTCTCTAAGAGAAAGAGGCTTGTGATTATTGACCCGGAAGGACTTTGCAAGTTCTTAGTTGAATCACTGTCCGAAGATAACTTCGTTATTCTGAAAACTGACAAAGCTTTGAAGAACGAATGGGAAACTGTTAAGGAGGAACTTTTTATTCGTTACCAAGCGGAAACGGAATACAAAGATCAGAGTGTAATTTTCTATGCTCAGCGAGAGATTGACAAACTGAGTTTTCTGTTTGATTACTGTAAAACACACGGTGAGATAGATCTTACAGATCCATATGACTGGCTGAGAAAAAAGATCCATTCAGCTACCGGTATGCAGGCGCAAATGGAGAACTCTCTGCTACTGACAACTTCGAAGATAGGCAAGAAAAAAGACATTATCTGGTGGAGGAAGGTCATCGAAAACCTTGAAGGGCTGATCAACATTGAAGACGAGCTTCTGAGATTTCTGAATGGTCCCGCCAATTATTTTACAGGCAAAGATGATGATGTGAGAAGGTTAATAGAAGGAAGGTTCTTTGAATTACTTGAGTTGCCCATGCTTGACCAACCTCCAAAAACCCTGGCAAAGTCTATAGCAGATAGGATATTTACCGGTCTTCTAAACAATAATATTCAACCGGAACTTCTAAAGGTCTATGACAAATGGACTGACAGCGAAAGCTTGCGTCCGTCATTTATAAATTTCCGTGAGAGTTTCCGGCTTCCCGGGGATGCTGACCCCAACAATGCTCACGCAGGACATTGCTTTGAAAAATTAGACATAGATTTGTTGAAAGATATTTCTTCCCGGATCAGTGACCGTGAATATCGAACAAACATGCTGCAGATTGTCAGAAACAGAATTGGTCAAAGCATCGGAAAGCCATTTATTCCTCTTTGGTGGAATGATGTCATTGAACTGCTCAGTTACAAGAGTGACGGGCTGGGCGGATGCAGGAGTTTAGATGCGGTTGTTGAGTATTACACCGGCAAGTTTTATGTTGTTGACCGTGCTATAAGAAATCTGTACACGAAGTTCCTGAGTGAACCCGCAATCATGAGGCCTTTGCAGGAATTCTATGAAAGCTTGAACCTTGAGATTTCAGAGCAATGGTATCAATACTCGAACGAATATACTCCGAACCAGAAAGCGTACTTGCCTAATATTCTTCATCACTCGCAAACAGGTGTTGCAATTATTGTCGGTGACGGACTTCGTTATGAAATGGCAGCATATGTTGCGAGTAAACTGAAGGACAAGTATGCTGTAACAACAGACACTATGTTAGCGGAAATGCCTTCAGAAACCGAAAACAACATGAGCGCACTCTACTCAAGTTCAGGCCGGATAATTTCCACAAAGAGTGAAAGAGAACAGTATCTTACAAGAGAATCAGGCAAGAATGTGACATACAAAAATCTGGAGTCATTCAACGGTGAATTGGAAGACTACCTAGTCCTATCTTACAAAGATATTGACCAAGCCGCAGAGACATTACAGATGAAAGCTTTGAATCTTTTCAGTGAGTTTGAGTTGATACTGACTGAAAAGATCCAGCAGTTGCTCGAATGTGGTTACAGAGAAGTTCATGTAGTTTCAGACCATGGTTTTGTCTTGACCGGCTTGCTTGAAGAATCAGATAAAGTTGATCCGGCTGTAAACGGAAGATGTGAAGTACACGAAAGATTTATCAGAGCAGAAATCCTGCAAAACAGGAACGAACTGCTGAAGTTCGAAAAAGATTACAATGGATTCAAATATGTATATGCCGCAAAGACTCACAAGCCATTCAGGACAAGAGGAGTTTACGGATATTCTCACGGTGGTTTTTCACCTCAGGAAATAATTGTTCCAAGATTCACTATCCGAAAAAGAAACGATGATGTGGTATTGGCAAAGGTCAGCATTGTAAATAAGGATGATCTGAGAAATGTTGTCGGAGAGAATTTCATTGTTAAGTTAAAGGCAAGTGCAGATACAGAGGATCTATTCACCTCTTCCAGAAAAATACAAGTTCAGCTTTTTGCCGGAAATAACAGAATCAGCACAGGCAGTATTATCGAGCTAAATCTAAATGAAGAACAAAGCCAGGAATTCACTTTTGATTCAAACAGCGAGCTTAAAGTTTTAATAATTGATGCAGTAACAAAAGCGACACTTGATACTGCAGAGATCAAGAAATCAGATGTCAGGGATACCGGTGGATTATTTGATTAAATCATTCATGTTAAATGTGATCCGTAGTAATTAGTTTTCAGCGAAGTAAATGAACAAACAAATATGATAACGTTAGACGAACTTGACAAAAAAGCTCTGGAGCATTTCAGAGGCTATGTAGTTAAGAAAGATATTGTTGGAATGATCAAAGGCGGCGCAAACGTTCCGGCTTTCGTATTAGAATACCTGCTTGCAAATACTTCAAGCACTGAGGATGAGGCGAAGCTGAACGAAGGAATTGACAATGTTAAGTCCGTTCTTCGTGATCATTATGTGAGTCCCGAAGAAAGTAATCTGATTCAATCCAAGATCAGAGAAAAAGGCAGGTATAAGATTATTGATAAAATATCAGTAGACCTGGATACGAATCAAGACTGCTTCTGGGCAAAAACAAGCAACAGCAATATCAAACGCGCAAACATAACTGATGAACTGGTAAAGCGCCACGAGAAGATGCTTTTGGGTGGGATTTGGGCAATACTAGAAATGGAGTACGACCCAATGATACTTGTTAACGGAAGTGCAACACCATTTGTTGTAAAGGATATCAAGCCGATTCAATTGTCAAGTTTTGACAATTCAAGGGTTCGAGATAAGAGAAAGCACTTCACAAGGGACGAATGGAAATCCCTTTTGCTGAGAAGTGCGGGATATGAACCTGGAAGTGAAGGACTGGACAAGAGGATTCAGGATCTCTTATTGCTAAGACTGATTCCTTTGGTTGAAGCAAACTTTAACATGGTTGAACTTGGTCCTAGGTCATCCGGAAAGTCATACATTTATAAAGAGCTTACACCATACGCAATTCTCATATCAGGAGGACAAGGAACAGTTGCAAGATTATTTGTAAACAATTCAACCGGAAGAGTAGGATCCGTAGGAGAGTGGGACGCAATTTGTTTTGATGAAAGCACTGACAAGTTGTTCAAAGACAGAGATGCAATCCCGCTGATGAAAGACTATATGGAGTCAGGCTCTTTTTCAAGAGCCGGCAAAGGCGGAGAGATAACAGGTCAGGCTTCCATTATACTGAACGGAAACATTAATCAGCCTGTGGCAACGGTACTGAAGACTTCAAATTTGTTCAACCCGCTCTCTGAGGAAGTAAATCATGACACAGCATTTCTCGACAGAGTACATCTCTATCTGCCCGGATGGGAGATTTCGAAATTCAGTCCAAAGAATTTCACTACTCATTTTGGATTTAGCACGGACTTCTTCTCTGAGGTTATGAAAGCGCAAAGGAAGACAACATATTATGAAGTAATTGACAAATACTTCACGCTGGGATCACACCTGAAGCAGCGAGATTCAAAGTCTGTAAGAAAGATTGTTTCAGGACTCATAAAACTTTTGCATCCGGATGAGAACTATACAAAAGAAGACATAAGAGAGTATCTCGTTACAGCGATGGAGATGCGAAGAAGAGTTAAAGAGCAGCTAAAGAGAATAGGGGGCATAGAATTCTGGGATACGAACTTCTCTTACATAGATAAGGATACACAAGAAGAGATATTTGTGACACTTCCCGAAGAAAGAGGCGCAGCAATAGTTGAGAATACTCCATTACCTCCGGGGGTATGTTATACTGCCACAAACGACGGTGATAATTTCAGCATTGTCAAAGTTGAAGTCGTAACACTTGATGGCAGCGGGAAGTTTACAATTACCGGTACAAATAATCAGGAGGTGAAAGCCAATGTTACAAATACATTCAATTACATCAGGGCAAATGAGAAAACAATTCTGAGTGAAAGACATTCTCTTTCAGCTTTTGATCTGAAGATCCAGATAACCAACATGACCGGTCCGTCAATTGGGGGCGGCATCGGCAGTGCAGTTTATGTGGCAATACTTTCTTCATTGTACAAGAAGAATCTCAAGCCGGGGTTAGCTGTTCTTGGAAACATTTCAATAGGCGGGGCAATAGAAAAAGCGTCAGCATTTGCAGACAAGACGACATTGCTATCCGACAACGGAGCAAAGAACATACTTGTACCGATGGAAAATCTTCCGGAGATAACAAACATTCCACCAACAATACTGGGAAAATCAGAAGTACCTTTTTACAGCGATAGTCAAATGTTGCTTCAGAAGGCGGTGCATAATGAGTAAATCAAAAATTAATAAGACAATGAAGAGTGAATTGAATCACTTATTGAATGCACTGAAACCAAAAGCCAATGCAAAAACATTGGATGATTTCATCAACAAGGATAATGAAAATTGGAAATTGAAGGCGAAAGCTTTTTCAACTTCGGCCGGCGTTTATTCATTTTGGTGGGTGAAGGGAAGAGAGAATTTCGTGAGTGGATTGAATAGAACGATTGTGAAATCAGGTCCTGGTAAGAGTGAGATCACGATTGAGATTGAGGATGACTTGATTGGTGCAAATGGAAATGATTCAATATGTTTGTATATAGGAAAGACGGCCGGATCCCTTCAAAGCAGAATAGGAAAACATCTCAGACTTAAGACAATGCGGGATCATTCAAGGGGAAAGAAAATCTTTACAGAAGAAACTGTATCTACCACAGGGCAATTGAAGAGAGGTATGGAAGAATTGTTCCTGAATGAAAAGAATGTCCGAGACTTGATTTGTAAGAACGTTGCAGTGACTTATGTTGAGCTCGATGGTGACGACAATTGTTTGACGAGGTTCTATTTGGAGAATCTTGCGATAGGAAATTACTTGCCTATAATTAATTTGGATGTGGAGAGATGAGAATGTCGACTTTGTAAAAATTAAGAATCAAAGTATATGTCAAGCAATAAGGAATTTGAATATGATGTCGCATTCTCTTTGACAGATGACTGTAAGGAGATTGCTCGTCAAATTAATGACTTGCTTAAGTTTAAGTTAAGGACTTATGTCTATTTTGAGAACATCAATGAGACTGTTGGGCAACATGGGATTGATTTCTTTACAAAAGTTTTTGGATACGAATCAAGAGTAGTTGTTGTTCTATTATCTGAGAAATGGGGAAAGACTAATTTTACAAGAATAGAAGAATCAGCGATAAAAAACAGAATTATGGACAACGGCTGGGATTTCATTATCATGGTAAAAGTCCGGAATGAAATCAATGCTCCCAGGTGGTACCAAAGAGAAGATATTTGGATGACTTACGATGGGAATAATATTGAGACAATAGCCTCAGTTATAGAATATAAACTCAAGGAACTTGGTGGGAAGGTAAGTGAAGAAAGTCTTAATGCTAAAGCTGAGAGAATTGAGGCACGAGACAAGAAGCAAGCCGAAATCAACTCACTTCTTAATTCAGAACATAAAGGTATAGAATTGGCAAATGCTGAAATTGAAGAACTTTTTTCAGTTGTTGAAGCCAAAGTCCAGGACTTGAAGTCCAGTATTCCATCAAAATACTTCCAGTTTGAAAAGAGTGAAGATCGTATCAAAGTCACTAACATTTCGTATCTGTTGATCTTTCATTGGTATCCACGATCTGCGAATTTTCTTGAAGGTTCCAAATTGGATGTTGTGCTTAAGAAGAAAAAGCGCGGTGAACTAATGATTGATATGGTCTATCAAGATCTCAGTAAGCAGAGTTACGAATTCACAATAAATCTTTCAGACATGAAAGGATGGAAGGATAAGAAGACTTTCAACAGTTCGGAGAGACTTGCTGAATCATGGCTGGAAAAGATGCTGGAATAATGCGAATACAAATTTCTATCAAATACGTTTTCAGTCGAGCAAACATTTATTAATAATTATGAAGAAAGATGAATACAGTATCAGGGCAAGATTTAGTGGACAGATTAAATGAATTAAGCAAAAAAGCAAAGAAGAGACTTTGGATTGCTTCTCCTTATCTAGGTGAATTTAATGCTATTCAAAGAATCTTGGGCTCTGAGACTCTTTGCAACTTCAATTTGGACTTCAGACTACTTGTTGATTATAGCGAGTATGGAAACTGCAATTATGATTCAATGAAGAATCTGCTTAAGTCAATGCCCGACACTATAAGGTCATTGCCGGCGCTACATGCAAAGATATACATTGTAGATGATGACTGCTTGTTAACATCCGCAAATCTAAC
>CALEVL010000286.1 GCA_937924675.1 uncultured Ignavibacteria bacterium | reverse complement strand
CACGACAGAAGAACACTGTCGTGTTCGTCAAACAGGAAATTCACGCCCGCCTGCGAAAAGTGTTGAAGTTCAGTATTCTTCGGGCAGGTTTACGCCAAAGCTCACAATTTCTTAACGGCATTAGGATGAGGCGGGTTGTTCTTGCGACATTCGTAAAGTAACTTTCTAGTGAACTATTTTGGCAACAATTTCATCACTTCGAAAACATTTTGGACAGCAATGGGATAGATATGAACTTTTGCATCAGACTTACACTTATTGTTATTTCGTAATTGATTATTTTTGCGCAACATTTGAAATCAAAAACTAAAGTAAAAGATGAAGTCGATTTTAACTTTTGTTCTCATTATGCTGGCTGTTACCGTATATGCAAAGAATTACGATGCCGGCAAAAACATTATATCAGAAATGAATGACTCAACAGATTTTACCCGGAAGAAATACAACGAAGGAATAATATTTTATGCAGCAGGCAATGAACCGTTTTGGTCACTGGATATCAGGAAGGGAAACTCAATTGTATTCGGCACTCTGGAAGGTGTGAAAATGGAGACGCCTCCTGTTGAACCTGCACTGGCGATGGATGCAAATGTTAAGAGATATTCAGCTACAACGGAAAGGGGATCATTGACTGTCACAATTATGGCTGATGAATGTGTGGATAACATGTCAGGAGAAAAATTCGGATACAAAGTTAACATTCAATATAAGCCGGAAGGTGCGGCTGAAGAGCAAGAGTTTACAGGTTGCGGAAGATATGTTCCTGATTATGCACTGGATGGAAAATGGAAATTGAGAAAGATAGGAGAAGAAATTATTAATGACAGCTTGTATTCCGGGAAGTCTCCGTTTCTTGAATTCAGGCCTTCCGAAATGCAGGTTGGCGGAATTGCCGGCTGCAATACAATAAGGGGCGCAATGTGGCAGGAAGTGGATGTATTAAGATTCGAAAAAATGATTAGTACGTTAATGGCTTGCCCTGATGATATGAGAGAGAGAGAAATACTTTCCGGTCTTAATGGCACAACTGCCTATAACATTGAAGGAAATATTCTGACGCTTTCAAATCCAAATGGTGTACTTCTGGTTTATGAGAAAGAGCCGGGTGATGTTGGAAAGAATTCTGATGATGCTTATCGGCTTCATGACATTTGGGTTTTGGAGAACATTGGTGGTAAAGAAGTGGGTCCAAAAGATTTTATGAAGGAGATGCCCAGACTGGAAATCAAAGTGGAAGAAAAGAAATATTTCGGAAATACAGGTTGTAACAATATGTTTGGTGAAGTTGAAATAAATGGAGACAATCTCAAGTTTGGTCCCGCTGCTACGACAAGAATGATGTGCCCGGGAGACTATGAACAACAATTTTTAAGAGCTCTTACTTTGGCAAACAAATGGAAAGTGGAAAACATGAAGCTGTATTTATATGAAGGTGATAATGAGCTGATGATCCTGAAGAAGGTTGACTAATTATAATAGTATGACTCAGCAGAGACGGAAAGATAAGAAGGCAGTTGAGGAAGATTAAGAAAAAGATTCAATTACAATTAATGCTCCGCTTGTTGTATTGCAAACATGCGGAGCATTTTGTTGAACTTAATTTAACAAACAATCTGACAAGTGCTGTTTGCACATATCAGTTTGAATCATGATTCTGCCGGCACGCTGACAAAGTAGTTCCTCACCCACGCCACCATTTGATTCTCAGTCATCTTGTCTGCAGATTCAATTGGTTTCAAGTCACACTTCAGAGATTTGTCATCGAGAATGAATTTTTCCAGTTCCTTCTTCATTTTGGCAGGACCGAAGATCACGATCTCCTCAGAGGATTTTATTTCCTTTACGATCGCCCTGAAGTATTCCCTGATCTCATGTTCACGTTTGTGTTCCTTTTTTTCTTCGGGGTTGAGATACTGATTTCCAAATCTTGTGTAATCTTTCGACTCACCCGGGATTCTTTCTTTTGTTTCTATTTCAGAGAATATTGTTTTAGTCTCATATCCCGTCTCATCGAGCCTTACTATGAACGCATTTTGAGTGTCTATCCAGATCCCTGTTTGCTTCTTCATAGTTCTCCTTATTTTTTACATTACAAGTTATACGGCATTTGAAGGAATTGTAATGCAAAAATAATGTGCTCATTATTCGCAATTACAATGCCTGAATTGAATAGCATTGCACGTCTGTCAAGTAGCTGAAAGTGTCATCATGCGGACATTCCCCAATACTTCTCACAGCGTCCAAACACTTCAACAAACGAATCATCAACACTCTTGCCGTCTCAGCTGAGTCTCCCTCTTGAAGCAAGAACTGATTAGTCGTATCTTTGCAGAGGGGACTCCACCAAGTGGCAGGCTGCGGAGAATGAGCGACAAGAATTATCGAGTGCGAGACTTAACGATATGAGTGAAGCACCGGTCTGCAAATGGTTTCATTACACTGACATGAATTCCGCTGAGTCCCCTCTGAGAATTTAGGAAGAGAACATCAGCAAACCAAGCGGGAGACTAGCGGGGACGGAAAAGATGAATCAATTGAAAATCCCAACATAAATAAAGACTTTTAGCTCAATTAACATCTGTCCAAAACGTTTTACTTGGAA
The DNA here is from genome assembly GCA_937924675.1 of uncultured Ignavibacteria bacterium. Lineage (GTDB taxonomy): Bacteria > Bacteroidota > Ignavibacteria > Tepidaquicellales > Tepidaquicellaceae > JADJAH01. The sequence continues at coordinate 27 of CALEVL010000286.1, read as the reverse complement.
AAGAGTTTGCTCGAACCATTTACATAG
>CALEVL010000285.1 GCA_937924675.1 uncultured Ignavibacteria bacterium | reverse complement strand
AGCACATGGTGAAGTATTCGGTGCAGTTTACAAAGGAGGAGGAGAATTCTATGTTACTGATATCAACAGTCGTGCACTTACAATTACGTCTGCAGGCTTTGTAACGCTGGTCGCAACCGGACTTCCGGACGACATTAGGGGATTGGGATACGGAGATCCTGTACTTCCTGTTGAGCTTGCTTCATTCACATCAAATATCAGCGGAAGGAATGTTACTCTAAACTGGATTACTTCTTCAGAAGTGAATAACTCAGGATTTGAAATTCAAAGATCATCTGAATCCGGTGTATGGGCAAAAGTAGCATTTGTCAAAGGCAGTCAGACAACTTCACATTCACAAAGCTATGAATTCGTTGACCGGGGATTAAGCTCGGGAAAATATAATTACAGATTGAAGCAAATAGATTTCAACGGACAGTATGAATATTTCACATTAAGCAATGAAGTGATCATAGGTATTCCGGGCAGGTTTGATCTCTCACAAAATTATCCCAATCCGTTCAACCCGTCAACAAAGATAAACTTTGACGTACCGGTTGACAGCAGAGTTACAATAGATCTGTTCGACATTTCAGGTAAACAGGTAGCATCTCTGTTGAATGAAGTGAAGACTGCAGGATATTACACTGTTGATTTCAATGCATCAAGGCTTCCGAGCGGAGTTTATTTCTACAGAGCAACAGCCGTAAGCAATAATGGCAGCTTCACTTCCGTGAAAAAGATGACACTCATCAAGTAATTTAAAGTTCGCATTATTTCTTGCCTGTGTTTCCTTGTCCATGCAAAATGGACCGGAGCACAGGCAACTTAATTAAGAATTAAAAATTATAAATTAAAAATATTCAGAACTAACGGAGATTTGCAGTTCAGATAACATTCTCCAGAGGTACAACTTCGCTTCAATTTTCAATTTTTCCCGAAGGGATGGCTTCGCCGCAACTCACACCTCTCAACTCTCAACTACAAAGGTTACCATCTCCTCCTGATTCATCCCATCCACAATACTAAGAATTCTTTCAGTTTGTTGTGCGCCAAGTGTGTTTTGAATCTTTGCAATATACTCATCAGCTTCATCTACTTTTGGTTTCCCAATTGTTCCATAAGTTCCGTTCAGGATTTTCTTAGCAAGAAGAAGATATGTAAGTGACTTCTCAAAATCACCTATAGCGTAATGCGTGAGACCCAGTCCAATTATGTTATGGACAAGATAAAAATCTATTTCCTTCTCTGCACCGGTCTTTACAGACTCAATGAAGTTTTGTTTTGCTCCTTGATAGTTTCCGGACTTGTAAAATGCATCACCTATATAATACAATGTCGGAACCAGATTTGCCGTGTAGCCGCACTCTTTGGAAATCTTCATTGAGTCATTGAAGAACTTCATTGCAGTTTCAAAGTGTCCCAATCCGGAATTGATACAACCCATCAGAACAAGGTTGAGCGAATTAAGAAAATTGTTTTCCTTTGATCCGGCAGTTGCCATGCTCTCTTCAATATGTCTTTGTGCTGTCTCAAGTTTGCCGCGCTTAAACTCAAATGACCCAAGGCTCGTGAGAATCATTGCTATCTTAGAGGGATTCTTTGTTTCTCTGTAGATTTCTAGGGCTTGTTCTTTCAGTCTGAGGGAGTTTTCGGTATCCAATCTCTTTGCAGCAACAAATGACATGTTATACAGAACTGTTGCTATGTTAAATTTCAATCCCAGTTCTTTAAAGATCGAAAGCGCTTCTTCGTAACGCTCCCATGATTCTTCTTCATGTCCCACATTGCTCGAAAGAGTAAAGCCAATTAAATTGCACGCGTTTGCTATGCCGTATTTGTATCCTGCGCTTCGGAACAGCGCTATGCATTCATTGCCAAGCTGACGGCTTTCTTTCATGTTTCCCAGAACACATGACATATGTCCCAAAGTATAGAGAGTCATTCCTCTCTGAACCGGATCTTT
>CALEVL010000284.1 GCA_937924675.1 uncultured Ignavibacteria bacterium | reverse complement strand
GATGTCGAATTCTTAAAGAGTCGCAAAACATTCTTCCATACACGCGCTTGATTCTTACCGGAGCAATCCTGTTTCTTACAGCACTGATCAGTTCACTTAGAACAGAGTCAACAATTCTTACTGATTAGCTTTGTATTCTTAGAAACACCATACGACTTCCTACAGCATTAAGCCGATGAAATACTTTATGCAGTATAATACAAGAATTTAACAAAAATTAGCCCGAGTCAGAGTCTCCTGCGCTTTTCAGGGACTCTGACTCGACAGTTGCAACAAGGCTGACAATTCAGTAGATTTGTTCAACGTCATACACCCCACATCCCTTTATGTAATTCGATGCGCTGGAATGCTTGTAATCTTCCGGCTGTTCCGCCAGCTTCCATTTGCTTGTACATGGAATGCTGTGAATGTAGTTTAGCTTCTCCTTGAAAAGATCAGAATTCATATTTTGCTTAGAATTATATCTGTCTTCAAACACTTTGTGCAATTAATCTCTTGGCTAATGCGTCAGAGTCCCTGAACAGCGCAGGAGACTCTGACACGGGCGAAATAATTCGGATTCACGCAATTCTTTCCGCAGAGTCCCCGCGTAGATTGTTATGACATCAGAAAAGCAAACTTTGCGGGTGACTCTGCTGGGACGGAGAGCTGTTGCCTGCCCGCAGTCGGCTAATCAAGTACAATCTCTTCAGGCGGGGTCTCGCCCGTCGGGAAATCTACTTCAGAATCGGAGATATTGTTGATGCGGGCTAAGACTAACAGCGGCGTAACATTTCGGACAGATGTTGAACAATTGTACATGAGCACAATTATTTCTCTTAAAGAAATGACTCTCATTGCATAACTTGCGCCGGAAATTATGAATATGGAAATAAAATTTCTTAAGGGTGTCGGAGAAAAGAGGGCTGAAGCTTTTGGCAAGATCGGCATTAAGTGCGCAGAAGACTTTCTGAAATTTGTTCCGCGGACTTACCTGAGAAGAATTAAAGTAAGAGAATGCATTGCCAATATTGACGAGAATGTTGTGCTTTCCGGAGAAGTAATTGACATTACTCATCCTAGGAAGCCAAATCAGCCGGTAAGAATCGCGTTGAAGGACAATACAGGAACTGCAGAGATTCCAATATTTGGCGGAAGTGAATTCAGAAAGAATCAGTTCAGACTCGGTGAGAAGTACTCGTTTTGGATAAAAATAGACAAAGACAAATTTGTTTCAGGCCTCAGAATAAATTACAGAGATCATCTTAAACTCAACGATGACGAAAGTGAAATCATTTATCAGAAGTTTTCGCTTCTGCCGGTTTATGAGTTGTCAGGAATATTGAAGAAGACATGGATAAGACCTTTATTGCTTTCAAGAATTGTCTTCAATGCATTCAGCTCATTGCTGAAGTCTGATCCGGACGCGATTCCTGAGACTCTTCCCGGTAGCATTCAAACCAAACACAATTTTCCTTCCAAGAAAGATGCAATCCTCAGAATCAACTTCCCGGTAAATTTCACGGATGTTGAGAATTCAAGAAAGAGATTGGCATTTGATGAATTATTCTATCTTGAACTTGTGCTCGCGCTTAAGAAGAAGTCTCTTCAAATGGAAAAGAAGGGAATCAGATTTGAGAAGGATGCTTCCGCGCTTCAAAATGATCTGAGAAAGAATCTTCCGTTTGAACTTACTGCGGCTCAGGAAAGAGCAATAAAGGAGATAAACAATGACATGCGCTCTGATAAATGTATGAACCGCTTGCTTCAGGGTGATGTTGGAAGCGGGAAGACTGTAGTTGCAGTTCATTCAATGCTTACAGCAATAAGTAACGGCTATCAGTGTGCTTTCATGTGTCCTACTGAGATATTGGCGGAACAGCATTTCACCACTTTGTCAAGAATGCTTGAGAATCTTAATTTGAAAGTTTGTTTGCTTGTCGGGAGACAAAAAAAGAAACTCAGGACTGAAATTCTTACCGACATAAAAGATGGAACAGTCAATATAGTTGTTGGCACACATGCATTGATACAGGAATCTGTTGAGTTTAACAATCTCGGATTTGTAGTAATAGATGAGCAGCACAAGTTTGGCGTAATGCAGAGGGCACGTCTGAAAGAAAAGGGTCTGAATCCGGATGTGCTTGTTATGACAGCAACTCCGATTCCAAGGACACTTTCTCTTACATACTATGGTGATCTTGATGTTTCGATCATAGATGAACTTCCGCAAAACAGAATTCCTGTAAAGACTGCTCTGAGATTTGACAGCGATAAGGAAGCCATATTCAAATTTGTAAGAGAAGAAGTGAAGAAAGGAAGACAGGCATACATTGTTTTTCCACTGATTGAAGAATCTGAGAAGCTTGATCTCAAGTCAGCAGAGGAGAATTATGAGATACTCAAGAACAGAATATTCCCTGACCTCAGAGTCGGAATGATACATGGCAGACTCGATTCTTTGGAGAAGGAAAGTATTACAAGCGGTTTCAGGAACAAGGAATTTGACATACTCGTATCAACTACCGTAATAGAAGTGGGTGTAGATATTCCAAACGCAACGATTATGATAATTGAAGATGCTCAAAGATTCGGGCTGTCGCAGTTACACCAGTTGCGGGGAAGAGTAGGACGCGGCGCAGACCAGTCATATTGCATACTTATTGCCTCATCAATGGACGAAATTTCCGCGAAGCGGCTGAACATACTTTGCGAGACGACCGACGGTTTCAAAATAGCCGAAGCAGACATGGACATACGCGGACCCGGAGAATTCTTCGGGATAAGACAATCCGGAATGCTGAACTTTTCATGCACTGATCTTACTAAAGACAAAGAGTTACTTGAGTCGGCACGGGATGAAGCATTCGGAATCATAGCACGTGACCCTCAACTTCGGCAGGAAGAAAATCTTACGATCAGAAGAACTTTTGAAAAGGAACATTCGAATTCATTCTACCTTATGGAGATCGCCTGAAAAGAATCTGCGGCCGGAGATCAGTACACATGCTTTTTCAGGATCTGAGGTTGTTTTAAGTTTCGTATTTGCATCAAATGATATATTTTAATAACGATTCTAAAAAAAGTTTTGAGTAATAAATCTTCTAAGATCGAAATATATATTCCGATGCTCACAATGCTGGTTGACGCATGTGCGATCTTTCTGGCATTTCTTCTGTCTTACTATATAAGATTTGATTTTGCACCATTCAATGATCTGTTTCCGGTAACAAAGGGAAAACCCGAACCGGTTGGTTATATGGAATTTGCATTGCTGATAATTCCAATATGGCTGTTGGTGTTCCAGTCAAGGAAGATGTACAGGATCAGACGGAATGTATTTGTTCTTGACGAGCTGTTCATAATAATCAAATGTGTTACAATAGGAATGCTTTTTGCGATGGGGCTCGTATTCCTTCTTAAAGGAGATTTTCCATACTCCAGACTTGTGTTCGCATTGATTTGGTTCAATTCAATAATACTCATTACTATCGGAAGATATATTACTCTGAAGTTTGAGAAGAATCTGTATAATAAGGGAATCGGACTGAACAGGGCAGCTCTGCTGGGCACAAATGAAATGGCGGAAAACATTTATGAAAGATTTTCCAAGGATAAGTTTACGGGATATGATGTATTGGGGTATTTTGATTATGAGAATTCAGGCGAGAATCATATTTCCGGAAAGTCCCGCCTTGGCAGTTTGAATGACATTCCAAACAAGATAAAGGAACTTAGAATTGACAAGATCTTCATCTCAATACCCTCTTCACGTCATGATGTACTTGAAGAACTGCTTCGACTATGCGAGGGAATAAACATTGAGTTCATGTACTCGCCGGATTTTGTGGATATGATAACGAGCCGGCTCAAGATTGAGGAAGTTGACGGCATTCCCTTCATGAAGCTGAAGAAGATTCCTATGAACGCTTGGAACAGGGTAATGAAGAGAACTTTCGACATTGTATTTTCTTTGCTGTTCATATTTATTCTGTCGCCAGTATTGTTTTTGATTTCGATACTTGTAATGGTAACTTCAAAAGGACCACTGTTCTACAAACAGGAGCGTGTAGGCCTTGACGGCAAGAAGTTTATGATTTACAAGTTCCGTTCCATGAGAGTTGATGCGGAATTGAGCGGTCCTCAGATGGCGAAACGCTATGATGACAGATATACGCCAATAGGTGAATTCCTCCGCAAATACAGTTTGGATGAGCTGCCTCAGTTTTTCAATGTTCTTGGCGGCAATATGAGTATAGTTGGTCCGCGTCCGGAAAGAGAATATTTCATCAACTCTATGAAAGAATCAATTAAGCGATATCTGGAAAGACACCGGGTCAAGTGTGGTATAACCGGCTGGGCGCAGGTTAACGGGGCAAGAGGTTCAGATTCTTCCATGCAAAAGAGAATTGACTATGATATCTATTATATTGAGAACTGGTCAATTGCATTTGATTTGAAGATCATATTTAAAACATTGAAAGAAGTCTTCTTTTCTGAAAGGGCTTTCTGAAATAAAAATTGTGAAATGATAATAGCCGTAATCTATTTTATCCATGCAATCTTTGCTGTTTATGTATTTGCCAGATCATATCAAAGCGAGGGTTGGCTTCAGGCATTTCTGAATATTGGCTTCATTATAATACTATTCTCTGTGTCGCTAACGGTATGTGAGATCTTCACCGGTTTGGTAATTTCTGAAAACGGATACAGCTTTATTGCACCAACAAGTCCTGTACTAATGTTCTTAATGAAAATATCAGGATTTTATGCGCAGGAAGGGAGAACAGTAACACTGACACCAAAGGACAGCATAACCCTGATTTTTGTAACTCTGATCGAGTACTTTTTTTACAAGTTCTATTTCAATAAACTGTCAGTATCAAAACAAGTCGCAAAAAGTTGAACACTCTTTTGCCGGATAAAAGGAAACCTTTTCTGCCAAACGGAAAAACCGTTTTCCGCATGATCATATTTTTCCTTGCGGTATTAATGATTGCGGGAATATATCCTGAACTCAGATCCGGCGCGGTATCTTCGAGAAATATTGTAATTGGATTCTTCACTTACAACGGGTATGGAAACAACCTGTATATTGATAATGTCAGGACAGGTAATCAAATTAATTATGATATCAAGGTAACATCGTTACTGAATTTGCCTTACGACACTACTTACTCAGTTAAACAGTCCGGTACTGATACTGTCACTCCGCGGATCGGCATTTCAAATGTCGGCCGGGTTGCTTCAACCGATTCAATAAGAGTCTATCTTCGGATAGATCCGATCGGATATTTTGACAGCACAAAGATAGCGCCAATAGGTTCAGGCGTTTCAGTAGCGACTTCACTCAAGAAAATTACATATCCAATAGGACCCGGGCTCTACATATCTGCTTATCTAGGATATGAACTTGATTCAAACCGAACGAATGACACTCTAAGGCAGTTTTCAATTGTGCTTCCCGGATATGAAAGAAGTGTTTTGTTTGAAGAGTTCACCTCCAATTCAAGTCCTTCATGTGCAAACAACAATTCATATCTGAATCAATTCATCAATAATAATTTCGACGAGGTTTGTGCCATCAAATATCATCTTGGTTTGCTTGGCACTGATTCATTTTATGTTGCAAATCCAATTGATGCCGATGCAAGAAGAAGGTACTACTATGCAAGTGCTGTACCTTTGACCATAGCCGATGGCAAGACATTTATCTCTATACCATACGGGGACAGCATAAATCTTTACAATCCTTTTAGCAACAGGCTGCTTCGTGGAACGCCAATTCAGGTTTCAGTTACAGATGAAAGAATAAGTCCGGGAGTTAACAGGGCTACTGCAACGGTTAACATAATCTCATCATTGAAACCGGGAAATTACAGGCTGAGATTCAATGCCGTGGAGAGATACAGAAATGATACACTTCAGGGAAACAACGGTGAGTCAAATTTTTATGACATCTTCAGAGATGTCTATCCGGATACAAATGGAATTCCAATCAATGTTACAAAAGGGACGAATCAGTATTTCGTAACATATGACATCGATCCGCGATGGCAGGACAGCATGATTTACACTTGCGCTTACATTCAGAATGATGCGGATCGTGAAATTTTAAACTGTGCAAAATCCCGTTCAGAAGTTTCCAGTTATGCCTATGACAAACCGGGAAACCATATTGGGAAAGCGGATATATTTGGTACGGATGATTATTCACGCAGAACTGAAGTTGGCGAATCAGATACTGTTCAGTCAAGTCTTATAGCCGAACTTTTTGAAGCATTCTTTCCGCCGATCGGTTGGAGAATATTCAACCAGGACGGATTCATAACTTTTGATCAATACACAGGTGCAAACGGACCTTCGATCGGCGGCGTCAAATCTGTAATCATGAATTTCTACGATTACAATATTCCCGGACAAAAAGATTCAATGTTCTCGATTTCTTATACGGATTTGTTTCAGTCAGATACGGTAAGGTTTGATTATGCTTATGCTCAATACAATGCCGGCAATATTGACAGTCTTTCAGTAAGAATCTCTACAGACGGCGGTCTTAGTTTTCCGTTTGAGATTTTCAGAAGAGGTGGACTTGGACTGGCAACAGCACCTCAGACTTCTTCATTCTTTGTTCCTCAGAACAATACTCAGTGGAGAAGTTTTTCTTTTCCACTCAGTTCAATTGTTTCGGCAACATCAAGTGCAACCGAGATTCCATCAGAGTTTCAGTTGCATCAGAATTTTCCAAACCCTTTCAATCCAATGACTGCTATTCCATTCGAATTACCCGTAAGAACATTTGCAAAATTAATTATTCATGACATTATTGGAAGAGAAGTTGCCGTTGTTTCAGAGCAGTATTATGAAGCAGGCAAACACCAAATTCAGTTTGACGGAACTAACCTTTCCTCCGGCATATATTTTGTATCTCTTATAACCCCTGGTTATAGCACAACAAGACGGATGGTCTTGACGAAATAGCAATATTACCGTTATATTATGCCAATATTATTTTTTTGTTAAATATATGACAAAAGTCATGTTTTTTTAGCATTTTTACCCGTAAGTTTAATCAACTTAAACTGATGAGGTAAAGCCATGAAAACTTTAATCTTCATAATACTTAGCAGTCTTCTTGCAGTCCCGGCATTTTCACAGAGCCAAACCAAATTGGAAAAGAGAGATTCAGATGCAATAATTTCAGTAATTCAAGAGGAAAAAGTTGCACATGATTTTTATGAAGCGATGTATCAAGCTCACGGATTAGTATGCTTCCGAAGCATCTCGAAGAGCGAAGGAATTCACATGGAAATGGTAAAACTTCTGCTAGATGTATACGACATTCCTGACCCATTGGTAGATCATTATTATAAACCCGGAAGTTTTAAAGATAAAAAATTTGAGAGGCTGTTTGATGATATGCTGAGAAAAGGAAGCTCATCAATAATTGATGCCTTAATTGAATCAGCACGATTTGAAGAACTTGACATCTATGACTTGGAAACTTTTGCTGATATTACAAGTCAGACAAATGTAAGAGATACTTTCCTTGAACTCTCCGGTGTTTCCAGAAATCATCTTTGGGCAATAGTGAAGAGCCTTGAAGAAAGAGGTGTTGACTATGAACCGGCGGTATTGCCTGCGAGAGATCTTAATAAGATCATTACCTCCAAGTAGTATTATTGCAGATATCTTTTTATGACGTTTCTCTTGATGTGATTAAACTGTATCTACAATTGAATTGTCATATTGTAAAAACCTGATATCATGAAAAAGATTAATTGTTTTCTGATTTTGACCGTTCTTTGTTTTATGGTTGTGACTTCAAACTCTTATTCACAGTTAAACCAAAGCGACAAAGACGCACTTATTTTTGCAATTCAGGAAGAGAAAGTTGCAAATAATTTCTACGTTGCAATGGATAAGATATACGGACTCAACGTTTTTGAGAATATTTCAAGGAGTGAGATAACTCACATGAATCATATAAAATCCTTGATAGAGAAATACGGAGTTGATAATCCTGTAACAGGAAGCTATGAAGCTGCAGGATCGTTTGTGGATGCAGGACTTGAGAAAATCTATGAGGATTTGGTAAGAGCCGGAAGCGTTTCGGTTACCGAAGCTCTCAGAGAATCTGCAACATTTGAAGAGATAGACATCCGGGACCTGACCGGTTTAGCTGCGGCAACAAATAACAGCGATATCAAGAGTACATTCAATTTGCTCATCAATGGATCAGAGAATCATCTCAGGGCATTTGTAAGGAATCTTGAGTCAAGAGGAATTGATTATAAACCCCAATATCTTTCGAAGGATGAATTCGATAAGATAGTTTCCTCTTCAAATAGCGGTAATGGCAACAGAGGTAATTGTAATAAGGGCAACAGAGGTAATTGTAATGGAAGTAATGGCAACAGGAGCAATGGCAATAGAGGAAATGGTAACTGTTACTTTACCAAGTAATTTTAAAGTTTGGAAATGATTCTCTGTTACATTGATTATTTTCCAATCCCTTACAAAGCCAGGTTTGTTCTATTGCAAACACTTTCTGCAGAAGGTAAACCTGGCTCAATAAGTTTCTTAGTCTTGAATCCTACAAATTACAGAATTCCGATTTTCAGCTGAAGTGCAGTCAGGATATATTTGTATAAACTTTTTCAGCAAACTAATCGGAAGCAGAAATGAAGAAACACTTCAGTCTAAGGAATGTATCATTCCTCATCTATCTGGCGGTCATATTCGGAATTGCTTATTCAGCTTATTCAAGATCTAACGGCATTACAGGCAGAACAAAGAAAAGCGGCGACCCGGGATGTACTTGCCACGGTGATAATCCTACTGCCGGAGTTAACGTGCAATGGATCGGCCCGGACACGGTCACTGCAGGACAAACAGTAAATTACTCGTTGGTAGTTACCGGCGGACCTCTTGTACGTGCAGGTACAAACATTGCAACAAGGAATGGAGTATTGGCAAATACTGATGGATCACTGAGAATACAAAGCGGTGAGCTGACACATGTTTCTCCAAAGCAGCCATCAGGTGGAAATGTAACATTTCCTTTCTCATACAGGGCACCGAATGCTCCCGGACTTGATACAATTTTTGCAAATGGAAACAGTGTTAACTTTGATGATGAGAATTCAGGAGACAGCTGGAATTTCGCATCTAACAGAAGAGTGGTGGTGAGAACAGCAACCGGTGTAACTTCAAGTAACGGTATGCCAATTGAATTTGCACTCAGCCAGAATTATCCGAATCCGTTCAACCCGGAAACGAATATCTCCTTCTCTCTGATAAACAAGAACAGAACTACTCTTGAGATCACTGATATTACAGGAAGAGTCATTGCATCACTTGTTAATGAGATTCTACCGGCAGGAATTTATTCCGTGAAATGGAATGCAGCAAACTATCCGAGTGGTATTTATTTCTACAAACTTGTATCGGGAAACAACAGAGACATCAAAAAACTGACCCTGATTAAATAAGATCTAAAACAGATTATAGTTCCTGAGCGAAATGCCTGCAATGACTTCATGTATTGCAGGTGTTTCTTTTATATTGCGTTCAGTAAAACTAAATCCATTTCTATCACACATTGATTTCTTTAAATTATCTCTGAAAGTTTCAATAATCAAACATAATTACCAAAATGGCAGCACTTAGACTCGGAGACACAGCTCCGAATTTTCTGGCAAAAACAACTGAAGGAGAGTTCATGTTTCATGAATGGCTTGGAGATAAATGGGGAGTCTTGTTCTCTCATCCGGCTGACTTTACTCCTGTATGTACAACTGAGCTTGGGATGGTTTCAAAACTCAAGGGCGAATTTGATAAGAGAAATGTTAAAGTGATAGGATTGAGTGTTGATCCATTGGACTCTCACAACGAGTGGATCAAAGACATAAATGAAACACAGAATACAACCATGAACTTTCCAATGATCGCTGATGAGGACAAGTATGTTGCAAATCTGTATGACATGATCCACCCGAATGCAGACAACAGTCTTACTGTAAGATCGGTATTCGTCATTGGCCCTGACAAAAAGATCAAACTGACTCTTACTTATCCTGCATCAACAGGAAGAGACTTTTTCGAGATACTGAGAGTGATTGATTCCTTGCAGCTAACTTCCGAACACTTTGTTGCAACACCAGTGAATTGGAAAGACGGAGACGATTGTATTATTGTGAATTCTCTTTCTGATGAAGAAGCCGAAGTGAAATTCCCGAAGGGATTCAAGAAGATTAAGCCGTACCTGAGAGTAACTCCGCAGCCGAATAAGTAAGTTGAAAGTTGAAAGTTGCCTGCCCGTCGCAGATGGGAAAGTTGCGGCGAAGCTGAAACATTGGTAAAAGTTGTGGTTTGAGATCAGGTAAATTCTGTTTTTAATTCCTAATTCCTAATTCTTAATTCTTAATTGAGAAAAGCAGCCCCCGACCCTCGGCAGTGACTGCTTTCTGTTTGGAGCCGGCATTAAACTCGCCGGCTCATTTGTATCTGCTCACACTATACTCGAACTTGTTCTGCATTATAGCTGCCTTCAATGTCTTTGCACCTGTTCCAGGACATTCAACAAATATTATATGCATGCCCGATGCAATAAATTCACCCGAGTCATTTTCAAATCCCATTTCTCCAACGAACTTTCCGGTAATTCAGAATTCCTGCGCAATGCCTGTAATAGCAGAGTCTGAATAGAACCTCTTATCAATCAGAAGTGTATCTCTAATACCTGAATCAAACCCTACGAGATTCCAAAACAAATTATTGACACTTTTTTTATCAGAATAAATAATTGAGACATAGTTCGCAGTCAGGAGTCTGAGAGGGTCTGTAATCAAAGGGACAACTCCCGGGTCATTTTGATCTGTCGGAGTGAGATCTCCATAACTGTAGTGACTAACTGTTTCTATGGCAGACGGTTGAGCTACAAAAGAAATGATCACTTTGTTTGAGTGCATCACTTTATGAAGCGTCTTCAAGCCGCCTTGAGGGTCGTAGTAATAAGCGGAAACTGCGAACTTGTACTCATATCTTTCATTGAATGGCTTACTTGTGAATGTATCTCTCTCTATTCCTCTAGTTCTTGAAATGCCCTTGTTGTCAGCTTTCTGAACAAGAGCAAATGCTTCTGAATTATATTCCTTTAAGTATGTGCTGTCATAAATATTGCCAGCACCATCAGTTATGTCATATGTCTTTATCCTGACCGTGTCGGCAGTTGAAGGAAAGTAAGAATAATTCTTGACCTGATGGATATTGTATCCCTGAAACTTGTACGTACCTGTAGAAAACAGATTGTCGAATTCTTCATTCTCGTTGCTGTCACTGATTGTGATGAGCGATGCTCCGTCCCCTGCTGATTTTCCACTTGAAGGATTCCTGCTAAAAATTCCGTCATTGCTGTACCATGCAACAATATTGTTCCAATCCACTTTCTTGCTGCTCATTACAGAAAGATTTCCTTTTGACGATGCTGTCTTTTTACGCAAGGGCTCATCTTTCCATGTAAATGAAAGGATGAAAATGATGCCTGCACATGAAATCAATATGAAAAGTATTTTCTTCATTAACTGCTCTAACGTATGATTAAGCATTGTGATTGTCAAAGATTTCTTTTTGAGTTTTCCCGTCTGTTTTCGGCAAGTTTTTTCAAAACAAATCAACAGAAACCTTGAATCTGTCTCAATATTGCAGTTTTATGGGTGATTTTCTTTGGACGCAAATTTCTATTTTCCCATTATTTCAGGCACCTTTTTTCTTCTGAATTGCCGTAATTTCCTGCTGAACCTGACTCTCGAGAAGTCAGAATGATCAATACGATAAGAAATAAATGAATGTCAGTCGGACAAACTTGACCCGGCAATCAAACTTTTTTTACAGTTAAGCACCTCCTAAGTACATTCATAGTTTAATTTGTTCGATGTATAAACTATCTTGCTTCAGATTTTAATCCTTTCATTTCACGAATTGTTATAGCGAATCAAGTTGGAATTCATACATCTTCATAATCACAGTCACTACTCCCTGCTTGATGCCATCTCAACAATAGACGGCCTGATAAACGCAGCGGCAGAGTTCAACATGCCTGCAGTAGCTCTTACTGACCACGGTGTGATGTACGGAACAATGGAATTCTACAAGAAAGCAAAACAGAAGAACATAAAGCCGATCGTAGGTTGTGAAGTTTATGTTGCACAATCAGGTACAAGGTTTGACAAGAACAAGCGCTCAACAGTAAGAACTGCGGAAGATTTCGATGATGATGCTCCGGAAAATTCGGACGGACTTGTCTCCGCCAATATCAACTATGCACATCTGATTCTGCTTGCCAAAAATGAAATCGGCTACAGGAATCTGATCAAACTAACTTCAATTGGTCATACCGAAGGTTACTATTACAAACCAAGAATAGATCTCGAAGTATTAAGCAAGTATCATGAGGGACTTGTTGCAACATCTGCTTGCGCAGGTGGAGTGATCTCCTGTTACATTACAAGGGGCGATATGAAGACGGCGGAGAAAATGACCGGCGTTTACAAAGAGATCTTCGGTGATGATTTTTATCTTGAGATTCAGGATCACGGCATAGAAGCGGAGAAAAAAGTAATGAAAGAAATGCCGGGCCTTGCAAAGAAGTTTGGGATTAAGCTGATCGCTACCAATGACGTGCACTATATAAAGAAGGAACATGCGATCGCACATAACATCTACCTGAACATCAGCGCAAAGCAATCCAACAAGAATTTTCGAAACGGTGATGCCTCTGATGTGCTGACAAATCTTCGTTATGGCACAGATCAGATTTACTTTAAGTCTTCCGAAGAAATGTGCAGACTATTCAGCGATTTTCCTGAAGCAATAACATCTACACTTGAAGTAACAGAGAAGTGCAATCTCGAGCTTGACACTTCGGCAAACCACATGCCGAACTTCAAGATACCTTCCTCAGAAAAGGATTCAAAAAACTACGATGATTACCTTCGCAAATTATCCTTTGAAGGACTTAAGAAAAGATTCGATGTCATTCCAGTCAATGCAGAGGAAAGATTGAACTACGAGCTTGATATTATTAAGAGAATGGATTTCTCCGGATACTTTCTCATTGTTCAGGACTTTATAAATTATGCACGAAGCATAGGAATTCTTGTAGGTCCCGGAAGAGGAAGCGCCGCAGGCAGCCTGGTTTGTTATTGTGTTGGAATAACTGATGTTGACCCGCTTGAATATGATCTGCTCTTTGAAAGATTTCTGAATCCCGAACGTATCTCAATGCCTGATATTGACATTGACTTTCAGGATGACCGCAGAGATGAAGTTATACAATATGCCAAAGAAAAATACGGCGAAGATTCTGTTGCGCAGATCGTTACATTCAACAAGCTTGCACCGCGTGGTGTTTTGAAAGATGTCGGACGGGTTTTGAATTTTCCGTTTCAGGAAATCAATGACCTCACAAAGACAATTCCAATTCTGTTCGGTAAAGTTAAGAAGCTTCAGAATTGCATGAAAGAAGAACAGGATTTTAAGAATTACTTCAAGTCAGGTGATGCTGCTCAGAAAGATGAGAAGAACAGACTCTACGATATTTGCCTTGTGCTTGAGAATCTGAATAAGAATTCTTCAATACATGCATCCGGACTTGTAATTGCACCGGGTAATGTAACCGACTATGTGCCGCTTTCAAAAGTCACGGGTGAAGACAATGTCTTCTGCACTCAGTATGACATGAATCAGCTTGAAGATGCCGGTCTCATCAAAATTGATTTTCTCGGGCTTAAGGAGTTAAAAGTAATCGGCAAAACCCTGAAGCTGATTAACGAGAAGAATGGAACGGATCTATCGACTGACAAGATTCCACTTGACGATCCAAAAACTTATGAGCTGTTTTCTTCCGGCTCAACCGTTGGCATATTCCAATTCTCAAAGAGTAAGATGCGTGAATATCTTGCTAAGCTTAAGCCAAAGAATATCAACGACCTTGCCGCAATGAATGCGCTGTACAGACCCGGCCCGATGAAACTTATTCCTGATTTTATAGATAAGCGTAACGGGAAGAAGCCTATCACATACATTCATCCATTGATGGAGACAACTCTTAAAGAGACTTATGGTATCATAGTTTACCAGGAACAGGTAATGCAGATTGCCCGCGACATTGCGGGATTTTCACTTGCACAGGCAGACAATATGCGTAAGGCGATGGGCAAGAAGATCAAGGAAAAGATGGTTCAGATTAGGGAAGAATTCATCAACGGTGCTATCGCCAACAATGTTCAGAAGAAAACTGCCTCAGATATTTTTGATTTGATACTCGACTTTGCTGATTACGGATTCAACAAATCGCATGGAGTTGCATATTCCGTTCTTGCATTTTATACAGCATATCTAAAGACACATTATCCTTTGGAGTTTCTTGCCACTTCAATGGAGTGCAGGAAAGATGATGAGTCAGAACTACAGCAATTGGCAAATGAATGCAGAAAGATGAAGATCACTCTTCGTGCACCTGATGTAAATGAGAGTATGATGGGCTTTACGGTAAAATACTCAGATGAACAGAGCGGCGGGGGTGCAGTCATTTACGGACTCAGTGCAATCAAGAATGTGGGAGAGAAGGCATCTCTAAGCATAATTGATGAGCGTGAGAAGGATGGGAGATTCACAAGCTTCATAAACTTCCTGAAAAGAGTTGACCTTAGGCTTGTAAACAAGAAAGCTATCGAGAGTCTGATATTTGCCGGTGCTTTTGATTCGATTGAGCCTAACAGAAACAAATTGTTTCTTAACATTGAAAGAGCCACACTTTACGCACAGCGTTACGGGCAAACTCAGGAAGCAATGGGGCAGGAAGGACTTTTTGGAGCAGAAGAAACCAAGACTAATCTTGACGATTCGATAATTCAAAACTATACTGATTTTCCGGAGAGCGAAAAGTATAACAGGGAGAAAGCTGCAATCGGTTTTTACATCACAGGACATCCTCTTGCTGAATATGAAAAGGAACTTGCAAATCTGACAAATCTCTCTTTTGGAGAAGATCCGGCAGATGTAGATTTCAACAAGATAAAGACTGCAAGCATGTGCGGAGTCATCAGTGATGTGCAGGTCAAGATATCCAAACGGGGGAACAAGTTTGTCGTTTTCAATCTTATTGACATGTATGGCTCGGGGGAATGTGTTGCATTCGGAAAATTGTTTGAAACCAAACAGCATCTTTTCGAGAACGACCGTCTTGTTGGAGTGAAAGGAGTTCCGGAAGAAAACGGTGACAAGTTGAAGCTCACAATTGAAGAGATTTATGACATTGATTCCTTTATTGAAATGCATGCCAGGAATCTAGTTCTCAGTATTAACGGAAACCTCAAGAACATTCGAGATCTTCACAAAATCAAGTCACACATTGAAAATCATCCGGGAAGCACAAAATTATTTTTTGCTCTTCAAGATAAAAACGGTGTTATCACCTTTATTTCGAAGGAATTCAAAGTGAGGGTCTCCAAGGAACTAATTTCCATCTTGAAAAATATACTTGGAGAAAATAATTTAAGTTTAAACTAACCAATAGTAACATTAAGGCAAATAAAAAAACCGAAAGGATCATTTCATGGCTACAATAGAAATAACCGACGCGAACTTTGAGAATGAAGTAGTGAATTCAGACATTCCCGTTCTGATAGATTTTTGGGCAGTGTGGTGCGGTCCATGCAAGCTGATTGCTCCGACTGTTGAAGAAATTGCGAACGAGTATAATGGAAAAGTTAAGGTCGGCAAACTTGATGTTGACAACAATCAGGTTGTTGCTACCAAATTTGGAATCAGAAGCATACCTACACTTCTTATCTTTAAAGGCGGAAAGATAGTTGATCAAATAGTGGGAGCAGTTCCTAAATCTGCAATTACTCAGAAGCTCAATGCACAACTCGAGCAAACTGTAAACTGAGTGATTCAAAAAATAAATTTGACGGACAGGATCTTGCTTTAATAATCCGAAGCAGGATCCTGAGTCGTTTATTTGAGCTAACTAATTTCAACCATATGAAAAATCACGCAGCAAACGTTTTTCTATTTATAGTTCTAACATTCCTTGCATCATGCGGGAATGAAGAGCAAAAGCTACAAACGCAAAAGCCTCAAACCGGCAGTTCAACTACCGAGAGCAAGGAAATCGGAGACAACACATCTATCACTTACGCTCTTTCAGGAGCGATCAACGGATCGATGACAATAAAGAAAAACGGAACTGAGCTGAAGCAATTGATAGATTCAGAAATGATGGGGATGAAGAGTCAAAACACTATTTTCATAAAAGGAGATCTCGCTTACAGCATAACAGAAGTTGCAGGGAAGAAAATGGCCATGAAGACTTCCCTTAAGGAGTATAATAACAGGAAGATGACCGGCGAGACTATTGCAGACCCGAAAGAATTTAAAAGACTTCTTGAAGGAAAGAAGGTTTCAGGAAACGAAAAACTTCTCGGATATGACTGTGAGATTTATGATCTTGGCAACAATGTATTTCTTAGTGTTGCTGATAAAAAACATATTCTAAGGATCAAGTCACCCGAGTTCCTTGCAGTAGCAACCAATATTCAGGCAATGCCTCAAAACTCTGCATCTGAATTTGAACTTCCAACCGATGTTGATTTCAAAATGGTGAGCCCACGGGATACCCCGCGAAAATCAGAACTTGATTCGGCGCTGAAAGAATTGAAGAAGTAATTTAATAACCAATTATCTTAACAAGCACACGCTTCTTCCTTTTGCCGTCAAACTCACCGTAGAAGATCTGTTCCCAGGGACCGAAGTCAAGTTTTCCGTTGGTTATTGCAACGATAACTTCCCTTCCCATAATGGTCCTCTTAAGATGTGCGTCTGCATTGTCTTCATAAGAATTGTGATGGTATTGTGAATGAGGTTTTTCCGGAGCAAGTTTCTCAAGCCACTTTTCATAATCTTCATGAAGACCTGACTCATCATCATTAATGAAAACACTTGCCGTAATATGCATTGCATTGCATAACACAATCCCCTCTTTGATGCCGCTTTCACTCAGACAATTCTCAACATCACCGGTAATATTTATCAACTGTCTCCTTGCAGATGTTTCGAACCATAATTCTTTTCTGTAACTTTTCATTTGAATTCATTCCTGAATTTGTAAAGTATTGGAACCTCTTTCCTGAAATTGAATTGAGCTTCTTCAGACAGAAGTTTTCTCTGTGCAAGATCCGGCTTATAAAAACTCAGCCAAGGATCTATTGCCACATAGAATGCTCCTTTCTCATCCATTGATATTGATTCCGGGGCTATGCCAAGAATATTTGCCATGTCTTTGTGTCCGGGCACTGAAAGATCAAGAGTTTTTTTGTCAGTTGACATGACATTATGTTCATCATCAAAATTAATTCTGAACATCTGCCTCATATTCCTGTCTATGCCGAACAATGTCGCATCATCGGGCGCATATAATCCACTTATAGAGGATATGCCCAGTTCTCTTGTGGAGATTGACTTCAATTCATTGCTTCCCCTTTTTAGGACATACAGGAAAGTGCTGTCAGTGAATTGCTCATTTGCTTTCTGGAAATTCTCCAGTCCGAGATAAAAATACTCCGGCGTGACAGAAAATCCCTCGAAACCGATATTGTCAAATGTATACGAATATACTTCCTCCGGGAGTGACAGTCTTTTAATTGACATCAATGTATCGAAAGTGAGGATATCGTTGTTAAATGTAACTTCATAAACGCCTTCCTTTTGCCGGTATATCATCGGATCGTTGGAACTGTATTCATGTCCTTCGATGACCAAAAGTATTTTGTTTGTCAACTTGTCATAGGCAATCTCCTCCATATCAGTCTTCTTAAACTTACTGAAAAGTGCCTTCACTTCATCGGAAAATTCAATAGGAGTAATTAGCGGGACAGGCGGATTCATGGATTCATCGATCTCCAATCTGTTCACTTTGCCAATGTCATCACATGAAATAAAATTTTTCTTGCCGTTGAATGTTCCCACATAAAATAATCCGGAAGTTTGCTGTGTCTGTCTGTTCTCGCTGTCTCTTAGCCAAACAGGATAATTGTCTATCGGCTGCATGCCGGGCGGATTTTCAAAATAGAACCTTACAAATATTATGATGGCAATCAGAGGAACAAATACTCTTACCAAGTGTCTCATTGATTTCTGTTAATGCTAATTGTAAATGAATTTAGTTTGTGAATTAGTTCCATTCCATACAAAGTATATTGCTCCGTATCTCACCCATTTAGAATCGCTGAATATTCCAATTGAGAACTGACAAATCATGCTGTGAACAATTCAGAACATAAAGAACAGGTTGCCAATCGAGTGATGAGCAACCTGTTGCCAAGACTGTATTTTGTATTTGAAATTACTTAACCAAGACCATTCTCTTGACTGCAGAAAAATTATCCGTCTTAAGTGAGTAGAAGTAGACACCTGAAGATAGCTTGCCTGCATCAAAAACAAATCTGTAGCTTCCGGCGGGCTGATATTGATTCACTAGTGTTGCAATGCTTCTTCCAAGCGCATCATATACCTTCAAACTTACATTGCCGGAGAGCTTCAGATCATATATGATTGATGTTACAGGATTGAATGGATTCGGATAATTTTGCTTCAGAGAATACGATTCAGGAATCAACTCGCTGTTAGTATATATCCCAACAACTTCAGGCGAAATTGCAATTCCGTTTATTCCCGCAAATCCAGTATTCGTTCCAATTACATTTCCACTGCCTGAGGTTGTATCAATTCTTAACAACTTGTTGATCGCAACGGACACTCCTGAAACTCCAAAAAGAATTCCTGACTTTGAAAATGCAATATCCGCATTCGGAGAATTTCCGGTATTGCCAACCAGTTGAGAGATACCATTTTCCTTATTGATCTTATACACCCCGCCGGTTGCAGAGATTCCCCAGAGAGTTCTGCTAACAGGGTTTATAGAAATACCGAACAAAGATGGAATCGTTGTGTTTCCCACAAAATCAGTATCACCGGTTTGGAGATAATATTTATAGAGCTTGCCGTCAACAGATGAGCAATAAAGATCATCATTGATATCAAAGGCAATGCCTCTGATATTTGGTGCAGGAATCGAAGAAACTGAATAAGCATCTCCCTGAACTGAGTTCACTCTGTAAAGCTGCGTAGCCGGCGCGCTTGAGATTACTGCATACATTTGATTGTTTGACGGTCTGATGCTCAGGCCATTTAGTTGTGAAAGACCCGTCAAACCTACGGAAGTTGCTGTACCGGTTTCAGAATTGACAGTAAGCAAAGCTGCGTTTGATTGTGCTCCGGTAACTGCATAAATAGTATTTGCCTGAACAGGATTGATAACATAACCCTTTCCTCTGAATCCAAGATACAGATTCGGAGTCCCTGCATCACTGCTCGAAATTCTGAGCGAATCATTCTTAGTTCCCGCCGAAGTTGCTGCAAAAACTGTCTTCAAAACTAATGAGTCATTGAAGGAAACAGTTGCCGGTAATGCAGGAGCATTCAAAATTCTAAACTCATTATTTGAAGATTGTATTGAACTGATAGTCAGATTTGTATTTCCGTAATTTCTTATCACAATCTTTTGCGTGTCGCTGACAGTGTTTACCTCTACATTTCCAAATTTCAAAGTATCCTTATCCGCAAAAATTCTTGCTGACTGGTAAGGAGCAATTCTTGCATTACCAACCCATACTCCCCATAGATTCTGTAAGTCTGCATATTCAGTCATTATCCAGAAATCCTCTTCATTAGCAGGATCAAGCCATGATCCCATATAATCTCCCCATCTGTTGCTTGAGCCAACATTGACATAAGTTCCCTTCCCCGGTTGCAGCAATGAAGACGGGTTCAAAAAGTTTGCCGGATCACTTGCAGTTCTCGTTGTATAGCCTGCGCCAATGTATTCTGTAGTTGCAGACCTTGAAAACGAAAGCATCGTATTTTCATTCTTGTCAACGCTTATTGCAGGATATGAATAATAAAACTCCGGAGCTCCGAAAGAAATATCCTGCACGGCAGTATTGGTTGCAACATTCAACTTATAATACTTGAGCCCTGAAAAAAGGTCGTTTCTGACAGCGTGAACGGCATATAAGTGTCCGTTTCGATAAACCGGTTCACTTCTGAAAGAGGAAGTACCGCCGGAAGTAATAGTTGCAGTTGTTCCAAGCTGACCGGAAGCAGGTGGAGACGAATACTGAACAACAGGAACTGCAACTCCCGTCATTGACGGATTGGAAAGAGGATTGATCAGTTTATAAAGCGAGACATAAGTTCCTCCGCTGTTTGCATTGCAGAGTAAATAATATTCATTTGGATTTCCGTAAGTGATCGTTGGCCTGATACCAAAATTTGTACCCAGATTGCTCGGATCCCTCAAGTCCCACATATCATACCAGCTTACCGGGCCGGCATTGTTTGTGTAAAGTTGTGATTTATTTATGATCCTCAGAGTTGAATACCTGAACGAACTGCTTGACAATGTGAAACCGTTTCCCGTTATGTAAATTGCATTCGCGTCATAGCCAACTCCCTGATAATCTCTCCAAAGATCCACAGGAGTATTTCCGTTAAGATCAGTCCTCATTGCAAAGTTATACCATGTACCAAGCGGAATAGAGTCGTCTGAAATTGAAATTACATCATATGCTCTCGGACCTATTGGCGGAGTGATCCATGACATGATCCATCTCTTTGAGAAGTGATCATAAACTATTTTCGGGTCTGATACTGTACCGCCAATTCCCAACCCAATTGATGCCAACCATGTTGATGCGGAAATTGTTTTCAGAACATTTCCCTGTTTATCCCAAATTCTGAAAGTCGAATTTACTCCACCTACTATGTGCGTCGGTCCTGCGGCTATTGATGCATCGGGCGGGATAAAGTTTGTGCGAGGTACCCCGGGGAAATTTCTGAGAAGTATTGACGGAGAATCTGATTCACCCCCAATTGCTGACTGATCAAGCACAAAGTTAGAACCTTCAGGTCCCGTTGGCATAATATTATTCTTGTACGGCGGAAGTTCTGCCGGCACGAATTCGTTTTTCTGCCCCTTTATAATGAAGGGAGCATTTGATTCAAACATCGGTTCATCTGTAAAATTATCTGTGGATACAATCACGCCGCCTGTTATGGAACCTGCTTCAGGACCCTGGTATAATTGCGCAAATGAAACATTGACCAGAATTGTAACGAGAATTAATGTGCAAAGAAGAGTTTTTCTCAAGGGAGATGAAATTTTGATTAATTTAGCATGCAATATAGCCAATTTATGCATTTATTAATACCACACCGTAGAACTCGACGGATGCTGTCAGAGGATTCTTTGGTAAAACCTATATTAATAGTGTAAAGACCCGAACATTATTTAAACCGGAAACGGCAACTGATGATTAAGCATTACGGGAATGCTATATCAAGCAAATTAATTGATTGCAGTATCCAATTTGGGAGTAACAATTGTACACGACCCGAGTGATTGAATATCGAATTGTTAATGAACCCTCGAATAAGTATATTTTTGGCTTATTAAACTCGACTAAAAACAAATCATACATGTCAAACATTAATGTTGGGGATAAAGCCCCGGATTTCACGCTTCTTTCATTCAGTCATACTGAACAGCCGGTTGAATATACTCTAAGTTCTTTCGCAGGCAAGGAAAATGTTGTCCTGCTTTTTTTTCCTATGGCATATACAGGCGTTTGCACAGAAGAGATGTGCACAATTTCAGACAGCTTCAGTGATTTTGAGAATGTCGGTGCAAAGATTTTCGGTATCAGCACTGACGGTACATTTGTTCAAAAGGCATTTGCTACAGACAAGGGCATTAAGTTTCCTTTATTGAGCGACTACAATAAGGAAGTCATAAAGAAATATGATGTTGTTCAGGAGTTGTTTGCACACGGATTGAAGAATACATCTCAAAGAGCAGTTTTCTTGATCGGCAAAGATGGATTGGTAAAGTATAAGGAAGTAACAGAAAATCCCGGTGTACAGGTTAATTTTGACAAGCTGAAGGAAGCTGCGAAGAATCTTGGCTAATGCGTGTTTATACAGACATTGATGAAGTTGATTATGACAAGTGCACTGCGGTTACAGTAGGAACGTTTGACGGTGTTCATCTTGGGCACAGAAAGATTCTTGAAAAACTAAGATACATTGCAGATTCAAAAAAAGTAAGAAGCCTGGTTGTAACTTTTGAACCTCATCCTCAGGCAGTTCTCAGGAGCAAATCCCCTGACATTAGAATTCTTACAACACTTGAAGAAAAACTTTCTGTTCTGAGATCTTTAGATATTGATTCTGTTCTGATCTTTGAATTTACCAAAGAATTTGCCAAGACCGGCGCGAGGGAGTTTTACGAAGAAACTCTTCTGAAAAAGGCAGGCATGTGCGATCTGATACTTGGATATGATCACATGTTCGGCAGAAACCGCGAAGGCAATTTTGAACTAATGGAAGAGCTTTCAAAGTATCACGGTTTCTCAGTTGACAGGGTTGATGAATACAAAGTTGATGGTACGATTGTCAGCAGCACAGCGATCAGAAGACTTCTTGAGTCAGGCAATGTAAAGGAAGCCGAGAAATTTCTTGGTAAGAGATACAGTTTGGCCGGTAAAGTTGTAGTAGGCAGGAAGCTTGGCAGAGAGTTGGGAATGCCCACAGCAAATCTTGAAGTCGATTCAAAGTTAAAACTTATCCCTGCCAAAGGAATTTATTCAGTGCTTGTGAATATAGACGGAGATGAGTATGGTGGAGTCATGAATATTGGAACAAATCCAACTGTTACGGATGATGAGTCACTGAAACTCGAAGTCAATATTTTCAATTTCGTCTCAGATATATACGGCAGCAGAATTGAAGTACTGTTCGTTGATTTTTTGAGAAGCGAAGAGAAGTTTTCATCCCTGGACGAATTGAAGCAGCAGATGTTAATTGACAAGAATAATTCAAAGGAAATTCTAAAAGAAATTTTTCATAACAAAATCACCAAAGCAAAAAACTAGAAATGCCAATTTCAAAAGAAGAAAAACTTGACATAGTCAAGAAGTTCGGAGCTAACGAAAAAGACTCCGGCAAACCGGAAGTACAGGTCGCCATCCTCACAAAGAGAATAAACGATCTTTCGGCGCTGCATTTTAACTCACACAAGAAAGATAATCACTCACGAAGAGGATTGCTTAAGATGGTCGGAAAGAGAAGGAAACTTCTCAGATACCTTGAGAACAAGGATGTTACGAGATACAGGACCATCATTAAAGAACTTGACATACGTAAATAATTAACAACAGCTAAAACATGGCAGTAACAAAAAGAAGCATCGATATCGGTGGGAAGACAATCACTATTGAGACGGGAAGGCTTGCAAGACAAGCGGGCGGAGCCGTTCTGATTTCGCTGAACGACACATTGGTTTTATGTACAGCAACAGCGGCTGATCAAGCCAATCCCGGGCAGGACTGGTTTCCGCTGACCGTGGACTACAGAGAGAAGACTGCGTCGGTTGGAAAAATACCGGGCGGATTTTTCAAAAGAGAAGGAAGGCCGACGGAAAAGGAAATTCTATCCTCAAGACTAATTGACAGGCCAATACGTCCTTTGTTTCCGGAAGGTTTCTTCACTGAAACTCAGATCATGTGTTCCGTCTATTCATCCGATGGGGAGAATGATGCCGATGTTCTTGCCGCTATTGGAGCTTCAGCGGCTTTGCTCATTTCCGACATTCCATTTGATGATCCAATTTCAGAAGTAAGAGTAACTCGTATTGATGGAAGACTCATCGTAAATCCGACTCATGAAGAAGTTGAAAAGGGTGACTTCGATATAAGCGTAGCAGGAACAACAGATTCCATAATGATGGTCGAAGGTGAAGCTAAAGAGATTTCTGAAAGTGAATTCATTGAAGCAATACGATTTGCACATACAAACATTGCTGAGATCTGCAATTTCCAAAAAGAGTTTGCAAAGGAAGCAGGCAAACAAAAAAGAGAACTTGCCAAATCAGAAGATAACACCGAGATCATCAATGATGTAAAGTCAATCTGCCTTGAAGATATCAAGAGTATTTTCGGAACAGTAATGACCAAGGATGAAAGAAAAGTAAGAAACAAAGAAGTACTTGAGAAAGTTGTAACATCACTTTCGGAAAAATATCCTGATCAGGAAAAGAAACTTGGCGGTATTGTACATGACATTCAATATGATGTAATGAGAAGCATGATACTCGACGAAGGAAAAAGACTCGACGGCAGAGGAATGAGAGATATCAGACAGATCACAACTGAAGTTGCTGTATTACCAAGAACACACGGTTCTGCATTGTTCACCAGAGGTCAGACTCAGAGTTTGACAACTGTCACGCTTGGTACAAAAAGAGACGAACAGATAATCGAAGGATTGAAGGATGAAAGTTCCAAGAGATTCATTCTTCATTACAACTTCCCTCCTTTCAGTACTGGCGAAGTTGGCGGCAGGCCGGGTCCCGGAAGAAGAGAGATTGGACATGGCAATCTTGCCGAGAGGTCACTGAAAAATCTCATGCCTTCGGAAGATGATTTCCCATATACGATCAGGATTGTTTCAGACATACTTGAATCGAACGGTTCATCATCAATGGCAACTGTCTGTGCCGGTTCAATGGCACTGATGGATGCAGGCGTGAAGCTTGGCAAACCTATTGCAGGAATTGCCATGGGACTGATTAAGGAAGGTGACAAAGTTGCAATTCTTTCTGACATACTCGGAGATGAAGATCATTTCGGAGATATGGATTTTAAAGTTGCAGGAACTGAAAGCGGAATCACTGCTATACAGATGGACATCAAGATAAGAGGAATTTCGTTTGAAATAATGGAGAAAGCACTTGAGCAGGCAAAAGAAGGAAGGATTCACATACTTGGAGAAATGAGTAAGACTATTACACAGGCAAGAGAATCTATATCACCTTTTGCTCCGCACCTTTATTCCATAATGATTCCAACTGATATGATTGGTGCAGTGATCGGACCGGGCGGTAAGATGATAAGGCATATAGTTGCTGAAAGTGGTGCTGAAATTGACATTGCTGAAGACGGAAAAGTAACAATTGCAGCCATTGATAAGAGCCAGGCAGATATTGCCACAAGAATGATCGAATCGCTTACGGAAGTACCTGAAGTTGGTAAGATCTATGACGGGGTTGTTAAAGGTATAAAGGACTTCGGTGCATTTGTTGAGATTATTCCGGGCAAGGAAGGTCTGCTTCATATTTCGGAGATCGAACACAGAAGATTGAACAAGGTTGAAGAAGTCCTGAAGCCGGGCGATAAGGTGCAAGTGAAACTGATTGCAGTCGAAGACACCGGCAAGCTTAGATTAAGCAGGAAAGTTCTTCTTCCAAAGGATAAACCGGAACACAAAAGTCACTAATATGAAATTTGAAATTGATAAGCAAAAAGACAAAACCATTTTCCGGCTTGAATCGAAATCACTGGATCACAGCATAGCTGCTGAATTGAAAACGGAACTGGTTTTTCTTCAGAAGGAAGTTGAGAATCAATTTGTAATTGATCTGAGAGACGTGATGAAATGCGATAGCTCGGGACTTTCTGTACTCTTGCTTTCTGAAAGACTCGAACGTGAGAAAGGAAAGAAACTCATTATTAAGAATGTCAATCCTGCCGTGAGAAATCTTATGGAGATCGCCAGACTCGACCGGCTGTTTGATATGAAGTGACTTTCTAAATAGTCAGAAATTCAGAAACTTCCTGTTGCTTAGGCGACAGGAAGTTTTTTCATTTTAATTCATAACTTGGATAAGAAGTTTAAGAAGGCATGCCTTCTCAAAGACATCTCCCCTAACAAAGGAAAGCGAATTGTAATAAATGATGAGAATGAAGCTGCAATCTTCAGGATAGGTGACGAAGTATTTGCGGTTGACAACATTTGTCCGCATAATCACATCCCGGAAATTTATAACGGATATATTGAAGATATAAATGTGTCATGCCCTGTCCATGGATTCACTTTCAGTCTTGAAACCGGCTTGCAGCCCACAGGATTTGGATGCCGGCTAAGAACATTTGAAGTTAAGATCGAAGATGAAGTTGTGTATGTAGAAATTCCTGAAGAAAGAAGATTTGATTTTGGTGCAGAAGCTTATGAATAATCTTAAGGAACAAATAGTTAATCTTTGCAAAAGTGCAGGTTTTGAAAATGTTAGATTTGCAAAGGCTGACAAACTTGTTTATGAGAAAAAACATCTTCTATCATGGCTTGAGTCAGGTCATAATGCATCCATGAACTGGATGGCAAACAGTGTTGAAAAACGAACTGATCCATCATTCATCATGGAAGATGCAAAGACCATAATTTCACTTTCTTATCTTTACGATACACCTTTCGAACACTCTGATAATCCTGACATTCCAAAGATTTCCCGTTATGCATGGGGAACTAGAGATTATCATAAGATCATTAAGAAAAGGCTGAAGACATTATGCAATGAGATAGAATCGATTGCAGAAGGTGTGAAGACCAGAGCTTACATTGATGACGGACCTGTAATGGACAAGGTGTGGGCAGTGCGTTCAGGTCTTGGATGGATGGGCAAGCATACAAACATTATAGATAAAGATAGCGGAAGCTTCTTTTTCATTGCAACTATTATAACAAATTTTTTTACCGAACCCGACAGACCCGTAGAAGATCTTTGCAAGGATTGTTCGCTGTGCGTCAATGCCTGTCCAACAGGCGCGATCTACGAAGACTACAAACTAAATTCAAACCTTTGCATCTCCTATCAGACAATAGAGAATCGCGCGGAAGCAATAAATGAAATTGATCTTCACGGATGGATATTTGGTTGCGATATTTGCCAGGATGTATGTCCGTTCAACAGGCCCGGCACATTCGGAAGTGATGAACACTTTATTCCTAACAAAATCGCGTTTGGAAAAACATATGATGAGCTGCTTTCAATGACAGAGGAAGACTTTATGGCAACATTTTCCGGAACTCCTGTGATGAGAACAAAATATTCCGGCTGGAAGAGGAATCTGCTGAAGGCACTTATTGAAAAACGAACAGATCTAAATCAATGAGGATTTCTTTGAACCATGAATGAGACTAATCCGAAGTAAAATTTTGATTTGAATCTTAAGCTCAAAGTGTTTACGTTTGTAAGAGTTCCAATTCGTTCATTTAATTAGATTTAGCAATTTACATCCCCGAAAGGAGGATACAGATATGATCGGCAAGAAGTTTTTTCTTGTCTTGGCATTTTTTGTGCTTACATTTTCTGACTCCTGCCCCAACGGTGTCGGAGTGGTCAATGCATCAACCGGCATTTATCTCAAGCTGACTGCTTCAGACATCCTGGCATCTGTCGAGATGCAGGTTTCCATCACCAAGACAACTCAATATTTTTATAACAATCTTGGAGCTGATAAGACTGTTTCATACGCTTTCCCTTTGCCCGATGGCGCGAGTGCCACTGAACTAAAATGGAAGCTGCAAGGAGTTTGGCATGTAGCTCCAATATCTCCAAACCCGCAGGATACTTCGCTTCCCGGAGGTACAATGAATCAAAATCTGAGAAACTACCTTGGAGCAAAGCCGTTGTTTTTCTCAATCCCTGAGCAGGTTAGGAGAGACTCACTGTTGGTTGTTGAACTGACTTATGTTCAGCTTCTCAAATATGATTTTGGAAATGTCTATTATGATTATCCGAATGATTACAGACTTGTTCAGAATCAGACAATCGAATCTCAGGAATTTGAATTCAATCTCTTCTCTCAAAGGACAATTGACAGCATCCGGCTTGTAAGTTCGAATCCATTGATCTCCATTACAAACAACGGAAACTCTGCCACTATCATCAGCAACCAATACACGGCAGTTCCGTCTGTCAACTATAAGATAAAGTATTCTCTGAATCTGAATCAGCTTGGTTTGTACAGCTACTCGACTCGCATACCGGATATTCAACTGCCCGATTCACTTGGTGGATTTTTCCTGTTCATCGCAGAACCTAATCCGGGCACAACTGCAGACATCATAAAAAAAGTATTCACACTTGTTCTTGACCGTTCAGGAAGCATGTCCGGAACAAAGATTATTCAGGCAAAGAATGCTGCCACATACATTGTCAACAATCTGAATCAGGGAGATAAGTTCAACATTGTTGATTTTGAAACCAACGTTTATGCATTTCGAAACCGCCATGTTCTATACACTTCACAGGCAAGGGATTCAGCGCTTACGTATATTCAGAATATTCAGGCAGGAGGAAGCACGAACATTTCCGGAGCATTCTCAACGGCAGTGCCTCATTTCAATGTTGCCAATGACAGCACGGCAAACATCATCATTTTCCTTACCGACGGAATGCCCACTGTTGGAATTACAGAACGAACTGCACTACTGAATCACGTGCGCACACTAATTCAGACAACAGAGACAAAGATCTTTCTGTATTCATTCGGCATTGGTAATGATGTTGATCAGCAATTGCTTACTCTCATGTCATCACAGAACAACGGCTTTGCGGAGTTCTTGCTTAATGATGAGGTTGAATCAAGGATCACGAATTTCTATCAGAGAATCAAGAATCCTGTTCTGCTGAGTCCGACTGTTACTTTTTCTTCGACGTTCATCAACAATGTTTATCCGTCACCTCTTCAAAATCTATATATCGGCCAACAGATGATTGTTTCCGGAAGATATACAGAGTCCGGTCCGCTCAATGTTGTACTTTCCGGTCGTGCATTCAATCAACCTGTTTCATACAACTACTCATTCAACCGGCTTGACACTGCTGATGTGAGATACCAATTCCTCACAAAAATTTGGGCTAAGCAGAAAATCGAATATCTTCTTGCGATCTATTACACATTGAATCCCAACTCACCTGAAGCCATTGCATTGAAGCAACAGATCATAGCTCTTAGTGTAGCTTACGGAGTGATAAGTCCGTTTACAAGTTTCGGACCTCCTACATCTGTAATCAATAATGAAGCAGCGGGTGAGCTTAATGAAACTGATCTTAATTTCCCGGGTGAGTACAAGTTGCTTGGGAATTATCCGAATCCTTTCAATCCGTCAACAACGATCAAGTTCATTGTGAAAAGTAATGTTCAGTCACAAGCAGTGATAAGAATATACAATTCACTTGGAGTGCTTGTTGATGTAATTAAAATTGACTTAAGAGGATTGGGACGTTACAGCGTTGTATGGAATGCGGGAAAGTATTCTTCGGGCGTTTATTTCTATACCCTTGATTTCGGTAATGAGATACTTTCTTCGAAGATGCTTCTTATCAAATAAAGATATTAACGTAGAAGGTTCTGTTCATTCTGCAAGATCAATGTTCAGAACCTTCTTCAACGATTCGGCAACTTTGTCAAGCAGTTCATATTCTATTGTAAGAGTTGCGAAATTTCGAGGACAGTCATTCTATATTGCTGTACAAGAACTCCGTCTTCTACAAGTTTTAGCATGTAAAGCTGAAGTGCTTTCGATTAGCTTGTCCGGAAGTTAGGCTCTCTTGTCAATATAGAAAATTCCGGAACAGTGATAAGCTTATATTAAACCTAATGATTCTGTCTTCAACCATAACTAACTCAGCATCTTGCTTTGCAATCTCATCAAGAAGAAATTTCTCATCCTTCCTGATAAGTGAATTCAGGAATCCTATCTTCAATCTATCTGTGTTTGTTTAGAAAAGTTGCGGTTGACGGGATTTACTTTCCCCGGACTTTTTCTTAATGTTTATCTTCAACGGAAAAATCGTAATGGTTTCTCTAACTAACAATTATAAACCACACTTAGTGCATTCCAGCAGTTCACCAAAATGGGTACTTTTCTTAGTTTAAACCCCGGCTCCGCATTCGGCGCACTTAGCCAAAGTAACAGACTCATTGTTTGCCAATGCACGGAAACACCAAATGTCAGAATATATGTGTATTGAGTGGTATATCTTTGAAAAAACAATTTGGAGAAGAACAGGCTAATCACTGACCACACTAAAAAAAATGCCGACTCATTGAGCCGGCATTCTTGTATAGAATTGGATATTGAAGCTGTTTATTTCATAGCTCTCTTTACGGCAGCTTTTACTACTGCTTTCTTTACAGCTGCTTTCTTTACAGCTTTCTTTACAACTGCTTTCTTTACAGCTTTCTTTACAACAGCCTTCTTTACAGCTTTCTTTACAACTGCTTTCTTTACAGCTTTCTTTACTGCAGCTTTCTTAGCAACCTTCTTTACTACTGCCTTTTTTACCGCTGCTTTTTTTACTGCTGCTTTTTTTACCGGTGCTGCCATAACTGAACCCTCCATATTGGTTTAGTTTATAAAAAAATAAAACGCGGAAATTTTTTTCCGGTTTTATATTTGGATCTGGAACACTCTTGATTACTTCTTATTTTTGTCATCAAAGTTTTATGTCTATGATGAAATTTTGTTCTTGAATTTTTTTAACTGTGCAATTTTAAAAAAATTTATGATTAATTAAAAGCCACATCACAATATTTGCGATGAAAAATAAATTCGGAATAATTTTCTGTAAGATGACAATCTGAAGTGAAAATTTTTTACAAACCTTGTATTGGGTGATGAAAAAAAAATTCTGAAAGCAATAACTGATCACCCTTGTGAAACTTTTTATATCCGGATTACGAATAATCATTCAGAAAGAAAATTAAAGAGGGTAAAGAAATGAGACAACTAATCTACACATGTGCTGCAATAATCTTTTCAGCACTTACTGCATTCGCCGGGAACGCTTATTCAGAGCCGCTTTCAGCCCGCAATGAGGCAGATCTACGAGATCAGCTTGGAGAGGAAATAAAAGATGTTCTTGAGTTTCCATATCTGAGATACTCAACTGAAGATCTTGACGGTGAAGTTATAATAGAGGCAACTGTAACAGAGGAAGGTAAGATTTTTTTCAAAGGCTTGAATGGAGTGAATGAAGATCTCAGAACAAATGTTTACTGGAAATTGAATTCACTGAATCTTTGGACTAACCCTGACATGACAAATAAACTTTTCAGGTATAAGGTCAAGTACAATAACTGAACAAAAAAATTTCCAAAAATCTTTTTCGCTCTGCTGTAACAAGAACAGCAGAGCATTGTTTCTATGCCAACACGCTTCTGTCTATTTCTTGAATTGATTTGCATCCGCATAATGCCATTGCCAAATCAAGTTCACTTCTCATAATTTCAATTACACATCTGACACCCTCTGTGCCATTGTATGCGAGTCCATAAACTACCGGTCTCCCAATCAACACAGCATCAGCTCCGCAAGCAATTGCTTTTAGAATATCTGTTCCTCTTCTGATTCCACCGTCAACGAGCATTTGAATCTTTCCATTTACTATGTCTGCAATTTCCGGCAAAACTTCTATAGTTGCTTTGCATGTATCGAGTTGTCTGCCGCCGTGATTTGAAACAACAATTCCATCAACACCGTTATCCAGCGCCAACTGCGCATCCTCTTTGCAAATGATACCTTTAACTAATATTGGAAGGTTTGTCCTTGATCTCAGCCACTGAATGTCATTCCAAGTTAGCGATGCGTCAAGATTATCTGAAAAATATCCTGCTATTCCCGAATCATTTCTAGCCGGAAGAATTTCTTTCATGAATGGTTCGAGATTCTTCACAAATATTCCTTCCGGCAGATTGAACTTATTTCTTACATCCCGTATCCTTCTTCCGAGTAATGGTGCATCCGCAGTCAGGACAAGTGCTTTGCAACCGGCTGTTTCTACCCTACTGACAAGAGCTTCAGTTACACTTCTATCTTTGAACACATATAATTGAAACCATACTGACCTTGAAGATGCATTTACAACTTCTTCAACATCACAATTGGAAAGAGTACTTAATGTCATTATTGTTCCTTCTGAACCTGCTGCTCTTGCAACTGCTGCTTCCCCCTCCGGATGTGCGAGTTTATGAAAAGCCGTTGGCGCAATTATCAATGGCAAAGAAATTTTCTCTCCCAGCACTGTAGTTGACAGATCTCTCTTGCTGACATCAACCAGTACTCTGTACTTAAGAAAGATCCGGTTATATGCCTCAGAATTTTCTCTCAGAGTGATTTCATCATCAGCTCCGCTGCAATAATAGTCATAAGCCGTTGCAGTAAGATTCTCTCTGGCAATTGACTCAATGTCGGAAATTGTAATAGGATTCATGGTTCAGATTAAATTTTGAGTTAACTCTTCGATTAAATTTGTTCTGCAAAGATCAGAGAAAGATTTTGGCATTCGCCTTCAAAAGAAAACCGGCAGAAATTTTTGAAAAATTCCTGCCGGCCGGATTGTTATTTAAATCTCTGTTCAATTGCCTACTCAGTCGCCCTGAGAAATACTTGCTCTTGCAGCTGCAAGTCTTGCCACAGCTACTCTGAAAGGAGAACAGCTCACATAGTCAAGTTTAAGCTGATTGCAGAAACTGATTGAATCAGGTTCACCTCCGTGTTCGCCGCAAATTCCAAGCTTGATCTTTGGTTGCGATGCCCGGCCTTCATCAACCGCGTATTTCATCAGCATGCCTACTCCGTCAGTGTCAATTGATTCAAACGGATTCCTCTTTATGATTTCCTTCTCCACATAGTAAGGAAGGAATGACGCAGAATCGTCTCTCGATAATCCGTATGTCATTTGTGTCAGGTCATTAGTTCCAAACGAGAAGAACTCTGCATGTTCGGCAATCTTCTTTGCAGTAATTGCAGCTCTCGGAATCTCTATCATCGTTCCAACTTTATACTTGATCTTTACTCCTTGTTCTTTCATGACTTCATCAGCTACTCTTCTTATGATCACTTCCTGTTCAACAAATTCTTCCGGTCCGCTGATAAGAGGAATCATAACTTCGGGTTCAACTTTGATTCCCTTCTTCTGAACAATAGCTGCTGCTTCGAATATTGCCCTGGCCTGCATCTCAGTTATCTCAGGATATGTAATTCCAAGACGACATCCTCTATGTCCGAGCATCGGATTAAATTCTTCGAGCGCATGAATCTTATAAGTTATCTCATCTACTTTCGTTCCTATAAGCGCTGCAAGTTTTTTTATTTCGATCTCGGTATGAGGAAGAAACTCATGAAGGGGTGGATCAAGAGTCCTTATAGTAACAGGCCTTCCCTTCATCACTTCAAATATTCCTATGAAGTCATTTCTCTGATATGGAAGAATTTTGTCGAGCGCTTTTCTTCTGCCTTCTTCCTTGTATGCGAGAATCATTTCACGCACAGCATCAATCCTGTCACCGCCGAAAAACATATGCTCTGTCCTGCACAACCCAATTCCTTCGGCTCCGAATGCGATAGCATTTTCACACTGATCGGGCTGGTCTGCATTTGTTCTTATCTTCATTCTTCTAAACTTGTCAACCCACTTCATGAAATCAGAATAGTACTTGTATGACACTGATTTTTCCTGCTTCAGTGTCTTGTCAACAAGCACCTGAAGTATTTCTGAAGGTTTGGCATTAAGCCGCCCTACAATGACTTCACCTGTTGAGCCGTCCAGAGAAATATAATCACCTTCATGAACAACATGAGGTTTTCCTTCTACTCTTATTGTCTTCAGCAAGTAGTCAATCTCAAGAGAGCCGCATCCGGCTACACAGACCTTTCCCATTTGTCTGGCGACAAGTGCCGCATGTGATGTCATACCTCCACGCGATGTGAGGATTCCTTCAGCAGCATTCATTCCGCGAATGTCTTCAGGAGAAGTTTCAATTCTGACCAGTATTGCATCTTCACCTCTTGCCTTGGCATTAACTGCATCATAAGAATTGAAATACACTTTCCCGGATGCAGCACCAGGGCCTGCGTTCAAACCTATTGCAAGAAGATTCCCTTTCTTAATTGCTTCCTGCTTTTCTGTTGTGGAAAATATCGGACGAAGCAATTGATTCAATTGGTCAGGGTCTACTCTCATCACTGCTTCTTTCTTTTTGATCAACATCTCTTTAACCATATCAACTGCAATCTTCACTGATGCAAAACCTGTTCTCTTACCTGCCCTGCACTGAAGCATGAACAATTTCTCTTCCTGAATTGTAAACTCAATGTCCATCATATCCCTGTAATGCTTTTCCAATTTCTTTCTGACATCATCGAGTTGTTTGTAGATCTTTGGCTTGTCTTTCTTCAGTTGTTCAATTGGAAGAGGTGTTCTTATTCCTGCTACCACATCTTCACCCTGAGCATTCATCAGATACTCGCCATAGAATTCATTGTCGCCGTTTGAAGGATTTCTTGTAAATGCAACTCCGGTTCCGGAAGTCTCGCCAAGGTTCCCGAATACCATTGACTGCACATTAACCGCTGTTCCCCATTCAGCCGGAATGTTATTGAGCTTTCTGTAAACATTAGCCCTGTCATTCATCCATGATCTGAACACTGCTCCGACTGCGCCCCAAAGCTGCTCCATCGGATCATCAGGAAATTCCTGACCGGAATCTTTCTTTATCTCCTCTTTGAATTCTGCCGCAAGTTCTTTAAGGTCAGAAGCTGAAAACTCAAGATCACTCTTTATACCAAGCTTCTTCTTCTTCGTTTCAATTATTTCTTCAAACGGATCGATCTGATGTTTGTCTTTCGGTTTCAGATCCATAACAACATCTCCATACATTTGCACGAATCGTCTGTATGAATCATAAACGAATCTTGCATTGCCAGTCTTCTTAAGAAGGCCTTCAACAGTAGAATCATTCAATCCAAGATTGAGCACAGTGTCCATCATACCGGGCATTGATGCACGGGCACCCGATCTGACACTAAGCAACAGAGGATTGTTCTTGTCTCCGAATTTGCATCCGTAATCCTTCTCCAATTTCTTGAGAGCAGTTTCAAGCTGTGCCTTAAGTTCTTTCGGATACTTCTTTTTATTTGCGTAATAATGATTACACGCCTCAGTAGTGATTGTAAATCCCGGAGGTACCGGAAGTCCAATATTGGTCATCTCTGCCAGATTAGCTCCCTTACCGCCGAGCAAAGCTTTCATATCTGCTTTACCTTCAGCTTTGCCGTTTCCAAAGTAATAAACATATTTGTTGGCCATGTCGTGAGTAGTTAAAAAAGTTTTGAATATGAATAAATATAGCTATTTGAATCCTTTGATTTTATTGCAATCTCAATGCTGAACAGAACATTTGAGCTTCAAATGTGAGCAACTATATAAATTTCCTTGATTCCTTTAATGTTCAATCTGATAATCATATCTTTGTTCAAATTCTTAACGAGCAATTATAGTATTCCTGATCTAACTTACTGATCTCCATAAATCATTTGGATATAAAAAAGAAGCCCGACCCCTATTTTGCTTTGAGATTCCGGGAATTCAGGAATTTCACTGTTGCACGACTATGCATAACAATCGCTTCGCAGATGCAGGCAGTGATCGTTGGCTGGCAGATATACGAAATTACAAAGGACCCTCTCTCACTTGGACTGATCGGACTTGCTGAAGCCATTCCATCAATATCAGTTTTGTTCTTTTCCGGACACATTACAGATACAAATGACAGGAAAAAGATAGTAATGGCTTCTGTTTTCTTAATGACGTTTTGCTCTATGCTTTTGCTTGTTATAGCTTCAGGCAGCCTGGACTTCACCGATCAAATGACGGTTTACGGAATCTACTCTGTTATTTTTCTTAGCGGAATTGGAAGAGGATTCTCTGCACCTTCGTTCTTTGCCTTTGTTTCTCAACTTGTACCAAAGGATGTATTGCCGAATGCAATTACCTGGAACACTACCACATGGCAAACCGGCGCAGTGACAGGACCTGCAATCGGCGGATTGCTTTATGGGATTATTGGCCCAACCAACACTTACGTTACCATAATGATCTTTTGGATCATTGCAATCAGTTTACTCGTTCCAATAAAGAAGAAACCTAAACCGGAACATATAGAGTCACAATCGCTGACAGAGAAACTCACAGCGGGCCTTAAGTTTGTATTTAAGAAGAAGATAATCCTCGGAGCAATTTCACTTGATTTGTTTGCCGTACTTTTCGGAGGCGCAGTTGCTTTGCTGCCTATCTTTGCAGGCGAGATATTAATGGTTGGTCCGGAAGGACTCGGAGCGCTTCGCGCCGCTCCTTCCGTAGGTGCTGTTGCAATGGCAATATACATGACAAGAAGACCTCTCACAAAGAATGCCGGAAGAAATCTTATAATAGGTGTTTTCGGATTCGGGATTTGTATCATAATATTCGGACTTTCAAGAAACTTCTATCTTTCTTTTGCGGCACTTCTTTTCAGCGGTGCCTTTGATTCTGTCAGTGTTGTCATAAGAGCTACAATTATACAGCTCATGACCCCTGACAATATGAAAGGAAGAGTTTCTGCTGTCAACAGCATATTCATAGGTTCATCGAATGAGATTGGAGCATTTGAATCGGGAGTAGCAGCAAAGCTGCTCGGAACAGTTCCTTCAGTGATCTTCGGAGGAATTATGACACTCTTGATCGTTACTTTTGTAACTCTTGTTTCTCCAAGAATGCGAAAACTGAAATTGTAACTATTCATACAGCTTAAGAATGAAAATTAAAATTGAACTTAACGGAACCAATTACTCAATTGATCAGGATCAGGTAGAGTATATTTCCTTACAGGTTAACTTCAACGGTGAGCAGCCAAACACATATGATGTTGACAAAGCATCAGCAAGAGCATATGAGGCTGGTTCATTTATTGGTGATACAAGAAGGGGCGGAGGATGCAACTTTGAGGAGTATAGAATCATTCCACATTGCAATGGAACTCATACTGAATGCGTTGGACATATTTCCTTTGAAAGGATTCCGGTTAACTCAATACTGAAAAACATTCTGATTCCTTCTACACTTATAACAGTCAAACCTGTCAAAGCTAGTGAGACAGAAGATAATTATGATCCGGTCAAGAACGATACAGATATGATCATTACAGCAGAGAGTATCAAAGAGAAAGTGGAAAGTTCGGATAGAGATTTTCTCAATGGACTCATTATCAGAACACTGCCTAATGGCCCCGACAAAATGACAAGAAGATATTCACAGGATATTCCTCCATTTCTTTCTCTTGAAGCAATGAATTATATCCGTTCTTTGAACATTGAGCACTTGTTGCTGGATGTCCCATCTGTTGACAGGACTTTTGACGAAGGAAAACTCTCTGCCCATCACATCTTTTGGGATGTAAAAAGTCTCAGTCATGATGTCAATCCGGACAACTGCTCTGCTAGAACGATAACTGAGATGGTGTATGTTCCTGATTCAGTAACTGACGGAAAATATTTTGTTTCAATTCAGATTCCTGATTTCAGCAGTGATGCAGCTCCGAGCAGAGTAATGCTTTATGAGATTGCCGAATTGCCGGAGTGATTGATTCATTGTTCAGAGATTTGTCAAGTTGAGAGAATCCATTGCAAAGTAAAACGCATTAATCCTCTGAAATCGTTAAATTGCCTGTAAATAAATCATTCCTAAAGTGGCACTGGTAAACTCACTGAAATTCAATTTTCACTCAGGGGCAATAATCACAGACGAAGAATATTTCATAGGCGGAAGACGAAGAATTCATACGGCAGACAACATGAAATCATTGCTTTCAGAACAGATGAGTAATGAGCTGAAACTTGAAGCTATTTATGGGGGCTCTGGAAATATTGCAGTTACAAGCAGTGTGGTTGATAATCTGATTAAGGAGCTTTCGCAGAGATATTCCGAATACAAGAGGTCAGGCAATAATGATAAAATGTTCTTTACCTTGGAAGATGTTGCAAGGATTGCACTCAAAGTGTATCAGTCTGTATCCAAAGATATGGTGGAAAAGAAACTGCAGGGATTGTTTGGATTTGGTTTGCATGACTTCAACCGTTGTTACTACATGCGCAATGGAGAAAAGATTGAAATAAAAGAAGAGAAGATCGTCTCAAAAGCCATGGATATAATCATGCTAAAGGGCGATTCGATGAAAGATCTGAATGAGATTGAAGGCATAATAATAGGTACGGACAATCAGAATGGTTTCACGGCATATGACTTCTACGGAGGTATGACTCATCTTTATATTTCTACCAGCATCTACAATGCAGTTGGTGCAGGATCAACAACAACATCACTTGCATTCAGCGATATGATCAATTCACTTTCACTCGATGTAAGAAGAAACGGTGTTGACAAAGTATTTGGATTAGTTGAACTGATAAGGATCACTAATCAGGCTGCAATTAAGAATAGTGAGATAGGCGGTTATTACGACATAATCTATCTTGACGGCAGCAAAGAGAATCACAATGAAAGATTCCTTGAGATAACAGGAGACAAATCACAATTCTTAAAAGAACTTGTTGGTGCATATGATAACAATCTCATCTCAAAAGATTTTTGTTTTCAATTGACCGACAGAATAGTATTTCAGAATTCGGATTTTGATCTGGGTGAAGCAGAGAACACTTTGTTCGGAAACACAACTGATCCTGTTCGGCTTGAAATGTTCATGAGAGGTTACAAAGCATAAAATATTAACATATAAATCCATGACAGTAGTCAATGCATTGATATTCAGCAAGTATTCCGGCGCAATGTGCTGTGATGAACAAACTACAATCGGCGATGTAAGAAAGATGATGTCTTCTGACAAGATACAGAAGATCGTACCTACGCGAATCCGAGAAGCGACAAAACTTGAGGCAGTTTACGGCGGTACAGGTACCACAGCAATTGGAGACGAGATCAGGAAAGGCATCAAAGAACGTTTGAGCAAAGACTTTGACACTGTGAAAAACCATAAGGATAAATCCGAAATGTTCAAAAGCATTGATGACATATTTCAGATAGGTTATGAAGAGATGACAAAGGTTAAGCACAGGCATATCAACGATATCTTAAACGGTTACTTCAATTTTGACACAGGCGATTATCTTCAGGGATTTTATAAGAATGCTGACGGAGAGAAGATTGACATAAGCCAGAAAGACCTTAAGGAAAAGGTGTATGATTTTATTAATTGGCGAAATGCATCTGAAGCCGATTCGATCTTTTTGAACGCGGCAATAATTGGCGGCTTTGATGAGAGCGGTGAATTCAAGATCTCTAAAATGAGTATTAAGACAGAAATGACACTGATGAAAGCAAGTTCGATCTTTGAAACAGTTGGATCAGGTTCTGACTCTGCTCAGATAATATTCTCTGATTATGCGAGCAACAAGACTATTGACGAAAGAAGAGATCATATCGACAGAGTAGAGGGGTTGATCCAACTACTGAGAGCTACTAACGGCGCAGCGAAGTATAATATGGGAGTAGGCGGATATTTTAATATAGTGTTGTTTGACGGGAAGGAAGATGATCCTGACAAGAGATTTGTTGAGATATTTGATTCAAGATCAAAACTTGCAAGTGAAATTGTACTTGCTTTCTATCATGATTATGTAAGCTATGATAATACGTATGAACTAATTGATGAATTAATATTCAAGGACACTAAATCTTTTGATGAGTTAAACTCCAGCTTTGTCAACGCATCATCAGATAAAACAAAGATGGGAAGATTCCTTCGAGGTTATAAAGTCATTTAAAAATAGTTATCAGAACAAATATTAACCAACATCCAAAAACTGTTTTGATCAAATCCGAACTGACCTCCGGAGCACCTTGCTCCGTTACACTTGATGATTCTGATGAATTGAGATCATTCAGAGACAGATTTCTCATACCAAAATCTGAAGACGGAAAGGAAGTAATCTACTTTGCGGGCAACTCACTCGGGCTTCAACCGAAGGCTGTCAGGGCATACATAGAGCAGGAACTTGCTGACTGGGAGAGGTATGCAGTTGAAGGACATACCAAAGCAAAGAACCCGTGGATGCCATATCATGAGTTCTTAACTCCACAAACTGCTATGATAGTGGGTGCTTTGGAAGAAGAAGTTGTAAACATGAATACGCTTACAGCTAATCTGCATTTCATGTTTGTATCTTTCTACAGGCCGGACAATAAAAGGAATAAGATATTGATTGAGAGTATGTCATTTCCTTCCGACTATTATGCAGTTGAATCTCAGATCAGATTTCACGGATACGATCCGGCAGATTGCATCATAGAAGCAAAACCGCGCGAAGGCGATAGTACTATTCGAACCGAGGATATTGAAAAGATAATTGAAGTCAAAGGCGA
This sequence comes from uncultured Ignavibacteria bacterium, assembly GCA_937924675.1. Taxonomy (GTDB): domain Bacteria; phylum Bacteroidota; class Ignavibacteria; order Tepidaquicellales; family Tepidaquicellaceae; genus JADJAH01. Next base: position 9,270 of record CALEVL010000284.1, on the reverse strand, counting down.
AGAGATCGCTTTGATCTGGCTCGGCGGTGTAAATTATTATACGGGACAGGCGTTTGAATTTAAGAAAATAACTGATGCCGCACATGCAAAAGGAATTACGGTGGGTTTTGATCTTGCGCATGCAGCCGGAAATCTGAAGCTGGAGCTTCACAACTGGAATGTTGACTTTGCCGCTTGGTGCAATTACAAATATCTCAATGGCGGACCCGGAGCAATTGGCGGTTGCTTTGTCCATCAGAAGCATCTTCGTGATGCAGCGATTCCGAAATTCCTTGGCTGGTGGGGTCATGACAAACAAAGCAGATTCTTGATGAAACACAATTTCATTCCAATTCCAACTGCAGAGAGCTGGCAGGTAAGCAATCCGCCTGTATTCCAGCTTGCAGCATTGAAGGCTTCGTTAGATATTTTTGCGGAGGCCGGAATGCAGAATCTTAGGGATAAGAGCGAAGGGCTGACCGGATATCTCGAACACCTTATTGAGAGCATTCACAGCGACAGCATTGAAATAATTACACCGAAGGATCCTGATCAGCGCGGTTGCCAGTTGTCACTGCGAATTAAGAACAACGGAAAATCATTATTCCGCGAACTGACCGACCGGAATGTCATTTGCGACTGGCGGGAGCCGGATGTAATCAGAGTTGCACCCGTTCCATTATACAATACATTTGATGATGTTTGGAAGTTTTCTGAAATACTAAAAGATATTTTGAATACATAACATGTCTGAAGAAAAACAAAAGGTTACAATTGTTGGTGCCGGACTGGCAGGAGCACTGCTCTCAGTTTATTTCGCAAAGAGAGGAATTGATGTTGATATTTACGAACGAAGACAGGATATGCGTAAGTTAGATGCAGGTGCTGGGAAATCAATCAATCTTGCTTTGTCAACAAGAGGAATCCATGCGTTGAAAGAGGTGGGATTGTATGACGAGATAAAGAAGATCTCAATACCAATGTATGGAAGGAAACTTCATGCACCTGACGGAACACTTTCTTTTCAGAGATATGGGAAAGATGACTCGGAATATATCAATGCAGTTTCGCGCGCCGAACTGAACAGATCATTAATGGATCTTGCAGAAAAAAATTCCGGAGTAAAGATAAGATTCAATTCAAGATGTACCGGAATTGATTTCAGCAAACCGGAACTCTATTTTCATGATGAGACAGACGGCAAGAATTTTAGTGTCAAAGCCAATGCGGTCATATCTACGGACGGTGCAACATCAGCAGTAAGAATGGAAATGCTGAAGATCCCGAGGTTCAATTTCTCTCAGCAGTATGAAAATTACGGATATAAAGAGCTTACAATTCCACCCGGCAAGGACGGCAGTTTTCAAATGGAAAAAAATGCCCTTCATATTTGGCCTCGTGGAAATTTCATGCTTATTGCATTGCCAAATCTTGATGGAAGTTTCACATGTACGCTTTTTCTTCCCTATGACAAAGAACTTGGAGGAGAGAACAGTCTTGAAATGCTTACCTCCCATCAGCATATACTGGAGTTCTTCAAAAAGAATTTCCGTGATGCATTAGAACTCATGCCTGATCTGGTAGAACAATATGAATCAAATCCGACCGGTACATTGATTACCGTGAAGTGTTTTCCGTGGACATTCGGGAAAAACGTAACCCTGTTAGGCGACTCATGCCATGCCATAGTTCCATTCTTCGGGCAAGGGATGAATGCTGCATTTGAGGACTGCACTTATCTGAATGAAATCATGAATAAGTATAACAATGATTGGGGAAAAATATTCAGGGAGTATGAGCTGACGAGGAAGCCGGATACTGATGCAATCGCAGACCTTGCGCAGGAAAATTTTGTTGAGATGCGAGACCTTGTCGCCTTGCCGAGATTCCAGCTTAAGAAAAAGATTGAAGCTGAACTTTACAAACTTTTTCCCGGCAGATTTATTCCGAAATATTCGATGGTCACATTCTCCAGAATTCCGTATTCGGTTGCACATCACAGAGGCAAACTTCAGGAAGAAGTCCTTGATATTTTGAGTCATGGAATTGACGCACTGAAGGATGTTGATTGGTCAAAGGCAGAGGATCTGATAACTGATATGCTTGAACCGATAGAAGAGACTGTATAAATCAAGAAGAACTCAAATCAAATGATAGAAACATTTGTAATTAACAAAATAAATCAGGAAAGGCAGATATTTGATGACCTATGGGGATCCCTTCCTGTTGATGAAAAGCTGACTCCTGAGAAAATTGCCAGGAGCTCGCTCTCTGAATTTACCAAGAACTATATACTCAATATAGTGGAGGAAACCGGGGACAGAGATGAGATACTTGACAGAATTGCAAAGGCAAACAAGCTCAGATTCAACTATGCTATAAGACCAAAGTGGACACTTATTACTTATCTTTTCGGCAATTATGAGTCCCGTCCGCCTTCAGACATTGCAAAAAAACTTGAGCTATTCCCTTTCTATAATTTCTATATTGATTCGATCAATGAAGTGCTGAAAGATAATTTCTCCATCTTCATTACAAGGAACGAAGTTTCGATGCTCATTGACGAGACCAACAAGGCCATATACAGAAAGCTTACCTCAGATATTAATAATGCTAAGATAAAGAATTTCTTTCTTCAGATTTATTCTCTGAAGTATAACGAGCAGGAATTGAATCTCGAATGTACAGTCCCCTATTCATTTCTGAAGATCTTTCTGAATGACAAATATTATTTTGACATAGAAAAGAAATTTCAGCTTGTCAGAGGAATCAAAGATGAATATGAAATAAGTCTGAAAGATGTAATAAAAGTTCTGATGAACAAATATGATTTCAACGAAAAGGAAGAAACAGTAGTTGTCAAATCTGAAGTTCGGGGTGTCACGATTGATAAGGACAGAGCACCAGCATCGGATACAAAACAGGATTCTCCTGTTCTGCCTGTTTTCCGGGATAGCAGAGACAAGACAGGAGTAATTATTCCGGAAACAATTGATGTCTCACAAACAGAGAAGATGCCTGAAGCAATTCAGAATCCAGAGGCTAAAACTGAGACACAAATTGAGCCGAAGGTTGAACAGAAGATTGAGATAAAGACCGAACCAAAGGTTGAGCCAAAGATTGAACCAAAGGTTGAGCCAAAGATTGAACCAAAGATTGAACCAAAGATTGAACCAAAGGTTGAGCCAAAGATTGAGCCAAAGATTGAACCAAAGATCGAACCAAAGATTGAGCCAAAGGTTGAGCAGAAGATTGAACCAAAGGTTGAGCAGAAGATTGAACCAAAGATTGATTCAACAGCAGGGCATAAGTCAGAGCCGAAGGTTTCTCAGAAAATAGAGCCTTCAGTCACACCACGATCAGGAAGCATAGTTGAGTTTAGGCCGGAACCTAAGAAACGTGAAGTTGCTGAGACAAAGGCAGTTCCGGTTCATGAAGAGACGGCTCCTACTTCAAAGAGAGCGGCAAGAGTAGGGACAACTGGCCGTGAGACTTTGGAGGTGTCGGAAGATGTAGACATAGCCGAAGATGAACCAATATCCGTTTTGAAGAAACTCTTTACGGATAAACAATTTGAAAGGATTCTTGACAAGGTTTACAACTCTGACACTGAGCATGTAACCCGATCATTTTTAAAGCTCAGCAATTACAAAACATGGTTCGAAGCTTCCAATCATCTCAAAGAAGTTTTCAAAACAAACGGCGTCGATATTTACAATAAAGATGTCATCAATTTTGTTGACACCTTAAACGATTACTATACTGAAAGAGGTTAAGATTTGTTTTTAGACAGTGCAAAGATCTATGTGAAATCAGGAGCAGGCGGAAACGGTTGCGTAAGTTTCAGGAGAGAGAAGTATGTTCCCAAAGGCGGACCCAACGGTGGTGATGGAGGAAGAGGAGGTTCAATTATCTTCAAAGCATCCGGCCAATTATATACGTTGATCGACTTTCGCTACAAAACACATTACAGAGCCGAAAGAGGTCATCATGGACAGGGCGGATTGAAGACGGGAAGAGATGGCGCTGACGAGGTCATACTTCTGCCATGCGGAAGCATTATAAAAGATGCTGAGACAGGAAATGTATTGACAGAGTTGCTTACTGACGGACAGGAAGTTGTGCTTCTCAAAGGCGGAAGAGGAGGCAAAGGCAATCATCATTTCAAGACAGCAACAAATCAGGCGCCAAGGCGCGCGCAGCCCGGAGAAGAAGGAGGCGAACTCAATCTTGTCATTGAGCTTAAGCTGATTGCAGATGCGGGATTAGTAGGATTTCCGAATGCAGGAAAATCAACTTTGATCTCGGCTATATCGGCAGCTAAACCTAAGATAGCTGATTACCCTTTTACCACTCTCGCTCCGAATCTCGGAATAGTAAGATATGGAGAATATGATTCTTTTGTAGTTGCGGACATTCCGGGAATCATAGAGGGAGCTTCATCAGGAAAGGGTCTTGGAATCAGATTCCTGAGGCATATTGAACGGACAAGAATACTTTTGTTCCTGATTGATACCACAAAAATAGAACTTCCTGCAAGCAAGAAGGACTGTATGAAAGACTATACAACATTGCTGAAAGAGTTGAAGAAATATGAAGCTGACCTTCTCGACAAGCCCAGGATAATCTGCTTTACCAAGATTGATGCAATAAGTGAAGAGTTGAAGAAGAAGCTTGAAAAGATCAAGACAGATGAAGACAAGATCCTCATCTCAAGCGTAAGCGGAGAGAACCTGAAGGAGCTGAAAGATATTGTTTGGAAGAAGATCAGGGAAGTAACTGCAATTTAACTTTGAAAAATCGAATTCAAGAATGAAGAAGCCTGTAATACTCATTTCAAATGATGACGGAATAAGTTCTGAGGGAATCAGAGCCTTGTGGAGAGAGATAAGAAAGTTTGCCGAAGTACATGTTGTTGCTCCGCACGCACAGCAGAGTGCTGTTGGACATTCCGTAACAATCTCTCAGCCGATAAGAGCAGTTAGAACAATCATCGACAAAGACTTCTACGGTTATGCTGTTACAGGCACGCCTGCAGATTCAGTCAAGCTTGCAATACGAAACCTTCTGAAAGGAAAGAAAATAGATCTCCTGATATCAGGAATTAATCACGGTTCGAACACAGCAGTGAATGTGATCTATTCCGGTACAGTTTCCGCCGCAACCGAAGGAACAATTCTCGGAATTCCCAGTATAGCAGTTTCACTGACGAGTTTTACAAGCAAAGATTTTTCTGTGGCCGCAAAATTTTCTGCAAAGATCGCGAAGCAGGTTATAGCCAAAGGTTTACCAAAAGGTACATTGCTGAATGTGAACGTACCGGCAGTAAGCAAGGATGAGATCAAAGGAGTTCTCATAACTAAGCAGGGAAAATCATTTTGGGATGATTGTTTTGACTCGAGGCTTGATCCGAATAAGCGCGAATACTTCTGGCTTACAGGAAAGATGAAAGTAATGGACAATTCCAACGAGTTCGATCACCCGGCAGTTCAGGATAATTACATTTCGGTTACTCCAATTCATTATGACCTTACACATTATGAAATGATTGATGCCTTGAAGGAATGGAAACTGAAGTTCTGATTCTTCAAAAACGAATTGAACCTAGTTTATTCTAATTCCAAAAACCAATTCCAGTTTATCCTGGAAGTCCTCCTCACCCATGATGTTTTCTTCTGTTACAATACCGTTTCCGGTTAACTTAAGAGACTTATTACTTAAAGAGATCCTTCCATCAGGCAATGCAATAGAGCAAATCTTATTTTGCGTAAAATGTGAATTGGGAGAAGACTGGTGATAGTTGCACATCTCTTCAAATTCAGGCAAGTTTCTTTCAATCAATGAAAAGATGTATTGATTTTCAGTTGTTCCATTGTCCTTAAGTTTTTTGACTATCAGATAGACATCATCATACTGTTCAATAACAAAATCTCCTCTTGGATCTTTCTGCACAATATCTTTCACAAGTCTCAATGGAAATTCAGAAAATTCTCCAAACCCCACATCAACAAGCCATTCGTCGGGATCAATTCTTGTGATTATTGCCAAATGATCGAACTCTTTTCCAAAGCCGCCCTCTGCATTTGCCACGCGCGCTGACACCAATTTTGTTTTATAGCCGAGAGCTTTCAGCAATTCATTGAACAGTCCGTTGAGTTCATAACAGAATCCTCCTCTTCTGTTTTTTACTACTTTGGCAAAGAACTTATCTGTATCAATTGTAATCGGAATGCCGAGATGTATATCAAGATTCTCAAACGGAATATTGAGAAGATGCTGTTGCTGAAGACGTTTCAACACATTGACAGTTGCAGCATCAGGAAATTCACCGAATGCAATGCGCCCAAGATATTCACTTGCCATTGCATTTGACATTCTGCTGATACTCATCTTGAGAATTTACTTTCCGATATTTGATGAATTTGTTTTCATCAAATTAATTTTTTCAGAGAATTGAAGCAAGATTTTTTTCCTACGAATATACGAATGCTGAATCAGCATTGAGCTTTACGGGAAATTTGATCGAAAGGAGTTGAGACAAAATCCAAAGTTCTTTATTTCTAATTTCTAATTATAATTTTCTAATTGCCCTCATCCGTGGCCAACTGCTTTTGCCACGAATACACGAATGCCAAATCAGCAATTGAACTTTACGGGAAATTTGATTGGAAAGGAATAAAAACAAAATGCCTTGCTCTCTATTTCTAATTTCTAATTATAAATTTCTAATTGCCCCAATTACAACTCGCTCCCAATCTCCCGATTAGTAAAGAACGAGCTACCGTTACGAATCGGGAGATTCGTAACGAGGGAAACTACCCCAACCCCTTCAACCCAACCACAACCATCAGGTTCGATGTAAGAACTGCGGGCAATGTTTTGCTGAAGGTGTTTGATGTGCTCGGCAGAGAAGTTGAGGTCATAGTAAATGAATATCTGAAGTCCGGAAGTTATTCTGTGCAGTTCAGCGGTGACAACTTGCCAAGCGGCGTGTATTATTATGAACTCAGGGCAGGAAGTTTTTCGGAGACGAAGAGGATGTTGCTGGTGAAATAGTAGGCTGATGAGTGAGTGATTTCAGCTCGAAGCTTTCAGCTTGCATTCCCAGACCATCTTATCTTTAGTCCTTTCCGGATTTGCAAGTTTACCCATCTTTTGCAATTCAATCAGTATCCGGATCTTCTGTTCTACAGGAAGGACGGACAAGTGTTTTCTAAGCTTGCTCTTCGAATCGATTAGTAAACCTGAATGATTAATCCTGTCCTTCATTATTTTCTGTTCTTAAAATTGCTATAGCTATTCATCAAATCATGATCTTTCAGAATTCTCTGAAGTTTTGTCTCATTTATTTGATACTCTTCAAAAAATCGCAAAGCCCTTTCCCTGTCTTTGTTCCTGTTTACCTGAAGCATAATTGCAATAAGATATTCAGGAGCAATCACTCTAACGGGAACATTGTCATAGTTGAGCACGGAAGCATTTTCAACAGCCTCATTGACAAGTTCATTATAGGCGGGTATGAATTGCACCGGTATGCCTTCTATCAGAATGTGCTCACCAAGGAATTTGCAGCCCTTGCTTTCTAGCCATTCATACAGCGGCTTCATGATCAAAAGTGTGCATTCATTCTCTTCGGGTAGTCTCACAAAGACATCAAGGTCATAAGTAGTAGCCGGCTCGATATAAAATATGGAAGCAACAGCTCCGCCAATAGCATATTCTGTTAGGATACCTTCCAACTTCATCTGATTCAGCAGCTCTAAAGTTTCTCTCATAATTCGTTAAATGATAAGCTCTGATTTATTTGCACATAGAAACCTCATGTGCAAACATTTGCAAAATATGCCATACTTGCAATTGTAAATTTTTTTACCGGCATATCTCCACATACCGAGTCACCTTCTGATTTCAAACTTTATCAGAATTTCCCAAACCCCTTCAATCCAACCACAACCATCAGGTTCGATGTAAGAACTTCAGGCAATGTTACTTTGAAGGTGTTTGATGTGCTCGGGAGAGAAGTTGAAATCATAGTAAATGATTTTCTGAAGTCCGGAAGTTATTCTGTCCAGTTCAGCGGAGACAATCTGCCAAGCGGCGTGTATTATTATGAACTCAGGGCGGAAAGTTTTTCGGAGACGAAGAGGATGATGCTGGTAAAGTGACTTTTGCCTTCGCGAGTGTAACTGGCTTCTTCAGAGTTCCTGCATTAAGCAGTGCGGAAAACTTTTATGATCAATAGATTTCAATCAATCCCAGTTCTTCGTCTTTGGAGAATTCAATCAAGGCCTGGCTTCTCTCATTAAGCACATTTGCGATGATATCTGTGTTAGAATTCCCCATGCGAAGCCACACTATTTTCGGAGGATATCCTTTCAGCAACATCCATTCATAGAAATCACTGTCAAACGTAACTATAGTGAGTTCATTATTTTTTGCATATTCCCAAATCTGTAAATCAGTCAATACTTCCTGCGTGATATTCCTACAGTGGATGCTCCCGGGAAAGTTGACTTCAATTCTTTTTATTATCCTGAAAGATATGTTCTCATCAAACAACAGTTTCATCCGGAGATTCTGATCTTCCTTTCCTTATCTGCCGAATATGACAGGCATGCCAGCACTTGCTCTCTGCTAAGCTGTGGATAGTCTGCAAGGATATCATCCACCGACATACCTGAAGCTAACCATCCAAGAACATCATATACGGAAATGCGCGTACCCACTATGCAAGGACTTCCAAACCTCACATCCTGCCTGACGGTAATAATTCCTTTGTAATCCAATTCAATTTTTGGTCTTAAGATAATACTAGTATCTGACATTTTCAAAGGCAGATTGGCAGCCCTGATCTTACGTTCCGGATGACTCCGGCATTTGAAATACAGCCAGTCAATTTGTGTTTTAGCAGTTGAGAACATGGCCGCAGCGTCCTCGGAAGATCGTCGAGTGACACTGCTGGGACATCAAAGCCCCATAGGGGCGACATATTGGTAGCAATAATTTCGCCATGCAGCAAAGCCCCGTAGGGGCGACATATTGGTAACAGGCTCCAGATTAGGGCATCCGCTCGTGTTCGCATGTAATCCGCGCGTCTTCGCAAGACGTCCGCGCATGTTCGCTGACAATCTACGGAGGTTTGCTGACGATCCGCGAAGGTTTGCTGACGACCTGCGAAGGTTTGCTGACGACCTGCGAAGGTTTGCTGACGACCTGCGGAGGTTTGCTGACGACCCGCGGAGGTTTGCTGACGACCTGCGGAGGTTTGCTGACGACCTGCGAAGGTTTGCT